>NZ_JADGIA010000110.1 GCF_019683635.1 Thermogemmatispora sp. | reverse complement strand
TGAATATCGTAAGCCTTATCGGCAGCCGCCTGCTGCTTCTTGACCTCGGCATCGAAGGCTGCCTTCTTGAGCAGCAGATCGCGCTGATACTCTGCCTGCTTGGCCTGTGACTCGGCCTCGGCCTTCGCGCGCTCCTGATCGGCAAGCGAGCGAGCAATAGCCGCTTCACGCGCCGCCTGCGCTTGCTGGATCTGCGTATCGCGGGCGGCCAGGGCGGCGGCAATGTCAGCCTGCTTGCGAATCTGGGCGATCTGTGGGCGCCCCATATTGGCGATATAGTCATTCTTGTCGCGCACGTCCTTGATGGTAAAGGAGATGACTTCCAGGCCCATCTTCTCCATGTCGGCGCTGACCGTCTTGAGCATCTTAGCGCTCACGCTCTCCGGGTCCTTGACCAGATCCTCGACTGTCAGCTGCCCCACAATACCGCGAAGGTGTCCTTCCATCACCAGGCGGATGAGATTCTCGCGCTCCTGTTGGCTCTTGCTCAGGAACTGCTCCGCTGCCGTCTTAATGCTTTCCTTGTCGGAGCGGACCTTGATCTGAGTAACTGCCTCGACATTGACAGCTACCCCCTGGGACGTATAGAGATCCTGAGCGGGCGCGACATCGAAAGACATCAATTCAAGCGGAAACTCCTGAGCGCGGCTGATCAGCGGGAAGACGAACTTTGCGCCGCCGGTGACCACATCGGTGCCGCCGGCGCCGTAGATAATCAAAGCCCGGTTTGGCCCGACCTTGCGCAGCATGCTGGCCCAGAGAGCGATAGCGATGATGACCAGTACCACGAGTAGCAAGACGCCGCCGACAACCGGCCCGAGAACGCCTTCGAACATGACAGACACTCCTTACTTACAAGGGTAGCTTTTTTCCTGCGTGTCAGAGGAGATCTTTGCCAGTAAGCAACTCGGAGCGATCATTTCCGTCCTGATCCTGAAGGAGCGTGCGCAACTGCTCCAACTCTGCCCCAGTTGGCGTACGCAGCGGCTGCTGTCCCGGCTCGCCTTCGAAGAACCGTTCCCAGGTTTCCACCTCGGCGATACCGTGTTCGTAGTGGAGAATGATCACCTCCTGTCCGCGTTCGATAGGCTGACCATCGACGCTACGGGCTGGTACGCTCTTACGCAAGCCGCCGGGCGAGACATAGATGACCTCGCCGATGCTATTCTGGCGGATTGGCAAGCTGACCTTACCGATCAGGCCTGTGCGGTCCGAGACATCCTGAATGGTCTCGGCCTCGCTATCTCCGAAGATGCGGAATAGCAGCGCCAGCACCAGCCCGGCCAGTAGCAAGCCTGTGATGAGGGCCAGAAGTAGCGAGAAGAGGACATCCAGATGGGTAGCGTTATGGAAAACATAGCCGAAGAAACCGAATCCGAGGAGGAAGAAAATCAGGCTCCAGGGATTGACAAAAGTGAGCAGATGGGAGAACCACGAAGCAGACATTCCCTGAGAGGGCTGACCGCTCTGGCTGGCATGCCCGACGTGAGTGGAAGCGGAAGCGTGGCTACCGTGACTCCCGTCGGCCACCACATGGGCGTGAGGAGCTGCCGAGCCTGGATGAACATGGGGCAGGTGCACCTGTTGGGCGAGGCCATGCAGACCGGTGGATGCGTGGGAAGCAAGGCCGCCGGCATGGTGGGCCAGGCCGTGCCCCAGACCCCCGAGCAGCGCCGAAATGACCAAGAAAAAGGTCCCGAACAGGAAACAACCAATAAAGACGAGCGAAAGCGGATCAGTGGCAATGACCATAACCCGGCTCCTTTGCTGCTGCTGGTGCGCCTCTGCTCCCGGCTCGCACGAGAGCATCGTCGCACGCTCTTCCTTCAGATCCACTGTGTATAGACGCTTCACCTTTGAAGGTGTACAACGCCATGACCCTTTTCCTGTAGCGCTGCCCCCCAGAGAAGAAGGGGCAGGCCCAACCTTGCGAGGGAGCTGATCCTCTGGCTGGTCCAACTGCAACTACGAGGTCACTTCGCGCTCTGTAGCGCCCGCGCCGGGCGCCGTCAGGGTGCGCACGAGCTGCTCTAGCTCAGCCAGGGGCAGGGCCAGCAGCTCGCTGAGCAGGGCCAGGTAACGACGCGGGTCCGTTGTGCGCGCCAGGGCAGAGAAAAAACCAGCTACCTCTGGCTCTGTCTGCCACTCTTCTGCGCTGGCCTCCAGCCAGGTAGAGAGGCGATCGCTCTCTTCTGCCACGTCGGTCAACAGGTCGGTACTGAAGTCGGGCGGGTCGCTCACCAGATAGCCTGGATGCACCTTGAAGAAGCGCGCCAGCAGATCGCGAGTGAAGGCTGTCAGGTGGACCCGCTTCCCACTCTCCAATTGCGACAGGTAGGCCTGGCTGATGGTCTCACCGAGTTCCTTCTCCATAGCGGCGACGACTTCTGTCTGCGTCATAGGCCGATTGAGGCCGCGTAGTTCTCCTTCCACCTTCCGTAAATGCCTGAGCTTCTCAGCGAGATCCATAGTGCCTCACATAGCTATTTGCTAAATCATCTTTTCTACTATAGCGATCTGCTATCAACATGTCAAGAAAGAGAGAGAGAAAAGAAAGCACCAAAACCAGCTTGTCGTCTTGGGCCAGCCGCCTTACTCTGCCAGCGCCGATAAGCGACGGCCAGGCTCTCTGACTGCCTGGTACCTGGTCTTAGAGCAAACTCCTCAAACCCTCAGCGACGAGCCAGAGACCGAGCGCTATCAGCAGCAAGGCGCTCAAGAAAAGCACCAGGCGATAGAGTGGTCCCTGGAGCCAGTGCCGGCTCCGGTTGACGGCAAAAGCGATAGCGAGCTTGCTGCCAACCAGGAAAACGTAGAAGCCGAGCAGCAGCAAGATGGGGCCGCCGGTCCCCTGTTCCTCATAGTTGCGGATCAGCAGCTGAGCCCCCACTGTGCCCCAGAAGAGATAGGGATGGGGGTTCAAGGCGTTAGTCACGACGGCGCGCCAGAGGACGGTGCTGCTGGCAGCGCTAGCGGAGATAGGGGACGAGAGGGCCTGTGAGGAAGAAGCGTCACGAGCGTAGCGATAGGCAGTCAAAGCCGTCTCGCAGCCCAGGTAGAGCACAAAAAGGCCGCCGGCCACCGCCAGCCAGCCAAGGGCGCTGGCCGGCAACTGGCTGATCAGCAGGACGGCGAGCACGATAATAGGCAGATCGGTGATGAGCGGGGCCAGCGCCACAAGGTTGCCAGCGCGCCAACCACGCTGTAGCGTCTGCGTGATCACCAGGCCAAGCATCGGACCCGGGCTGATACCGGCGGTGAAGCCGTAGGAGATGCCCAAGAAGAGAGCGGTTAACATCGGAGGCCCAATAACCCTCATCTCATTCCCCGTCCGGCTGGCCTCTGGCCGTGGCCGGTTCGGGGAACAGCGGCCAGTCTGCTTACTGGCTGAGCTTCTCTTTGAGGAAACGCACAGCCAGCGGCCAGGCCTCGGCAGCGGCCTTCTCGTTGCCCATGCCGTGCATTGGGTTCAGGAAGGCATGGCCAGCATCATAGACCTTGACCGTGATGTCCTTGCCCGCCTCCTTGTAGACCTGCTCAACCTTCTCGACCTGCTCCATTGGGATACTGTCGTCGTAGCGGCCATAGATCGCCAGAATGGGGGCGGTCACATGGGCCACATTCTCGGGCTGGGGATCATAGCCGCCAGCGTAGAAGGGGACAGCCGCGGCCAGATCGGCGTAGCGTTCAGCCACCTTATAGGTCAGCAAGCCGCCGACGCAGAAGCCAATGAGGCCGAGCTTTTTCGGTTCCACCGAGGGCATGGCCTTCAGGGTCTCCAAAGCTCCGATGATCTCCTTGGTGGCGCGATCCATCTTCTCGTGGATCATGGTCATCATCATCTTGAGCGCATCATTTGGCTCTGTGGCAATTTTGCCGTGGTAGAGATCGGGCACAGCCACAATAAAACCCTCGGTGGCCAGCTTCTGCGCCAAGTCTTGAATGTGGGGCTCGATGCCCCACCATTCCTGAATCATCACAACACCGGGGTGCTTCTGGTCATCGTCCGGCTGGGCCAGGAAGGCGTAGGCGCCGTTGCCATTGACTTTGAGATCTACCAGCGAGGTACGTATGACTGCCATTGCTCCGACTCCTTAAGAAAATAGTGCAGTGCGTTTCTGGCCTGCGGTCGCCTCTGCGGTATGCGTTGCATGCAGGGGTTACCCCTATAATTATATACTAGACTGACCGGCCTGGCGCTGGTAGGGCCTGACAAGGTGGACTGTCCTGCATAGTCTGAGGCGTCGGGAGAGGTCCGTCGTTATGAAGAAGGCTGGCCGCCACAATCTTGACTGGAGAAAGCGGAAGCGCATACAATAGCGAAGAGCCTGGCTGACCGCTGGTGCCGCCGGCAGGAGGCCGTATGGCCCCAGTTGATCCGCACGAGGATACTGAAAGGAGGATACTGCAAGAGAATGACAGACGTCTATCATGATCAGCCAGAGCCAGCAGCGTCGGCGTCGGGGCAGGAGGCCCGAGCGACGCCAGTCTCGGATGAGGAGACGCTCAGTGTGGAGATGAAGCCGCAGGCAGCGTCGGCGGCGCAGGAAGAGGGCCAGGCTCTTGCAGCCGAGGAAGGAGCGGCGTCGTCGGCAAGGCCGGCAGAGGCCGCGGAGCAGCCTGGCGAGAGTGGGGCAGCGACGACGGCGACTGATCTGGAAGGGAGAAGAAGGCCGCTGGAGTATGCTGCCACCCCGGAGCATCTGCTTGCGCGTCAGCCACAGCCTCCCCTGGATGTCGAATCGCTGGCGGTCAGGGAGCGCTTGAGCCGACTCCGTACCGATGTCATGACGCTGCTCACCGATCTGCGCTGGGGGGTCCTCAGTGTGGAGGAGGCAGCCAGGCGCCTGGTGCCTCTGCTCGACTTCAGCCCGCTCCCCCAGTGGGCGCCGGTGGTCACTGCTCATCTGTATGAAATAGACCGCGCCGGCAGTCTGATACCGGTCTGGCAGGCGCTGATCGCGCGTGGCGACCCAGGCAACCAAGAGATGGAGACGCCTCTGGGGAAAGCTCGCCGCCTGGCTGTGCTGATGCTCGGCAGCTATAAAGATTCGGAGCTGACAATCCTCCTCGGGCGTCTGGCTCTTGATCCGCATCTTTCGCTTTATGCCTCACAAGCCCTGCTGCGACAGAATACTCTCTTGGCGCGTCAAACGCTCATGCGAGCGGTAAAGGAAGCCGAGGGCTGGGCGCGTATAGATCTCATCGAGGCCTGCCTGAAGTTAAAGCAGCCGGGCTTCTTCGATCTCTTGCTTGCCCTGGGTCTGGAGGGCATTCCGGGACTCGAAGCCTATGTAGCTCCCTCGCTCTATCGGGCCATTCCCTTAGAGGCCTATCTTGATCCGCCCCCAGAGGTGACGCTGCCTTCCAGGCTTATCCAGCACGCCGCTCTGGTCTGTTACTATGTCTGTCTTGAAAGCATTCGGAGCGCCAGTACGCAGCCTGAGCAGCCGTCGCTGGTCTTTGAACACGAGCTACTGCCGTTGGCGCAGGCTCTCTTTGCCAGTGCGCGCCGCTATGGAGGCTGGCCACAGGTCGTGGCGCTGCACCAGTTGGCTCTCCTCCTTGGGCGCTACTGGAGTGGTATCGTGCGCAGCCTCATTCGCGAACCGCGGATCATCCAGTCCGTTACGAGCTGCCTTCCCCTGGTGCCCGAGATCGAGCGTTGGATGAATGGACCGGCACGCGATATTTTGCTGGCGGCCCTCCACGATCGGGATGAGCAAGCCTGGTCGCCGGTTGTGAGGACGCTGCTAGATCTGCGCGAGCCACGATTGTGTGCACCTCTGCTGGCCTCCTTAGAAAGAGCCAACCGTCTGGAGAGCGCTGAAGAAGCTCAGCGCCTGGGTCTGGCCTGTGAAGCGCTGGCTGCCCTTGGAGAAAGACGGGCGCTAGATGTATTTCGTCGCCTCCTCATAGAAGTTGTTGTCCTCTCGGAGCGCACTGCCCAGGCCCAGCGCGCCGATCCCCTGCCGCCTGAAAACGAGCGTGTGCCGGGCAGCATCCTCGCCGTAGCCGTGTTGCGCTCTCTGGCTCTGCTTGAAGCTCGTGAGTGCCTCGATCTCGTAGTGCAGGCTTGCCATGACTTCGATCCGGTTGTGCGCGAGGCTGCTTTCATGGCCCTGATGAGGCTGGACGCCAGTGGTGAGCAGTGGAGCAGCCGCATGGCTATGCGTGAGGCTCTGAGCGACCCGGCCCCGGCGGTGGCGGCTTTCGCCTGCCGTCTGGCTGCTCAGTATCGCGATCGCGAATCAGTACCGGCCCTGCGCTACTTACTCCAGTCGCGTCCATCTGTGCGTGAGGCTGCTGCGGCAGCGCTGGCCCAGCTGGAGCAGGCTGTGGCCTAGCAAGTCTAGGCCCGGCTCAAGGCTGGTTTGGTGGGTAGGGGAGAGGGACGAAAGTGCCCTTTCCCTGGCTCTCCTGCTGTCTTGTTTCGTAGCCCCTCTGTATACTATACAATAGGAACCAGAAAACTCTCTTTGCCCGTCAGGGAGCATTACTGTACCTCTCTCGCGGCTCCTTCCTGGCGAGCTTTCTGTCTGTTATCCAGGTAGTGAGGGTCAAACGGAATGAATATGTTGGTGGGGAAGACGCTCGGTGGATATCGTCTCTTACGACTCCTCGAAAGTGGTGGGATGGGGGATATCTATCTTGCCCAGCATGAACGGATCGGGCGCAAGGTTGCTATTAAGGTCATCTGTAGCGATCTCCGCTCTGCTCCTCTTTCTCCCGAGGGTATACAGGCTGCTCGTCGCTTTATCCGCGAAGCGCGTGCTGTTTCCGAGCTGGAACATGAGCATATTTTACCCCTTTATCATTTTGGTGAAGAAACACTTGAACCGGACTCAACGGTTATTACGTATCTGGTTATGCCCTATCTTTCTGAAGGCTCGCTCTGGAAGTGGCTCCAGCGACGGACGCAGCAGTACGGCTTTAGCTGGCCTATTTCGGCGGAGGAGGCTGGCTACTATCTGCTTCAGGCAGCCTCGGCCCTCCAGTGTGCCCATGATCATGGCATTGTCCACCGCGATATCAAGCCGACGAATTTTTTGATCCGCGTCGATCGCGGCCCGCTCAGTCCTACGGTGGATGCCGAGCGGGCAGCTCTGCTGAATCGCATCTTTCCGCATGGCCGGCCTCATCTCTTGCTGGCTGACTTTGGTCTGGCGACCTTTTACCGCCAGGGCCGTTCGTTTCATCGCTCCGTCGGGACGCCGCTCTATATGGCGCCAGAGCAGTTTGACGATCCCGCCCAGGCTGATGCGGTGGCTGTTGGTCCACCTGCCGACCAGTACGCGCTCGCGGTCATGATCTATCAACTTGTCACGGGACGGGCGGTCTTTGAGGGGACTGCCAGCCAGCTTCTGCATCATCACCATCATACTCCTCCGACGCCTCCCAGCGTCTATAATTCCTCCTTGCCGCGAGAGCTGGATGAGATCTTTCTACGGGCATTAGCCAAGAAGCCTGAGCAGCGCTTTCCGACGATTCTGGCCTTTGCCCAGGCATACGACGCAGTGATCCAGGCCAGGTTGCAGGCGAGCGCCCAGCTGCATCAGCAGCGCAGCGAGGTGCGAGCGCTGGCGGTGGCGGCCAATCATTCCGCTTGTCTGGCCTTACCCGGGCCAGACGAAGAGCAGCTAGTGACGCCGAGGCGCACACCGCAGCCGGAAGAGGCGCCGCTCAAGGCAGCGGCCCAGCTCAGGCGGGCGCAAGAGGAGCGGGAAAGGCGCCAGCGACAGAGGCAGACCCCAGCTCCCGCCGCAGTGAAGCAGGTGGGGCAAGAGGTAGCTGCGGAAGAGAGCGAGCCAGCTCCTGCCCCGGAGCCGCTGAGCGAGGGCGAGCGCGGTCTGGAGGTCAAGGCCAAAGCTGTCGCCCATCCACCTGAGCCAGAGCCGCTTTTACTCACAAGCCGCTTACTTGTGCTGACGCTAACGCTCCTGGCCATAGCAGTACTGCTCGGTGGCCTCCTGCTTTTTTTGCTGCTGCTAGCAGGCCATCTTGGCGTCTTCTCCCACATCATGCAGACTGGTGAGCGTCTCTGGTGCTGACCAGTGCAATGCTGAGGGCCGTAGTGGCCTGGTTCTCGGCAGTCAGGCGTGGCAGCCTGACATTGGCTTCTTGACCACAACCACAGAAACGCTGCTGACGCGGTGTGGTCAGCCGCGCCAGGGCCAGCAAGCGCACGATCTGATCAGCGAATGTGCCTCTCACCGGCGGCCAGGAAGGCTCGGCTGCCGTCTGACACAACTAGTGGGGCACAATCGGCAGAACAACATAGGAAGGGTGCTCGCGATTATGGAGAATCGTCTGCTGAGCGGAGATCATCTCGGCGCTAGCCCCCAGTGGCTGGCCGGTATTTGGGTTGCGGTCCCAGCGAGGGAAATTGCTGCTGGTGATATCCAGGCGGATACGGTGGCCTGCTTTAAAGAGATTGCTGGTCGACCACAGATCGATCACGTATTCATACGCTTTGCCAGGCTCGATCAGCGAAGGATCTCCGCCTCGCGGCGCATGACGGTAACGGGCCCGAATGATGCCGTCAGTCAGGTTCTGGGCGTAGCCATCGGGATGGACGTCGACCAGGCGGGCCACAAAATCGGTATCGGGAGCGCTGGAGGCGGCCCACAAATGAACGCGGATAGGACCGGTGACCTCCAGGTCTGCCTGCAAGGGGGCGCTGGTATAGACCAGGACATCGTGACGGCTCTCTGTGGATCGCTGGTCGTAGGGGCCGGCGGGGTACTCAGGAGCCATCAGCAGAGCGCCGCCGCGTGTGATTACCGGGTTAGCGGGGTCGTAGGTATACTGGTCGGCGCTCTCATCCTCTGGCGGCTCGGTCGAGAGAGTCCCGTCGCCGTGCAGGGTATTGGCGTGGCCCTGGCTATGCAGGTAGTAGCGCGTCTCGACGGCGCGGGCCAGCGGCCACTCCTGCTCGTCGCGCCAGATATTGGCGCCCATCACAAAGATCTTGATGGGGGCCTCCTGGGAGATGCCATTCTCGATGCCCTTGAGCCAGTAGTCGAACCAGCGCAGCTGATAGGTCATGAAATCCTGCTGCAGATTAATAAAAGCGGTGGTCGAAGCGAGGCCAAAAGCCTGCTCGCCGACCAGGGTCCCTTGCGAAGTGTGGGCCCAGGGACCGATCAGCAGTTTGCTCTGGCGGGCCTGGGGGGTAGCGCCGCGCTGACGCATTGCGGTGAAATGCTCCAGTGTATCCTGCAAGAAGATGTCGTACCAGCCGCCGCCATTGAAGGCTGGCACGGTCACACGGTCGTGTTTCCCGCTGATATTCATGTATTCAGCGGCGGCGCGCTGCATCGGAAACTCCAGGGCCAGGAAGAACGCGGGAGCAATATCCTGGGTTTTCAGCGGGCGGAACTCCTTGAGGGGCAACGACCAATAGCCTTCCTTGCCCAGCGCATCCATCTCCTTTGCCCAGAGCGCGATGGCCCGTCCCAGGGCCTGGGGGTCGTTGCGATAGCGGCGCATCAGTACGTCCATACCCATCTGCAGCTGCCAATGGGCCATTGTACCCAGCTCCAGCGCACCGCCCCGGAAGACCACCCCATTGAAAGGGTCGTTCCAGGTGAAGAGCGGGATCATTGTCTTCAGCGCTGGGGGCTGCTCGACCGCTGCCGACCACTGGGTGAAGCCGAAGTAGGAAGCGCCATACATTCCCACCTGGCCGTTGCTGTAGGGCAGGCGCGATGCCCATTCAATCGTATCGAAGCCGTCGCGGGCTTCGTTGGCCATCGGCACCCAGTCGCCTTCAGAAGTAAAGCGCCCGCGTGTGTCCTGCACGACGACCACGTAGCCGCGCCTGGCGGCCTGGACGGGGTCCAGAATGGCGTTACCCAGCGGCAGATCCTTGCCATAAGGCAGGCGTGTCAGCAGCACTGGCCACTGTCCTTCACCAGCCGGTCGGTAGATATTCGCGCGCAGCGTCGTCCCATCGCGCATGCGGGCGGGGACATCATAGTCTACGACGACTTGCTGACCCGGTTGCGTTGTCATAGATGCTGAAACTCCTTCTTGCGGATGCCTGGCCTGGCTATCTTTGTGGCCGTCTGGCCGGCCAGAGGTGACCAGGCCAGGCCAAACCAGACCTGACGAGGCCCAGCTGGGCCTGCATGATCATGGTGTATGATACAACGTCTCACGAGGAGGATGCCAGTCTTGACACTCCCTCAGCCGTCTGACTATACTGCCACTCATCAATTATGGGACACTCTATTCCGGCAGGCGAACCAGGCAGGCCGGTATAAGGGGGAGACGTATGCGGCATGGAGCGCCCCTGGATGGCGAAAAGACTGTCCAGATTGTCCACCGGATCGCCAGTGTGCTGCGCGCCTTTCATAGTCGCCGTTTGCTAGGGATCACTGACCTGGCCCAGGCGACGGGCCTGCCCAAGTCGACGACGCATCGTTTGGTGACAGCCCTGGTGAATGAGGGCTTACTGATTCAGGATGAAGATACGCATAAATACGGCTTAAGCTTGCATGTTACGGCCCTGAGCGCGAGCGTACTGAGTTCTCATGCAGTACGCAAAGTGGCCCGGCCTATTCTGATGGAGTTGCGCGACCAGACGCGCGAATCGGTCCATCTGGCTGTGCTGGAAGGGATGGAGGTGGTCATTATCGATACAGAGGATTCTTATTTCTTTGTGCGCGTAGTGAACGTGCCTGGCCAGCATCTACCAGCTCATGCGGTCTCAACTGGTAAGGTTTTGCTGGCCTATCAGTGGGAGCATCGCCTCAGTGAGTTGGTTGGCCAGATGAAGCTGGAGCGCTACACAGAACGAACGATCACTGATCCCCGACGCTTCATCGAGGAGCTACGTCAGGTCCGCCTGCAGGGCTATGCGGTCTCTTGTGGTGAGCTAGAGGAAGGAGTCGATGCCGTGGCGGCGCCCATTTTTGATCATCTTGGAGCAGCGGTAGCCGCTGTCTCGATCGGTGGGCCGAGTGAGCGCTTTCATCCGCGCCTCTCCGATTTTATTGGGGCGGCGGTGCACGCTGGCCAGCGCATCTCTCAAGCCCTGCGCTATGTAGGCTGGAATTAGAACAAGTGGCTGGCTGCCTGCTGCTACGGGTCACTTTCTGCCTTCGTCTCTTCTCCAGAGTAAG
The DNA here is from genome assembly GCF_019683635.1 of Thermogemmatispora sp. Classification (GTDB taxonomy): domain Bacteria; phylum Chloroflexota; class Ktedonobacteria; order Ktedonobacterales; family Ktedonobacteraceae; genus Thermogemmatispora. The sequence continues at coordinate 6,222 of NZ_JADGIA010000110.1, read as the reverse complement.
GACACGTGACGGGTGCTGTCTCGGGCCAGTGGATCGATCATTCTGCGGTGTCCGTGGTACTATAGTATGCTACAATCAATGCGGGAGGGAAGAGGAAAGCGCACTCTACTCGCCCCAGTGCTTAGGCCGCCCCGCCGCTCACGCGGTCTCAGTCGCGGCCCAGGGCCAGGTCGCTGGTGGAACTGCCAGCTGGCCGCCCTTCTGGGAGGGCCCTGGCTAGGCCAGAGCGGTGTCACTGCCCGCTTGCCTGTGGGTCTAACCTGCAAGAACGGAGCGAGAACAGAGAGCTGGATGCTGGTCCATGCGGAATGTGTTTTGGTTGATGCGTACTCGGGAACACAGACGCCTCAGCGAGGAGTGCCGCCAGATGTTGCAAGAGTCTTCAGAGCAGCCAGGGGTCGCCTATTTGGTAATTCATCGCGAGCCGTTGCCGAACAAGCGTGTTGAGCTGTGGAATGAATGTACAACGATAGGCCGCAGCCGTGACTGCGACATTTTCCTGGAGGATGTCAGCGTCCATCGCCGGCAGGCGAGCATTCTATATACGCCTCAAGGTTACCTGCTGCGCGATGATCATGGGAGTGGCGATAGCTTTGTGAATGGACGGCCTGTCAAGCAGGCTCTGCTGCGCGATGGGGACGAGCTGCGCTTCGGCAATACTCGTCTCACTTTTTACGCCCATGAGGGCACGCGTCCTTTCCAACTGGCCTCTTCGCGGGGGAAGGAGCTGCACCTGACCAGGCAGCCCGACCCTGCAACGAGTGTGATTGCTCGCCTGGAGCTGGGCAATGTCAGAGGGGTCCCGCGCACCTTCGAGCTATTGCCCGAGATGACCATTGGCCGCAGTCGCGATTGCGATCTCTTCCTGGAAGATCTGACGGTCAGTCGCCTGCATGCCACCATCCGTCAGTTGCCGGATGGGCGCTACGAGCTGGAAGATCGTCGCTCTGCCACCGGCACTTTTGTCAATGGTCAGCGCATCTCGCGCTGTGTCCTCAAGGAAGGGGATGTTATCCAAATTGGCAATCATCGCATCATTTTCCGTCTGGTGCCCCCTTCCTGAGCACGGCTGCAACAGCTCGCAAGTGCTCCTCATAAGGGTCTGGCGCGCCCGGGACTGCAGGCGCCTCGTAGGCGTGGGTTTCCTGGATGAAGCGCAGGACCTCTGGAGGCACATCGCGGGCGTGGGCGGTCGGGTTCTGGCGTACGCGCGTCGAGGAGATGTCTCGATAGGCCGGATCGAAGGGCAGGGCCTGGACCGCCTCGGCAAACTGGCGATTCTCAGGCCGCTCCAGAAGAGCACCTAGCTCCTCTTCGCCATTGCTTCCACGCGGGGCTACCAGCAGATGCGCCAGGTGAAAAAGCTGACGCAGCGCCGCATCGCGATCGCTATAGTAGCGCGGATCAAAAATTTGCATAATCTTGTCAAAGCCAACCAGAAAGGTAAGGCGGCTGACCTTGGGAAAACTGCGCCGTACTGCCTCCGCCTGCTCAACGTAGAGGCCACGGTTAAACAGCAGCAGACCCACACCAGGAAGCTCGTGTTGCAGAATTTGCTGCAGTAATACCAGGCGATCAAGCAAGGTTGGGCGCTCGACGTGCTCTTTATCAACGATCTGCTTGCTCATGGCCGCATAGACCAGAACATCTCCGCCTCCCTGCTCTTGAGCCTTGTGCAGCAAAGAGAGATGAGCAGTGGTCGGAGGATTGAAGGAAGCGGGAAAGACGATGATATGGCCCCGTGGCTCTGGCGAAGGGGGCACGACGATCGCTGTCGGCGGTTCACGCGGATCGAGCTGATCTAACAATGCCTGGAGCGTGCGGTACTGCTCCTGTAGCTCAACTGGTATCTGTCCCATGCGCTGCTCGCTCCTCGTCGACATCTGCTTGACGCCGCTAGGGGTAGGAATGCCAGCACCGCAGCCAGAGTGCGGCTGCTTCTTTAAGCATAGCACATGTCGGGGAAGGCCGAGGAGAGGGAAGCCTGGCTGTCCAGGCCCCTAAGCTCAGCTGCTGGGCGTGGAGCAGGAACAGCCTCGCCTTTGGCTGCCTGGCGAGGTTCGGACCGGCCACAGCGCAGTAGCGGAGAACCTGGTTGGGCTGATCACTTCTTCCTAGCGCAGGTGATCGCGAAAGGCAGCGATCTGCGCGCTATGTTCGCGCTTGTGGCCGTAGTACATATAGACGATCAGGTCATCGAGCGAGTAGGGATCGCCGTACCAGGGCAGGGTACCTGGCTGGCGGCAAGTTTCCGCCGGAATGCGGGTGATCAGCTCCATCGTCCGCTCATGGGTTGAAACATACTCCTGGAGCACCTCAGCGAAACTGGACGCCTTGCGCATCGCCACCTCGGCCTCATTAAACTGTGGCCCCAGCTCGGTAAAGCGCCCCAGGTAGGGGGTGGGATCGTCTTCGAGGAAAGAGACCAGGACATCGACCAGGACCAGCTCATATGAGGCAAGGTGAGCAATGATATCTTTGACCGACCAGACCCCGCACGCTCCACTTTGCTCACGCGCCGACTCGGGAAAGCCTTCAAGTGTTTTCATGACCGTCAAATGACCGTATTTTAGGACATCGCTCGCGTTCATCGTTTCTTCCTCCTCTGCGCTCTGACCGGAGGTGGAAGCAGGCCACCCCACGGTGATGCCGCCAGGCCACTCCTTCCAGCCTCGCAACCGGCCCGTTTACTCTGGTAACGAGGGGCAGAGAAAGGCGCGGCCCCAAATAAGGTCACAGCCAAAGCGGTACCAGCTCAAGATGCTCTCTTCCCCACCGTATCGAAGCGACCGGGTTATCCTAACTGATAGTGGTGCTGCTTGTGAACCGCAGAAGTACTGGTTGGGGAAGGAGAAGAGCAGTCCACTGAATTGGCAGACACGTTCTCAACCACGAGAGCAGCCAAAGACCTCGCCGAGCCGCACTCACATGCGAAGCGTCCTTGGCTGCTCTCCAAACCTGCAGGGCAGGGATCTTCCCGCTGAAGAGGCCTTCGTGCCTGCCGAGGCGCATTCTGCCTGGTCGGCAGGCCGATCTAATCCTGGATCAGACGGCGCAGGACTGTTGGCAGAATGCCCCCATTCTTGTAGTAGGTAACATCAACCTTGCTGTCCAGACGCGCGATGGTCTGGAAAGTAAAGGTCGAGCCGTCCTCACGAGTCACGCGCACCGTGACCTCCTGGCGCGGTTGCAGATCGTGCTCGATGCCCAGGATATCATAGCGCTCATGCCCCGTCAGACCCAGAGACTCCTTATTCTCGCCAGGGCGGAACTGCAGTGGCAGAATGCCCATACCGACCAGGTTGCTGCGGTGGATACGCTCGAAGCTCTCAGCGATGACCGCGCGAATCCCCAGCAGGAGCGGCCCTTTAGCGGCCCAGTCGCGTGACGAGCCTGAGCCATATTCCTTGCCGGCGATGACCAGCAGCGGCACGCCTTCCTCCTGGTAGCGCATGGCCGCATCGTAGATTGTCATCTCCTGGCCATCGGGCAGGTGAAGCGTATAATAACCCTCCTTACCGCCCACCAGGCGATTGCGCAGGCGGATATTGGCGAAGGTACCGCGCACCATCACCTCGTGATTCCCGCGACGTGCCCCGTACGTATTGAAATCGCGTCGTTCCACACCGCGCGCCAGCAGGTACTTACCCGCGGGACTATCGGGCGAGAAGCTACCAGCAGGCGAGATATGGTCGGTCGTAATGGAGTCGTCCAGCATCACCAGCACCCTGGCCCCCTCGATGGCCTGCAGAGGAGGAGGCTCAAGAGCCATGTCCTTGAAGAAAGGCGGCTCCTGGATATAGGTCGAATTCGGGTCCCAATTGAACAGAGGCCCTGTCGCGTTGCTGAGCGAGCGCCAGTGCTCGTCGCCCTCGAAGACGTGGCTGTAGTTCTTCTTAAACAGCTCGGGCGAGATCGCGCGGCTCACCACCGCATTGATCTCCTCCTGGCTTGGCCAGATGTCACGCAGATAGACTGGCTCGCCGTTAGCATCGTAGCCGATAGGGTCCTTCGACAGATCGATGTCGACTGTGCCGGCCAGAGCGTAAGCCACGACCAGCGGTGGTGAAGCCAGGAAGCTTGCGCGCACCTGGGGATGGATACGGCCCTCGAAGTTGCGGTTGCCCGAAAGCACCGCCGCCACTACCAGGTCATTAGCCTGCACGGCCTCCGCCACCGGCTCCGGCAGAGGGCCGCTGTTTCCGATACAGGTCGTACAGCCGAAGCCCACCAGATGGAAGCGCAGAGCCTCCAGATAGGGGAGCAGATCAGCGCTCTCCAGGTAGTCAATAACGGCCCGTGAGCCAGGGGCGAGGCTGGTCTTCACGGTCGGCTTCACGCTCAGACCGCGCTCCACGGCATGCTTTGCCAGCAGACCGGCGGCGACCATCACCGAAGGATTGGAGGTATTCGTACAGCTCGTAATGGCTGCAATAGCGACCGCCCCATCGCTGAGCGTCGTCTGCGTATCGCCGATGCGCACAGTGGTGCTGCGTCGATGGCCGTTGCTGCCGATGCGGTCCGCGTAGGTCTCGCGGAAGACCTCTCCCACGCGCGCCAGTGGCACACGGTCCTGGGGGCGGCGTGGACCAGCCAGGCTTGGCTCGATCGTCGCCAGGTCCAGCTCCAGGAGATCGTCGAAAAGCGGCTCTGGGGCATCGTCGCTGCGGAAGAGGCCCTGAGCGCGGGTGTAGTCTTCGACAAGCTTGACCAGCTCAGGATCGCGCCCTGTATTGCGGAGATAGCGCAGCGTCTCCTCATCGACAGGGAAGAGCGTCGCGGTAGCTCCGAACTCCGGCGACATATTGGCGATCGTCGCGCGATCGGCCAGGGAGAGATAGCGCAGGCCAGGCCCAGTAAACTCCACGAACTTGCCCACCACGCCGCGCTTGCGCAGTAGCTGGGTTACCGTCAGCACCAGGTCGGTAGCGGTGGACCCTTCTGGGAGTGCGCCAAAGATGCGTACCCCGATCACCTCGGGCGTCAGCAGATAAAGCGGTTGACCCAGCAGCACAGCCTCGGCCTCGATACCACCAACGCCCCAGCCGAGCACACCCAGGCCGTTGACCATCGTCGTATGCGAATCAGTGCCCACCAGGGTATCGGGGAAGGCGAGGCGCTCACCCTGGGCCTCTTTCGTCATCACGACCGAAGCCAGGTACTCCAGGTTGACCTGATGCACAATACCCGTGCCTGGAGGCACCACCCGAAAATTGCGGAACGCCTGCTGGGCCCAGCGCAGCAGCGCGTAGCGCTCGCTATTGCGCTCGTACTCGCGCTCGACGTTGCGCTGGAAGGCCAGCGTCGAGCCGAAGACATCGACCTGCACCGAGTGGTCAATGACCAGATCAGCGGGCACCAGCGGATTAATCTTTTGAGGGTCGCCGCCCATGCGCGCGACGGCGGAGCGCATCGCAGCCAGATCGGCGACGGCGGGAACGCCGGTGAAATCCTGCAGCAGCACGCGTGCTGGCATAAAGGGAAACTCCTCATCGCTGCTGGCGGCCTTGCCTGGCTGCCAGCGCGCCAAAGCCAGCACGGTCTCCTCTGTGATCAGCTCGCCATCGTAGTGACGCAGCAGATTCTCCAGCAAGATTTTCACCGTGAAGGGGAGGCGCTCCAATTGGACACCGTGTCTGGCCAGCGCCTCAAGACGGTAATACGTAACAGTGCCATAGTCCCCGCTCAGCCTTGAGCGGGCCTCGAAGGCGTCGCTGTAAGTAGCCATGCTCTTCTGTCCTCTATCCTCTCATAGGTTCGCGATCTTGGGGAAAGTAGAGAGCTGGTATGGTCGCTAGGGGAGTAAAGCTGAGAGAGAAGCGTAATCGGTAGCAAGTGCGTAGAGTCCACTCACTCAGGACTGAGGCCACCGCATCTAAAACTCCCCTACGCCACTCGGGTTTCCTGTCCGCTAGCGTAGCGATGGGTGACGGCTACAACAGTATTCAGCTTCATTAATTATAATGGATGAGCAAGAGCCACGGCAAGCGTGCGTGAACTCCTAACCTGTATCGTACCATCTCAGGGAAGCGGGTAAAGGAGGGGAGGTCGTCGCCGCTGTGGAGAGTAGGAAGGGAGAGCTAGAAAGAAAGGGCGAGAGAGGAGGGAGGGAGAAAAGAGGTGGGGGTCCGGGAGAGCCAATGTGTCCGATAGAAGCTTACACAACGAAGAGTGAACACCGCACGGAGAGACAAAGATGCTACTCGTTTCAAAACCCGCAAC
>NZ_JADGIA010000335.1 GCF_019683635.1 Thermogemmatispora sp. | reverse complement strand
TATTATACAGGTACATAAACACATCAATTACTTCTCTTTAGAAAAAATTTGTATTGATCGAAATTCTCTTTTAGTTATACAGGCAAGCGAGGAGCACTCACTCTTGCTTGCCGGGAGGAGAAGGACAGATGGGCAGTCCACACCTGCTGGCCCTGAACTGGGAGGAACTCTATGCCCGGCTGCGTCGTCAGGTACGGCGGCTGATTGCGCGCTACAACGTTGCGGCCTGGCGCGGTCAAGAAGAAGATCTGGTCGAAGACATTGTCCAGGAGAGCGTCAGGCGCTTCATCGAGCGTCAACCGCGTGTTGAGCGTGGAGAGATCGCACCGGCACGGTCGCCGGAACATATGCTGTTCACCATTGCCTGCAACTGTTGTCTGGACCTCTATCGGCGCGAGCGACGCCTGATTCATACGGGTGGGGAATATTTGCCCGTGCTCAGAGAGATGGAAGCGAAGGAACCGACAGAGCAGGCCCTGGAAAGAGCTTATCAGCAGGAGCTGTTTGCCATTGTGGCTCGGGAAGTAGAGCACTTCCCCCAGGGGCAGAGGCGGGCCCTTCTTATCGACCTGGCTGAATTGATGAGCTTTGGTGAGGAGCCGACAGCGCTCCAGAATGCCTTTCTGGAGCAGGGCATCGATCTCAGCCACTATCGTGACTGGCCGGAGGACCGGCGGCAACATGAACAGCGCGTTGCACTGCGCAACCACGCCTATCGGCGTCTGGCGCGGTTGCCCAGCATCCGTGCCTATATTGCGGGCCATGAGCACTAGCTCCGCGGCTTATAACCCCAGACCGTCAAAAAGAACTGCAGGCCGCAGAAGCTCTCGTCCGCTGCCTCGGCGCGCGCCTGCTCATAGAGGCGATTGAAAGCCTCACGGCTCAAGCCGACCACCTTCAGATAGAACGGTTCGAGCAGCTTAAGAGAGACAAGACCATTCTGATACCAATCCTCATAGCGAGGCGTGCCGGCGGAAATGCTCTCGGCGTAGGCGCGCATCTGGATCGAGGCACAGCCGGCCTCGCGTAGCAAGCGCTCCAGCATGGGCAAAACATCGAGGTGGTGCCGTGTCTCCGAGAAGGTATAGCCGGCGCGTGTCATTCCGAGGGCCAGCAAGAGAGACAGCTCCTCGCAAGCCGGTTTATTACAGATTGGCAGATCCGCCTCTGTCAGACGGATAATGCCGCCTGGGCGGCAGATGCGCAGGCACTCCTGTAGAAAAGCAGGCCAGGAGCGGGCCGGCATAAACGTTGAGATGAAGCGGGCATTGATTAAATCGAAGCTCTCATCCTTAAAAGCCAGTGGCTTTAAGGCATCCATGACCTGGAAAGAGACATTTGGCAACTGCTGAGTCGCGGCCAGTGTCCGGGCGAACTCGATCATACGCTGACTGATATCGATGCCGACCACACGCAGATGGCGATAGGTCTCAGCCAGCTCCAAAGCCCAGCCACCAGGGCCGCAGGCCACATCGAGCACATCCTGCAGGCCCGAGACATCTGTCAGCTCCGGCAGGGGGCCGCCCATAGCCCGTGTAGCCAGCTGGCCATGATGCAGCAGGCGAGCCAGCTCAGCCGTATTTTCCGCGTCGATAATGTAGGTGCCGCTGCTGTTCAAGAGTGTCTCAACCTGCTGGAGACCGGTCAACATAGCCCATGCGATCCTTTCTTTTCTTCCCTGAAGCGTGGCATGTGCTGAGCTAACTGTGCTCACTCAGGAGCCTGCTCCGTCGGCGACTGCATAGGAGTGGCCAAAAACGCCGCCATCACCTGCTCCTCAGCCTCGCGACGCGTCAACGGCTGCCCTCGTCGTTCGGCCTGACTCAGCAGTTCATTCACGCGTTGATTGAAGGTTGCCATATAGGCATTCTGGACGGATTCAGAGGGCATCAGGCGCAGCTCAATATCTTTGATATCAAAGAACTCATCATCGCGAAAAGCCAGGCTCAGTAGATAGGCGTAGTTTTGAATGAGCGCCTGCCGTCCGTGCAGGAAGTAGTCGCGCTGTGTACTGATGATCAGTAAGGCGCCGGCCACCTGTCCCGCGCGCTGCAGGGGGTAGGCGGCGGCACTACGGGCCTCGCTGACCAGAGCCTGGGGAATGACAAACTCGGAAGCCTCCTGCAGATTCTGCACCACGATCGGGCGGCATTGGGTGACAGCGTAGCCAACCAACGACTCGGCCCCCAGAAAGTAGCCACGACGGGCGATGCTTGTCAGGGCCTGACTCTTCTCCAGAAAGATCTCCCGGAGACAGGTCACTTTCTGCTGGGGAGGAAGCGGACGTTGACACTGGGCAATGCTGGCGGCGATACCGATATGCTGGGGATCGAGCTGGCGAATCAGCTGCTGCATCACCAGGTTCATAATCGTCCAGGAGCGCAGGCTCTCCACGACCGTCGCGTGGGCTTCGAGGATACGCGCATAGAGCACCGGCGGTACATCCTTCACAACCGGGTCGATGAAGACCGAGCCGGGGTCATCCTCCAGCGCGTCCGGGAACTCCTGGCGGATCAGCTGGATCAGCTGCTCGCGATGGGGCGGCAGCGCCTCAACCAGGCGATTAAGCAGCGAGCGTGGCCGCGGAGATGATTCGTGCGTCGCCCAGCGGGTGAGCGTGACCGGGTCAACGCCCATTTCGTTGGCTATGCGCTGTTTCTCTTTGGTGTCCCGAATAACAGCAGCGAGGAACTCGCGCCAGGTTCTGGGTTCTTGCATGGCTTCTGCCCCATTTCAGAGAGACTGCCATCCAATTATAGCCTACTCTCCCCCGCCTTGTCGATCCTGTCCACTCTCCGTGAGTGAATTATGTGACTTCTGTACAGAAATTTCTCCCTACAGACTATGCAATTGGTATTGACAATTGTAAATGGGGAATGGTATATTCAGCAAAGCAGGAAGTGCCTGCAAGAGTAGCACCCCTGCCG
>NZ_JADGIA010000334.1 GCF_019683635.1 Thermogemmatispora sp. | reverse complement strand
TCCCCACCCTCACCACCGCCCGCGGAGAACACCAGCGCAGAGCAAGGCCAAGCCGCACCAGCCTCTTCACAGCAAACCACCTACCACCGTCACGACTCCTCAAGCAGCTGCACATCCTCGGGACGCACCCCCGACACAAAGAGCTGCTCCGTGATGAACTTCATCAGCGGCCCCGAGGGCGAGCTGGGCTTGACATCGATGGTCAGAATCTTCTTCATCGGATAGACCCCGATGCGCGCCGTTCCACCGCAGTCGATGACCACACAGGCGATCTGCTTCTCAGGGGCCGAAGAACGAAAGCCATCGAAGGCCCGCCCCCCGGTCAGCTCGGCAATGCGCTGCGCCACCGGATGAATACCCCCGCCGGTGACACAGTAGATCAGGTCCTTCCCCGGCTCGGGCTTGACAACCAGCGGCCCGCCCCAGCCACCGCGTCCTCGCGAAATCTTGACAGCACGATAAGGCATCGTCGCACACTCCTTTCTCTCCTCACTCAGTAGCTCAAGGCTCGGCTCAGGCCAGATCTCAGGTCAGGTCAACCAACCAGCTCCAGCAGCAGAGCAGGCAGAACAGATCAGCCGGTCCACGATCTCCGTGGCCGTCACCCCACCTGGCCCGAGCCGCAGCCCAACCCGCCGCGCGTCCGCTCTCTTTTGCTCAACCAGCCTCAGTGGCCGGCATACATCCCAAAGCTGGCCAGATAGGCAATCACGACCGCCAGCGGACCCGTGATCAGGCGCGACATCAGAACCGCCGGCACCCCAATCTCGGTCGTCTCCGGTTCGGCCTCTCCCAGAGCCAGCCCAACCGGAATAAAGTCGCACCCGACCTGGGGATTAATGGCAAAGAGCGCCGGCAGCGCATACTGCGGCGGAATATGGCCCAGACCGATCTCCACACCCAGCAGCGTCCCCACCACCTGAGCGATCACCGCCCCAGGACCCAGCAACGGCGAAAGAATCGGGATGGCACAGATCACCGACATCAACAACAGCCCGAAAATATTCGAGGCCAGCGGCGACAGGGTATGAGCAATAATGTTGCCAATCCCCGTGTAGAGAATGATGCCGATGATCATGCTGATGAAGGCCATGAAGGGCAGAATATTGCGAATCACCTGGTCAATGGTGTCGCGGCCAGCCTGATAGAGAATGCCGACCACATTGCCAACGGCCCGCCCAATGGCCTCCAGACCACGCGCCACAGCTTGCATGACTACGCCTCCTCTCCGCTAGCGAAAGCCGCCCCGCCGGTCTCAACGGCAGGAGCTGCCTCAGTTGCCGACGTTGCTTCTTCACCCTGGCCTTCCGGCGCCGAGCGCCGCGCCCACATGATGGCCGTGATGCGCTCGGTCACCAGCCCGCGAATAAAGATCACCAGCAGGCCCACCAGGAAATAGCGAATCGCCAGATCTCCCAGCCCCAGCCCGAGCTTCGTAATGCCGGCGGCAATACCGGCCCAGACAAAGATCTCACCTGGGTTGGCATGGGGAAAGAGACCAAGAATGGGATGGACAAAGGATACCGCCGCATCATAGAAGGCCGGCTTCTGCTTCTCCGGTAGGAAGCGCCCCATCGTGTAGGCCATCGGATTGGTCAGGAAGAAGACGGCCAGGAAGGGCAAGACCAGATAGCGCAGCAAGACGTTGCGGCTACTGATCATAGCCACTTTGTCGATACGCTCGGGGCCAATGAGGCGTACCAGAGCATTGACGGCGGTCATCAGCACGATCAGCAGGGGGATAATGCCCGTGACCAGACCGACGAACTGGGTCCCCCCTCTTTGGAACATGCCGATGAAACCCTCGGCAATACGGGCTGCGATCTCCACAAGATCACCTCCAGACAAAAGGACAATGTGACGATCTTTTGTCCTCTCAGGCCACCACACAGGACAGCAGGCCGCAGCCAGAGCCAGGCAGCACCCAGCGAGGACCGCTCAGCTTTCCCAGCGAGCGAGTAAGTCGGCAATTGAGCGAGTGAGCGACAACCCTCCTCTCAGACCAACGGTTGCAGCGACCGGCGCGGCGCGACCACGCCCCCGTCAGCCTCAGCCGCTGCATCCGCCTTTCGGCGTTCGAACGCCTCCAGGAGCGTGTTGGCAGCAGTTCCGATCGCCTCGGCCAGACGCGGGGCCAGGCCAGCTGCGCTGAGCCTCTCGGGCGAGAGCAGCTCGTCCAGATGCCACCCCTCAAGCTGGGGCAGGGGACGGAGCCGCGCAAAGACGGTGAAGCCACGAAGCTGCCGGGCCGCGAGAATGGTGCGCTGCTGGGGATGGGCAACAAGCACTACGTAGGTGCGCCCACGATAGCGCCCCCCAGCCATCGCAGTGGCACAAGGCCCCAGCCGACGCAGGCGGCTCACCTCGCGGTAGAAGCGCCTCGCCTGCCAGTAGGCCAGAGCCAGCTGCAAGCACCAGGCCACCAGGGCAACGAGGGCAACTTGCTCGATCATACGAACCTCCTGATGTCATACTCTAACGCGGCAGGCACATGGCCAGAGAGAGCCACAATCAGCTTAGCTCCTACAGACAGACCTCGGCCAGCTCGCGGGAAAGCTCGATCGGTTTGTTGACCACGCGCCGGGGCAAGCTGGAGACGAAGAGCAGTGGATCGGCCTGCGCCTCATGCTTTAGGCGACGCGCGAGGGCGGTAGCACGCCAGGGGAGATCACGGCAATATTGACGGAGTAAGACAGCCGCTGGCTTTTCAACGGCGTGGGCGCAACGATGGCAGACGATCCTTTTAATATAGAGCGAGGCATAAAAGACCGTGTGCACCGTCGGACGACCGCAGTAGAGGCAGTCCAGTTCAGTCTGGCAGGCTATCATAGCGAGCGACGCCCCCTCTTTCCTCGACGATCGATCAGCGATGGAGAGGAACAGGACAGCTCAGGCAGGAGCAGCCGCTCAAGGCGCTCTCGCCAGCCCAGCCCAGCCCAGCCC
>NZ_JADGIA010000333.1 GCF_019683635.1 Thermogemmatispora sp. | reverse complement strand
TGCTATTGTCAATCTGCCGGTGCACTATCGGTTAACCGATCGTGGAATTGCCTGTAACAATGTCTTTTTCCGGCCTTGGGAGGAGTTTGAGTATGCGACGCTTCGTGGTTGGAAGCTGACCCTTATCCCGCGCAAGGGGGCTGGCAGGCTGCGCCTGGCCCTTTCGCCGAAGCATCAGCGTGAGCTTCTCCCCTATCTGAGTCGTTTTCTGCAGATCCGTGAGCTGAGCGAAGCTGGGAGATCGGAGCGTTTCCGGCTTCGTGTGCGGGCGCTTCAAAGGTATTTCCCCGCACTGAGGACCCTCCTTATCTTTGCTAGCTTGCTGGTCCTTTCGCTGGTCTTGCTCAGTGCCTGTGGCGCGGGTCCTGATCCCAATGGTCTGAACAGCAGTGATCAGCAGCACCTGACCTCGGTCACTGCGACTGGTACGCAGCCATCGATCTCTCAGGACGATGTGAACAAGGCCAAGACGAGCGAGCCATTTGCCTATAATCTGGCCCTGTATGTTGACCAGAACCGCCTGGCTATCAACTTCGTCTGGACGTTGGTCACGGGCTATCTCGTGATGTTCATGCAGGCTGGTTTCGCGCTGGTAGAGACGGGGCTGTGCCGCGCAAAAAATGCCGGTCATACGATGGCCATGAACTTTATGATCTATGGCATTGGTATGATCGGTTACTTTGTGGTTGGTTTTGCCTTCCAGTTTGGTGGAATTGGCCTTGTCGGGGTACCGAACCTGGGCGGCCTCTCCAGCCTGACCAACGAGCTGACCATTCCCATCGGTGGCATCAACTGGGGTATCGTTGGCTATAAGGGCTTTTTCCTCAACGATGGCACCTATGACGTCGGGGTGGCCGTGATGTTCCTCTTCCAGATGGTCTTCATGGACACGACTGCTACCATTCCGACGGGGGCGATGGCCGAGCGCTGGAAGTGGAGTGCCTTCTGCGTCTATGGTTTCTTCGTTTCGACCCTGGTCTATCCGATCTATGGAAACTGGGCCTGGGGTGGTGGCTGGCTCTCGCAGCTTGGCAAGATTGGCCTGGGTGCTGGCTACATTGACTTTGCTGGCAGTGGGGTGGTTCATGCCGTAGGTGGCTGGTGTGCTCTAGCCGGAGCAATGGTCATCGGTCCGCGCCTGGGCAAGTACAATCGCGATGGCAGCCCTAATACCATTCCCGGCCATAACATGGTTCTCGCCCTGCTCGGCTGCTTTATCCTGGCCTTTGGCTGGTTTGGTTTCAACCCTGGCAGTACGCTAGGTGCTTCTGGGAATGGCAATCTGCGCATCGGTCTGATCGCTGTGGATACCATGCTTGCTGGCGCCTTCGGCTCGGTCGCTGCCATGCTTTTCACCTGGCTCACGGGGGCGAAGAAGCCGGATATTGGCATGATGGGCAATGGTCTCCTTGCTGGACTGGTGGCGATTACTGCTCCCAGTGGCTATGTGAGTCCTGTTTCAGCTTGTATCATCGGAGCAGTGGCGGGCATCATCGTCATTCTGGCTGCTGGCTTTGTGGAAAAAGTCCTGAAGGTTGACGATCCCGTGGGGGCCATTGCGGTTCATGGTTTCAATGGCCTGTGGGGGCAGATCTCGGTCGGTCTCTTTGCCGATGGCCTGGCCAACTATGGTGGCCTTCAGGTGCGAGGTCTCTTCTTCGGTGACCCAAGTCAGCTTGTTGCTCAGCTGATCGGCGCGGTTGCCTGCTTCGTCTACGTCTTCGGAATCTCCTGGCTCTTCTTCAAGGCCTATGACAAGCTCTTTGGGCTGCGCGTCTCGCCTGAGACAGAGCTGGCGGGTCTAGATATCCCCGAGATGGGGTCACTGGGCTATGCTCCTGATGCGGAGCCCTACCGTGTCGTCGCCCAGGGCGACGGTAGTGTGGCTGTGGCCGGTGGGGCTGCTAGCAAGGATTGAGTAGATCCCTCTCCTTCCTGCAGATAGTTATTCCTGGCCTCCTGAACTCCTGAGACAGACCGTAGATGGGAACAACGGCGTTCCCATTCCACCCTTCTGTACTGACACTCGCTGGACAGAGCTTGGGGGCCGTGAGCGACTGTTACAGTGCTCATGGCCCCCATTCCGTGCCTGCTGCGCGGGTTTCCCCTTGCCAAAAGCCGTGTTCGTATGTTACACTTTTTGAACAGCGAACGCTGGTTGTTCGGCTGTATGGACCGTGGCCAGGTGTCCGCGAGCCCCGCCGCTCTCCCCCGACCAATGCCGCTCATGTGTGCGCATCTGTGCGCCCTGTCATCCTGTCTATCCCGATGACCTCGGCGAGCGCTGTTCTGGTCGCCGACACAGTGTGGCTCCAACGCTGGTGCCTCCTGGTCTTCTATGCTGTCTGTTTTACAGGAGGGCAATCTATGCAGCACCACGCTTCTGCTGATCCTGCATATCCGCTCTACGATGCCCGGTGGGAACATGATGCCTGTGGCACAGGCTTTATTGTACAGATTTCCGGAGAGCGCAGTCATGCGCTGGTAGAGATGGCTTTGGAGGCGCTGGCTCGCCTGACCCACAGGGGAGCCCAGGACGCCGATGCCGAGACCGGCGATGGTGCTGGCGTGCTAACCCAGCTTCCAACGGAGCTGTTCCGCGCGGAGCTGGAAACCCAGGGGATCACGCCCCCCGCGGCTCAGGCGTTGGCCGTGGGTATGCTCTTTCTCCCCCCTCGCGAGCGCTATCCCAAGGAACTAGAGGCCAGTCGCCAGATCGTTGAGCAAACATTGGCCGAGTTGGAGATCCCGCTGTTGCTCTGGCGCCAACCGCCTCTTGATGAGAGCGTCCTTGGCTCACAGGCCCGCGCCACGCTGCCGACGATTTCCCAGATTTTGCTTGCATGTCCAGACAAGCTTACCCCTGAAGAGTTCGATGCCACGCTCTATTATGCGCGCCGCCTGATCGAGCGCCGCTGGCTGGAGGCCAACCTCGCCGGAGCTTATGT
>NZ_JADGIA010000109.1 GCF_019683635.1 Thermogemmatispora sp. | reverse complement strand
CAGGCACTACGCGGCGGCCTTCTCCCCTTGTAGTACCTTCTGCTCCTCTTCGACAAGGTGCTCTTCATGAGCCTCGTGGCTGGTGGTGCCGATCTCCATGAAGACCAGCGTCAGCAGGGCAAAGATCAGGGCCTGCATCACCGCGACGAAGATCTCAAAGGGAATGAAGATGATCGCGGCAACGAACGGCAGGATGAAGGCAAACGCTGCCAGCACAAGGCTACCGGCGAAGATATTGCCAAAGAGACGGAAGGAGAAGGAAATGATACGCGCAGCTTCGGAGATAATCTCCAGTAGCCCGACAACAACATCGATGAGGCCCATCGGGCCTTTGCGTAGTGCTCGGAAATTCAAGTACTTTGATAGGTGCTCTTTGGCACCCAGATGGTAGAAGCCGAAGAACTGAGTTGCCCCCACCGAAAGCAGAGCCATCGCCACCGTCAGGTTAAGATCAGTGGTCGGCGGGCGGAACCAGGGGATGATCAGGTTCGAAATGTTGCCAAAGAGGAAGTGAATCGGCCCCAGCGAGAGTGGCTGACACGAAGGCAGGAAACCCAAGACCGGCGCACAGTTCCCTCCAACATGGGCGATCTCCTCTCCTTTGAGGCTGCCAATGGTGTCGATGCCCGGCAGTACGTCCATCAGGTTGGCGCAAAGAATGAAGATAAAGAAGGAAGCGACCCACGGGAAGAAGCGCGCCGCTTTGTCCTTCCGCGAGCCAACCACACCGTTGACCAGATTCACCAAGAACTCGATGATCCACTCAACGAAGTTTTGAAAACCCGAGGGGATCAGCGAAGCGTTGCGTGTGCCAAAGTAGAAAAAAGCAACCAGAGCTAAAATGGTGATCCAGGTGCATAAGAGTGTGTTGGTTATCGGAAAGATACCGCCTGGATTCCATATGACCTCTGGTGCCAGCGATACCTCAGGAAATTTCCAGAGCACTCAATATCCTCCATCCGAATCGTGCTCTGCGTGGCCCGGTCTGTCAACGTCGACGCCGTCTATCTTATACTTGAGAAGAAGATTTTAAATAAACGGTACGCGCCGTATATTCCCGTAATCAGGCCAAGCAGCAGCCCGAGAAGTATACACAACGGTGCGGTACGCAACACGCCATCCAGGTAGTGACCGAGAATGGCTCCTGCGGCAATGGGGACTGCAATTGTGAACCCCAATCCTCCCACTGGCCCCACGATTTCCCACAGGGTGGGGGGAGGCTTCTTACTCATCCTTATGTTGTCCCGCTTGTCTCACGATTATATCATACCGTGAGGATTATAGCATAAGGCTGACTGTCTGTGCAACGCAATCACAGCATCCCTCAAGCGCCTTCGCTCCCGGCTCGCTTCCTGTCCCAAGCCGCTTTCTCGCCTTCAGAGTGCAGGCACCCGGCAAGCGTCGCCCCTTTCCGATTGCGTATTTCTACGGATAGCTTCACTCAAGTGCCGGCTGCCCGCTTCCCAAAGGCCAACGCCGCTCTTGCCTGCTTGACTCCTATCCCTGGGGATCGTATCTATTATTTGTGCACCCTGACTGTGAGGCGCCCCCTTCCCTTATCTGCCTGCTCTTAGCCTGCTCGTCTGCTAACCAGCTCGCTCAAATCAGCTTGCGCTCGCGGGCCTTGCTCGCGGCCTGCGTGCGGTTAGCCACCTGCAACTTGCTCAAGATGTTGGAGACATGGTTTTTGACAGTACCCTCGGCCAGGCACAGTTGCTGGGCGATCTCACGATTGCTGGCTCCCTGGGCCAGCAGTCGCAGTACTTCTCGCTCGCGGGCGCTCAGCTCCTCTCCCCCGCCCTCGCCCTCGGCGCCCTGTGGCTGGTTCCGGCCTCCTTTTTCTCGCCGGCCAAACTCCATGAGCAGCTTGCTAGCGATGCTCGGCTGAATGAACGGCTCCCCCTGAGCAACACGGCGAATGGTGGCCGCTAGCTCTTCGGCTGGCAAGTCCTTGAGCACATAGCCAGCCGCTCCGGCTTTGATAGACTCAAAGACGTAGTCATCATAGTCGAAGGTGGTCAGCATGATGACCCTGGCATCTGGGTAGGCGCTCAAAATAGCGGCGGTTGCTTCAACCCCGCTCATGAGAGGCATCTGGATATCCATCAAGACGATGTCTGGTCCCAACCCGGCCTGTCGCAGCTCGCGGTAGCGCCTGACTGCCTCCTCACCATTAGCGGCCTCGCCGACGACCTCCATACCAGGCTCCAGGTCGAGGATGGTGCGCAATCCCTGACGCATCAGGGTCTGGTCCTCGCAGAGGAGAAGCCGGATAACTGGTGATGACAATGCTGACCTCCCTCCTCTTCATTGCCGCCTGCCTGGCTGACTGGCGGGCGGGATGCCCTTGTAGCCTTGTGGCCGCACAGCTTGGCGCTATGTGCGACGCAGCCCTGTCGCCCTCTCTCTCCTTCTCTCCTTCAGCCACGACTCCCTCCCTCTATGGATATTCTATCTCCTCTGCTGACAGGTGAACAATGATATCTCTGCCGCGCGCACAAATTTTGTCCAGGCTTAACGGGTTCTTTGGGGGAATTTTACACAGCTATAACGCTGCTGACTGAAGATTCTCCTGAAAGGGTGCTGCTGCGAGGATCTGAATGCAGGCGAAAGGCTGGGCTGGTCGTTGATGAGTGTGCAGCGAGCGAGGCGCGGTGCGGGGCAGAGCAGGCGACAAAGGAGGACTGCGATGCGGGTCGCGATTATTACGGAGAATTTCTTGCCCAAGCTGGACGGGGTGACGCGTACACTGGCGCGGCTCCTGTCCCATCTGGAGGCCGCCGGCCACCAGGCGCTCTTGTTAGGCCCGCGCTGTGGGATGCGCGAGTATGCCGGGGCGGAGATTGTGACGACGCCCGGTCTCCCGCTTCCTTTCTACCCAGAACTCAAGTTTAACTTTTTCCGCCCCCTCTTTGTGAAGAAGCTCCAGGAGTTCCAACCTGATATTATTCATGTTGTCGATCCCGTTGTGCTGGGGGCCGTGGGGGTGGCCGTGGCCAGGCTGCTGCGCCGCCCTCTGGTCTCTTCCTACCATACCAATCTCGCCGCTTACTGTCGCCACTTTGGCTTTCCCTGGCTGACCGGCCCTATGTGGCGCTACAATCGCTTTCTGCACAATCATTGCGCGCTGACCTTCTGCCCGTCTCCTTCAACTGCCAGAACTTTGCGCTATCAGGGCTTCCTGCGCGTGCGCCTCTGGCCCCGAGGAGTGGACGGTGCCCTCTTTCGACCAGAGCGTCGCCGCCCGGCGTTGCGCACCGCCTGGCTGGGTACTGAAGAGAGGGCAGACGAATGCTGTGTTCTGCTCTATGTAGGGCGCATCTCGCGGGAGAAGAATCTCTTGTTGTTGGCCAATGCTTATCGCCAGCTGGATCATCGTCGCTGCCATCTGGTTGTGGTTGGTGGAGGGCCAGCTCTGGCTGAATTGCGCCAGGCCCTGGCCGGGCTGCCGGTCACCTTTACTGGCTACCTGAGTGGTGAAACCCTGGCTGAAGCCTATGCTTCTGCGGATGTCTTTGTCTTCCCGTCGACCACCGAGACCTTCGGCCAGGTGGTGCTTGAGGCAATGGCCTCCGGCCTGCCGGTCGTGGCTCTGCGGGCCGAAGGGGTCTGTGATTTGGTGGCCCCGGAGGAGCAGGGTCTGCTGCTGGACCCCACTGGCCTCAGCCCGGCGGCACAGGTCGCTGCCTATCGGCACTTGCTAGAGCGCCTGATCTATGAGCGGGCGACGCGAGAACGCATGCGCGCCGCAGCGCTCGCTCAGGCTGCCAGGTATAGCTGGTATGAGGCGATGGAGTCGCTGCTGCGTGGCTATGAGGAAGTGATTCGGCAGAGAGAGCAGACTCTGCTGGCGGCTTGATTGGGTTCGCCGGGTGAGTGAGTGAGCAGCCGGACCGCTGCCGGCCTGCCTGGAAAACGGCAATGAAGTTACAGGAAGAAAGACGCCCGATGTCCAAATCTCTGCCTGAGACTGCCCTCAATGAAGCCGGCGGGCGCCTGGCGCTGGCAACGGAAGAGGCCCAGGCTTTCGCCCATCCTCAACCGCTGACTCGTGGGTCTTCGGCGCTCGTGTTGCGCTTCGCTCGTGGCATTTCCTTGTTGTTTTCACCTGCTACGATCTCGGTGCCTTTTGTGCTGCTTGTGTCCCTCTATCGCTCCTCCTCCCTCTGGCCGTCGCTCGGCTTCGCCCTGCTGACGCTCGGCTTCGTCTGCGCCGCTCCTTTGCTCTATGTGGTCCTGGCCGTGCGTCTGGGATTGGTGAGCGACCTGGACCTCACGCGCCGCCATGAGCGCTGGCATCCATTCCTTGTCAGCCTGTTCTCCTATAGTTTGGGATTGCTCTTGTTGCTCCTGCTGCACGCTCCACAGAGCCTGGAGCTGGCGCTCAGCCTGACCTTGCTTCTGGGGCTGCTCCTCCTGCTGATTACCCTCTGGTGGAAGATCAGCATCCATGCGGCGGCGCTAGCCGGGGCGGCCACGGTGTTGACCATCCTCTATGGCTTGATTTTTCTGCCATCGTTCCTTCTGCTGGGGCTGGTCTGCTGGTCGCGGGTGGTTTTAGGACGTCATACTCCGGCGCAGGTTATCAGCGGAGCGCTCCTCAGCATGGGCCTGGCCCTGGGCGTGCTGCTACTGGTCGGCCTCTAAGGCCGCACCGCCTTCCTCCTGTCCCGGTTCCCCTGGGCTTGATCGGGCAAGAGCCTGCTGCTGAGAAGGGCGCCGTGCCCCTCTCCCTTGACTTTTCATGCTCTTGCTTTCTATACTTCTCCAGAACAATTCCCAGAGCCTGAACAACTAATGTGTACGTGTTTCTTACTGGTCATGAGTGAAGGCCATTTACTATCAGTAACCTGTCTCGCTGCTAGATCTGATCTAGCAGGCTTTTCCCCTATCCGATTCTGGCGCCCACTGGTGGGTGGGTGGAACAGCAGGCATTGACGGCTTGGCCAAATGCAGGGCTGCCCAGGCGACGGCTTGCCAGAAAGCAACCAATTCGGATAGACTGAGGAAAGAGACGCGGTGACGCTCAGCGAGCCTGTTTTCACTGTATCATTGTGCTGTCTCAGCAAATGCTCGTCTGATCTGATAAGGAGAGTCTGGCTGTGAGTCAACATCAGGGTCTGAAAGTGCTCTGTACCTTCCCCTTCGATGAAGAAGCGCTGGAGAAGATTCGCGAAGCGGCCCAGAGCGAAGTTGTGGTTGCTACACGGGACGAGGAGCTAGCGGCGCATGCGGAGGATGTCGAAGTCATCTGTGGCTTCTGGTTGCCCAAGAATATCCGTCAGCTCGCCCCGCGTTTGCGCTGGCTACAATTCGCTGGTGCGGGCGTTGATGGCCTGCGCGACACGGGTCTGCTTGATCCTGCCAGCGGGGTAATTGTGACCACTGCTTCTGGCATCCATGCCTCAACCATTGGGGAGTATGTCTTTGGCAGCATGATCATGTTCAATCGTTCCTGGCCCGAGCTGGTGCGCCTGCAGGATCGCCATGTCTGGGGCAATACTGCCTGGTATCATCTGCGCACGCTGGAACTCTATGGGCAGACGCTGGGGATCATTGGCGTGGGCCATATTGGACGCTACGTTGCGCGCTTGGGACGGGCTTTCGGCATGCGTGTCCTCGGGGTGAGGCGCTCGGCCAGGGGAGGCGAGCAGGATCAAGACGTCGAGCGCTATTATGCTTTCAGCCAGCTGCGGGAGATGCTGCCACTATGCGACTACATTGTGATCGCGACGCCGCTGACGCCTGAGACAGAGCGCCTGATAGGCGAGCCGGAGCTACGTGCCATGCGCCGCACGGCTTATCTGGTCAATGTGGCTCGTGGGCGCATCATCGATGAGCAGGCCCTGATCCGCGCCCTGCGCGAGGGCTGGATTGCTGGGGCGGGCCTCGATGTGACCGAGGTGGAGCCGCTGCCCCCGGACAGCCCGCTCTACTCGCTGCCCAACGTCATTCTGACGCCCCATATTTCGGGTGAAAGCGTTCACTATGGCGCCCGGCTGGCTTCGCTCTTTGTCGATAACCTCCAGCGTTATCGCCGTGGCGAGCCGCTGCGTAATCGCTATGACCCACAGCGTGGCTACTGACGCTGCCTATGCTACGCCACAGAAGCGTAGGCGTGCCCACAGAGAGAGACGCAGGCCCAAGTTGAAGAGGCGAGCCGGTGAGCGAATAATGGCGGGCTGATAGGAGAGAGGGGGTCTCTCGGCAGGTGCACAGGTAAGCGAGCGCAGGAGCAAGCTGCGTCTCGTTGCGGATGGTTGGGGAAGCTCGTCCTGGCTCTCACCAGCCATCCTGGTCCGTGATCTGAGATATCGCTCTCTCCGGCCCTGTTCTCTCTGGCAGGCGGCGTTTACAATTGCTGAAAGAGGGCAGGGATTATCCTGTCTCTCCCTTGCCTGTCTGACGCCGGGTAGCTAAGTGGAGGCCGGGAGAGAGAAGACGAAGGCACGGAGCAGAGCAGCCGCGGCGTGAGAGTGGCTGTCACTGCAAAGACAGGCGTATCGATCATCAGAAGGAACCAAGACACTCTTCACGTAGGGGCAAAGAGGAGGTCCGATGAGCAGAGATTTAGGTCTGGTGGAACTACTGGGCGCGGATGCTGTTGGCCCACCGGGACAGCGTCGCTTTCGCCTGTTTGCGCGCAGCGAAAGTGGCTCTGCCATTATGTGGATGGAAAAGATGCAGCTCAACGAGCTGGGGCTGGCTATTGATCGCCTGCTGACCCAAGTGACGCAAGGCAAGATCCTGCGCGTTGAGGCGCGGGCCCGGCAGGAAGGCGAGGAAGAAGAAGAGATACCACTGGGCATGCCTGCCGATTTCCCGTTGATCCCCGACGAGGAGTTTCAAGTAGCGCAATTGAAGCTTAGCTACGACTTCCGGCGAGAGCTGATCATTCTCATGGCGGTTCCCCTGGAGATCATCATGGAGACGGGCCAGGAGCTGCGCGGACGTGTCCGTGAGGATCGCGCGCTGACTTTGTCCTTCACGCATGCCCAGGCTCAGGCTCTGACCAGCATGATCACACGTATTGTCGCCGCGGGGCGCCCTGTCTGCCCTTTCTGCCATATGCCGCTGGAAGAGGGGCCGCATATGTGCGAGAAGCAGAATGGCCATCGTCAGATCATCCAGCTGCTGGAAGAAGACGACGATGACGATGACGACGACGACGGCGAAGAGAGGGAAGAAGAGGGCGACTAGCAAGCAGTGATCTGGCTGCGCTGGCGGCTGGGAGAGAGGCCCAGGCTGGCGTGGCGCCAAGATGGTGCGCCTGCTCGCAAGCGGTCATTCTGGAGAACCGGCCTGCGGTGGTAGCTGGCAGCTGGCGACCCAGGAGGGTGCGGAGGCGAACAGCAAACAGGTAAGAGGAGCAGGGAAGCAGGCCATATGACGATGGAACAAGCGGCTTAGCGTGCTGGCGGAGGGCGGTCTCTGTGGGGAAGGGCCTGCTGGCTCAGAGTATCTGTCTTCCTGGTCGGGATGCGGCAGGCAGAGAGCAAAAGCAGGCCAGGAACCCGTCAGCCCTGTTCCTCACCCCCTGTTATAGGGAGGGGAGAAGCTCCGCCGGGCCCAGGCCCGCCTGCGAGCAATCACGCTGTGGCTGCTACGAAGGGCTGGTGGGCGGACGAGTATGCCCGCGCCATCGGTTCATCGAGCGGTTGATCAATCGGTACAGAGATACTTATTGGCTTTTTGCAAATATAGCTCCTCGTTCCCCTCAATCATCAGTTTATGGAGCACCACAATGTCGGCGTCCGGCAGATTTTCCACTGGCTGAAGGCAGAGGCGCATCGTCGCGCGGCCATTTTCGATGACCTGGACGAAGCCTTTACCGCGGGGCACGCGATAGATGCGCTGGGGGGCAGTAGGGCTAGGCACCTCCAGATAGCCATGCCAGAGGAGCTGACGGAACTGCTCGGGCGTCAGAATATCGCGCAACAGATCGGAGGCACGTCGCTCGGCCCGCGACCAGCCCCGTAAATATGGCTGAGTGATCAGCCAGACAACGGCTCCCATCGCAGTGGCGATGATCACCCAGTCCAGGATGGTCAGTATTTCTGAGATCAAGCTCATCCACCGACAACGCGCGGAACCATAATGATCTGCTCGGCGGTCGCGTCAAACTGGTCAATGCGCTGAGCAGGCTTCCCGGGCTCGACACGAAAAGCAGTGGCTCCCCTGGCGCGCTCCTGGGCGAAAATGCGCTCAGCTTCTCGCACGGCGGCCAGTGCTTCGGGGTCACCTGCTAACACCTTCTGCTCGTCCCAGGTGACACGATCATCACCGCGCCGTGACATCACCCGTAGCATTCCCACGGTTGTTCCTCCTTCGTCGCTTGCACCATCTGCGATGGTGGCTGACTAACGAACCTTCCAGTGAGTGAACGCATGATCTTCTGGCTACAAGCTCCCGCTCAGGTTCCCCACCTACTCTGTGTGCATCGGCCTCGCCCTGTCTGCTGCTGTCAAGCCTGCCAGCGTGTATGTTGCGTGGCCCAACGAGCGGGCGATCAGAGGCACACCCATAGAGCAAGCCCTGCAGTGCCTGCAGCACAGCCCTTTCTGGCGTGGGTAAGCGCTCTACTACCTACTATTGTACCGACGAAGATGCAAGTCGTCAATGGTTATCTCATAATGTATCAGCTTTATTGCATCAGATAACCTCATGCCGTCCAACCGCGCCGCCGGGCGGGCCGATCGACCTGCCTGCCCGGCGGGCCTCAGAAGAGAGGGGGTCTCGTCTAATGTGCTGTAATAAAGATAATGCCCACCGTGCCGGGTCCTGTATGTGTACCGAGCACAGCGCCCAGCTTATAGCGTGGAATCGGCTGAGGGTGGACCGTCTGCATCGCGGCGGCGAGCTGCTCGCCCAATTCGTCGCTCGATTCCACAATGACCACCTCTTCGACCGGGCCGGCCTCCTGGAAGAGCTGCGCCACCCGCTCATAGGCTTTTGCGCGTGTGCGCGGGCGCTCAATCGGCACCACCTCGCCAGCCTGAATGCCGATAATCGGCTTGAAGCTCAGCATCGTACCCAGGAAGGCGCTGGCGCGTCCGATGCGTCCTCCGCGGCGCAGATGCTCCAGACTATCCAGCACGCCCAAGATGCGCGTGCGGCGCAAGCGATCGACCAGGCGTGCTTTGATGGCGGCCAGGTCGTCGCCACGCTGGGCCTCTTCGGCGGCGTGCATAACCGACATACCGATTCCGAGGCTAATGCTCTCCGAGTCCACAACCTCGATGGGAATATGTTGCAGCTCCGCTGGCAGCGCTGCCCGAGCGGCGCAGGCCGACTGGTAGGTTCCGCTGAATTTAGCTGACAGATGGACCGAGAGAATGGCCTCGGCGCCTTCTTCAATCAGGCGCTGGTAGGTAGCGAGAAAATCGGCGGGTGTTGGCTGTGAGGTACGGGGGAAATCCTTGCTCTCCGCCAGCTTTTTGAAAAAGCCCTCCGTATCCAGATTGACTCCATCCAGATATTCTTCACTGCCAAAAATAACCTTGAGGGGAACAACGCTGATTCCCAGGGCCGTGGCCCGTTCTTTAGGGAGATCCGCCGTACTATCGGTGACGATGCGGACGGCCATGAGGCACCTCCTGAACGCGAGAGAATTGTCTGCACTATGTGCGCCAGCGCACAGGGCTGGTTGCGAGAAGCGTGGGTACGTTTCGCGAGAGTAGCGGGAAGAGCGCCGGGACGAGACCAGCCCTCTCGATCTTAATCCTGGTTATCTCCGGGTTTTTCGCGCAGCCCGGTCTGGCCTGACTGACGGCTGTTGGTGGCCGGGCGTGCGCTCTGACCGACTGCTTCTGTCTATTGCCTCTTCATTCAACCGAGAAAATATAGGTATAGTAGGGCTGGCCGCCATCCACCACCTCTACCTCCAGGTGGGAATAGGTCTGCTTGATGCGGGCCGCGGTTTCCTGAGCGTGGGTCTCGCTGGTCCCCTCGCCGTAGTAGATGGTGAGCAGCTCGTAGCGCTCGACGTGCATGCGCTGGAGCAGGTCGTGAATGACCCCGTCCAGGCTGCTGCCGGCCACAGCCAGATTGCCATTGATCAGGCCGATGATGTCACCCTCTCGTACGCGCAGACCGTCGATCTGCACGGCGCGCACCGCTGTTGTGATCTCGGCGGTCTGGATGCGTCGGGCGGCGGCGCTCATGCTTTGGACATTGGTGGCCAGGTCGGCGCTGTAGTTGAAACTCATCAGGGCGGCGATTCCCTGGGGCAGGGTCTCGGTTGGAATGACCTCCACCTGTTTGCTGGTGAGGCGTGGAATCTGCTGCGCGCTGAGGATCACGTTGCTGTTGTTGGGCAGGATAATGACCTGCTCGGCCTCAACGGAGTTGACCGCTGCCAGCAGTTCTTCGATGCTGGGATTCATGGTCTGTCCGCCGGGTACGATGGCGCTCACGCCCAGGCCGCGATAGACCTTCTCGAAGCCAGAGCCGGAGACGACGGCGACTGTGGCGATGGGAGCGCTGGGAGCCGGGGCCTTGCTAGCTGCGGCTGCATCCTGGCCCCGGCCTGCGGCCTGCTCATGCTCGGCGCGACTCTCTGCCGCGTAGGCCAGGCTCTGCTCCTGGAGGTTCTCAATATTGATGTCCAGGAGACTACCCAGGCTCACGCCGTAGTCCAGGATTTTGCCAGGCCACTGGGTATGCGTATGCACTTTGAGCAGCTTTTCATCGCCAGCCACGACCGTTGAAACACCGCCCATGTCAATGATCGCCTGGCGGATGCGCTCTACGTCGAGGTTCTCGCCGCGCAGCAGGAAGACCACCTCGTAGCCGTATTGCTCCTCCTCGACATTGACTCTTCCTCGCCGAAGGGTGGCCTCGGACGTCGCTGCTGAAGAGAAGGGGCGCGCCTCTCGTCCCTCGCCGCGCAGGGCGTGCCAGATTCCTTCGAGAATCACGCACAGCCCCTGGCCGCCGGCATCGACCACTCCCGCTTGCTTGAGGATGGGCAGCAGCTCGGGCGTGCGGGCTACCGACTGCCGCGCAGCGGTCACTACCTCATGCATCAGGGTCACCAGGTCGTCGCCACGCTGCGCGCTGGCCAGCGCCGCCTCGGCGCAGTCACGCACCACGGTCAGAATAGTGCCCTCGACCGGTTTGATGACGGCTCGTGAGGCCAGCCGCGAGGCTTCCATCAAGGCATTGGCCAGATCAAGTGAGGTAAAGGTCTGCTTCTTCTCCAGTCCCTGAGCCAGGCCACGGAGCACTTGCGACAGAATCACCCCCGAGTTGCCCCGCGCGCCCAAGAGCGCGTCATGAGCGATACGGGCCGCGATCACCCCCGCCGCCCTCTCCTGGCTATCGATGATCCCCCGAATGGCGGCCTGCATGGTGGCGGACATATTCGAGCCAGTATCTCCATCCGGGACGGGGAAGACATTGAGGGCATTAATGCTCTCCCGTCGCTCCTCCAGCCAGGCGGCCCCTGCAATCATTGCCTTCTTCAGGTCCTGGCCATCCAGAACACTGATCCGCCGCGGGCGGCTAATCCGTTGCATCTGTTGCTGGCTTTGCGCATCTTGCGCGTGTAGAGCACCTGATGCCTGTTCCTGCATAGATTACTTACCTTATGTGGTGGTGGTGAGGTAGGTGGTGCCCACACCTTGTCGTTAGTGCTCGCGCCTTGTGGTAGGGCTGTGTTCCAGCCCCTGGATATTGACGTTCACCTGCTGCACGGGTACTCCGAGCATCTTTTCAACCGAGAACTTGACGCTGCTCATGATATTGTGGGCGATCTCAGACATGCGCAGCCCGTATTCCAGCACGACGTAGACCTCGATGATCAGGCGTCCGTTGGCGATGCGCACCTGGATGCCCTCGCCGCTTCGTTCGGGGGGAAGGAGGACGGCCTCTCCGTTGCGCAGGCGGGGCGCAGCGATACCTACAACGCCGTAGCTTTCGCTGACGGCGCGGGCCGCGATGGTGTGTATCGCATGGGGAAGGACTTCGATCCTGCCTAGAGGGCGCGTTCCGTGCTGCGGTTGAATGGTCGATGGCTTCGGCATACCCATGTCTTCTCTATTCTTTCTCTGCTCTGCTGGTCTTCTGGCCTACGCACTTGCCAAAGCGAGGGCAATCTGCTATACTCGCAGAGCGTACTCGACGCTTACTAACGCTTTGCTCTCTACTTACTGGAGTGCAAGGTCTGCGTTCTGTTGCAGTATATCAAAGGCCCCCGTCAGAATCAAGGGCGCAGACATCTGCCCTGTAGCTCTCGTGGGTTCGGTTCACCGCCTCGCCTGTTTGGTTGGGACAGGGCCACAGTCCCAACGGGATGCTCTACCCTGCGAAGCGGGAGCGGGACACATCCAGGTGTCAGGGCGAGCGCCTAGACGGCTAAGGAAGAGCAGAGAGGAAGGGAGATTGCTATGGCTGGTCGTTGTGACCTCTGTCAGCGTAAACCAATGTATGGCAATAAGGTGTCGCACTCACAGCGTCATACACGGCGGCGTTTCGTGGTGAACGTGCAGCGGCGCCATCTGGAGATCAATGGCGTGCGGCGTACGGTGCATGTCTGCACGCGCTGCCTGCGCACGATGCTCAAAGTCCCCAAGGCATAGCGCTGGCCGGAGGCAGGTAAGAGCGCCGCTCGTGCGGCGTTCCCGCCCCGGCCTGCCCGGCTGCTACCTGCCGCGCGTTTATACAGGCTGCTATTCCTGTACCTCCTCCCCACGTCTTTTCTTTTTTTTGGCCACTGAGAGATCACTGGAAGATCACTGAGGATGGACCGGCTCAGGCTCAGGCCGGGAATGATGTGCCAAGGCTATGCGCTGCTGGGCTACGAAGCGGGTGCGCAGCTGCCCACAGGCTGCCGCGATATCGTCTCCGCGTTCGGCGCGCACGCTGTTACTGACCCCGTGCTCGAAGAGGATGTCGCGGAAGCGACGGATGACCTCCGGCCCAGGTGGACGGTAGTCCGCCGCGGTTTTGTTGACTGGAATGCAGTTGACATGCGCATACTGCTTGAGCGGAGATAACAGCTCGCCGAGCTGGTGGGCACAGGCAGGGCTGTCGTTGACGCCGGCCAGTAGAACGTACTCGAAGGTGATCTGTCGTCGAGTGGCGGCGATGTAGTCCTGACAGGCCGCCAGCACCTCGGCCAGCGGATATTTGCGGTTGACAGGCATGGTCTGCGCACGTAGCTCGTCGTTGGGCGCGTGTAGCGAGATGGCCAGGTTGACCTGCAGCCCCTCCTGGCTGAGACGCCGGATGCCATGCGGCAACCCTACGGTGGAGATAGTCATGTGCCGCGCACCCAGGTTGAAGCCCTCGGCACTGTTCAAGATGCGCAAGGCGTGGATCACGTTATCGTAGTTGTGCAGCGGCTCGCCCATGCCCATGAAGACCAGGTTGGTGATGTGGTCGATGGGCTGGCTACCGGGCAGGCCGCGGGCACGCCAGGGGGCCGCTCGCAACTCGCGCGCAAAGTGCAGAACCTGGGCAACGATTTCTCCGGCGCTCAAGTGCCTTTCAAATCCCATCTGGCCAGTGGCGCAGAAGGTGCAGCCAAAAGCACAACCCGCCTGGCTGGAGACGCAGACGGTGGCGCGCGCGCTGCTCCCTCCCAGCGGTGGATAGAGCATCAGCACCGATTCAATGAGTCGGCCATCGGCCAGCTCCAGCAGGATCTTGCGCGTGCGGTCGTCCTTGGAACGCTGCTCGCTGCGAACAATGACCTGACCAATGGTGGCTTCGCGCGCCAGGCGCTCCCGCAGGCTGAGAGGCAGGTTGCTCATGGCGGCGAAGTCCGTGACCAGGTGCTTGTAGATCCAGTTGTAGACTTGCCTGGCACGATATGCTGGCTCTCCCAGCTCCTTGAACCAGGCTTCAAGCTGCGTGAGGGTCAGCCCGAGCAGGTCACGCTGAGGAGCGCTTGTCTCTGTAGTTTTCCCTCTGATGCTCATGCCTTCATTATAGCATGTCGGTTGGCCCGCGGCCAATCCGATGAGCCGCCTCCCCTTTCTTGCCCCCTGCCTCTCACCCTAAGAGCGTCTGGCATTCTGACTGTGACAGTGAGCCTGGAGCCTCGTTTGATTATATATCAGGAGGTTCGACTTTCTATTTCATTACTTCTCATTCATGATCTTGGGAGGAAGAAGTAAATGTCTCTTTCGTTTAGCTGGATCGATCTTGCCTTTCTGGCTACAGCCATTGTACTAGTCATCAATGGTTTTCATAATGGCCTTATTGCTAGCTTGATTAATCTAGTTGCGCTCCCGCTGGCGTTGGCTGTGGCCTTACTCTTCGGTCCCTCGTTCACCACCTTGCTCGCCGGGAATGGAGCCGTGGCTGCGCCTCTGCTCGCCTATGCCCTGCTCTTTTTCGCTACCGTCCTCATCGTTCATATCATCACCACGCTGATTCGGGCCTTTGTTCACAGCATTCCAATGCTGGGGATCGTCGACGAGCTGCTCGGAATGGTGCTGGGTTTTGCTGAAGCCTGGCTCCTGTGGCTGATTCTCTTGCTGGCCCTGCATAACATTCTCAGCACCGTCCAAAGCATTCCGGTGCATGATCCAGGTCAGTTCAGTGCCTGGCAGCGAGCTTATAATGAAGCAATTGCCCAGAGCCTCTTTGTGCATCTCAATCAGTGGCTGCTTGGTCGCCTGCCCTTAAAATAGGGTCTGTGATGGGAGCGCCGGGCTATCCGTCTACTTGTTGGCTGGCCTGGCCTTCCTAGCAGGAGGGCCGGGACAGGGGGCGCTGCCTGTGGGCTTGCGCTCTGCGGTAAAGGCGCATACAATGTATAGTCAAGGGGCATTCTACGTATTCTAGAGCTGAGTAGATTTTGCTTGAACAAAGGAGGCATTTTACGGCAAGAAACGAGGCTGTGCTGATCAAGCAGAGAACCACAGAGGGGCCGGAGCGGGCCTTTCTCGTCGCGGTGGCGAGTGAGCGACAGGAGACGCTCTGGAGCGCTGAAGATTCGCTCAACGAGCTGGAGGCTCTGGCCAAGACTGCTGGTGCCGAGGTAGTCGGCAAGATGCTGCAGCACCTGCGTCATCCTGATCCGGCTACCTATCTTGGCAAGGGAAAGGTCCAGGAGCTGGCTGCTCTGGAGCAGGAGCTGGGCTTTGATCTGGTGATTTTCGATGACGAGCTGTCACCCTCTCAGCAGCGCAATCTCGAAAAGGCTCTCAATGCGCGTGTGATCGATCGTACGACGTTGATTCTCGATATCTTTGCCCAGCATGCGCGAACGCGCGAGGGGCGTCTGCAAGTTGAGCTGGCGCAGCTGGAATATCGTCTGCCTCGTCTGAGCGGGCGTGGTATTGAGCTGTCGCAGCAGGCTGGTGGTTCGCTTGGTGCGGCTGGAGTTGGCGGAGCTATTGGTGTCCGCGGCCCTGGTGAGACGCGGCTGGAGATCGATCGCCGCCGCATTCGCAATCGCCTGGCGGAGTTGCGTCGCGAGCTGGAGGAGGTGCGCGAGCAGCGCACGCTCCATCGTCGTCAGCGGGCGGCTTTGACGATGCCGGTGGTGGCTGTGGTGGGCTACACCAACGCTGGTAAGTCGACGCTCTTTAATGCTTTGAGCCAGGCCGATGTTCTGGTCGAAAACAAGCTGTTTGCGACGCTTGATCCGACGACGCGCCGCGTGGTACTGCCGGGCAACCAGGAGGTCTTGCTGACGGATACGGTGGGGTTCATTCAGCGCCTGCCGACGCGCCTGGTGGCGGCCTTCCGGGCAACCCTGGAAGAAGTAGTCGATGCCGATGTGCTGCTGGAGGTGGTGGATGTCAGCCATGAGAATGCCATCGAGCAGAGCGAGACGGTCAACGAGGTCTTGCGCGAGCTGGAGGCTCATGAAAAGCCGCGGGTGACGGCCCTTAATAAGATCGATCTGCTGTCTGATCCCGAGCGCGTTGATCCCTCACTCTATCCCAATGCTGTAGTGGTCTCGGCGCTGCGCGGCTGGGGCCTGGAGGCGTTGCGCGAGAAGCTGGCCCAGGTGGTGGCTGAGCAGATGGTGCCTTTGCAGGTGCTTGTGCCTTACGCGCGCGGCGACCTGGTGGAACTCTTCCATCGTCGCGGGCGTGTCGAGCTAGAAGAGCATCGTGCCGAGGGGACACTCCTGGTCGGGCGCCTGCCCTTTGCCCTGGCTGGTTACTATGCGCCGTATCGCCTTCAGCAGCGCAGAGGCTTGCTCAGGGTCCCTAGCGTCCGCTCCTAGCCGATGCCCTAATGAGGGGTGAATGGGAAAGCAAGAAGAGACTGTTCCTGGAAAGGTGCCTTCCACTGCCCTAAGCTGGTGAGCTGGGCGGGGGAGATAGGCTTGCGCTTGCTCAGCTCAGGTCTGCTTGCTTTTCAACTCCTGGATGACCCGATACAGCTCATCGGCGATCTCCTTCATGGCTGCGTCGCGGTCCCTGCTTTCCGTGATAGGTTGCCCGGAGCGCGGCAGGGCCTGCAGCTTGCCGAAGGGAGAGCTGGCCAGCTCCACAGTTGGCCGCAACTTGATCGGGATGATGCGCGCCGTGCCGGCCTCGTGGCGCTGCATGGCCCGCTGCATTTCTTCGTTGTAGCATTGGTCGGAGCTCATGTAATCAGGGCTGATAAGTAACAGAATGATATCCGCCTGCTCTAGCAGGCGCTGGCTCTCGCTCCGTTCACGTCCCGCGCTTAGCTGCTCGCTATGGTAGCTTTCGATCAGTTGATTGCGTCTAAAGGAAGCCAGCTGCTTCTCAAGTTCCTCTCTCAGTTTGCGATCCCGCTGGCTGCCTGAGTAGGATATAAAGACTTTGAGGGCTTTAGTGTTCTGCTGGAGCAGCGGCTGATACTGGGGACAGCACTGTCCGAGGCGCTGACGTTGCTCGACTGAGAGAAGCTCCAGCCAGCGGCGGTTTTGCCGGTGTGTGGCCAATTGATGATTGACAAGATCAGGAAGCTGAGCAAGGATGACGCGCGCCTGCAGACCCTGGCCCCCGCGCTCACTATGGAGGCCCAGCGAGAACTGGATCATACCGCAGACGCAGCCGCTTTCCCGGTCGAGCAGCGGGGCGCCGCTCATGCCGGGATCGACCGGCCCGCGTTGGAAGGTGATCCACTGGTTCCGCTCACCGGCTGGTCCGGCGGCGTCGAAAATGAAAGAGGTGCCTCCAGGCACTGAGCCTGGGTAACCATAGGTGTACAGGCGGCTGTAGGGCTGAGCCTCACCGCAGAGTAAGACACAAGGATGATCCTCAAGAGGGACCGTTAACAGCGCCAGATCCCGATCTGGGGACGAGTCATCAGCAGGCACTGTAGTGATGGCCGCCTCGTAATATCTCTCCTGCCAGTAGATCTGGAGGCTGGAAGCTGCCTTGTGAGCAGATGGGATGACGTGGGCGCAGGTCAGAATCAGGCCCGGCCCCACAAAGAAGCCTGTACCCCTGGGATTATGGGCGGCGTCGATGCGAACAGTGGCCCGCTGGAGGAGCGCCGCTAAGTCGTCGATCATGTCCATTTGTTCCTCTTAGCGCAGATTATAGCGAATGGCAGGAGAG
>NZ_JADGIA010000332.1 GCF_019683635.1 Thermogemmatispora sp. | reverse complement strand
GGCCTGAATATTCTCCTCAATAGCCTTGCGAACCTCGTCGTCCAGGAAAGTCACCTTTTTCTTCGACAGCAGGACGACCAGACGACGCTCTGAGATGACTGAGAGAGGCTGAAAGGAAGAGTTCAGAACTAAGACAGGCATGAATGGCTTTCCTTCCTCTCTGTCAGAGCTGAACCACCGGGCAGACAGCGAGGAAGAAGCCGAACCGGGGCTAGAGGAGGAGAGAGGCCGGGGCCTCACCTCTCGTCAGCTTCTCATCGCCGCCTGCATTGCTCACCGATTGGCCAGGGAGATGGGCGTTGACATTGCACGATCAGGCAGGGGTTGGAGAGACCACCGATCTGAGCACTGAGGAGCTGGAGAGCCGCCAATGAGCTGCTGAGAAGCGGATAGAGGATGTGAGAAGACGAAGCTCTATCCGTACCTGCTGCTTCGCTCAGGCGGTGCTGCACCGTAATTGAAAGCTCCATGCTCCAGTGGATCGGACCGGCAGTCGAGCCTGACCTAACCTCAGCCGACCGTCGAGCTAGCCGGCTGCTGGGCCGGCCAGGTAACAAACCAACGAGAGATGAGCTCCAGGAAGAGAAAGTGTCAACTTGGTCGGGGTGAGAGGACTCGAACCTCCGACCTCAGCGTCCCGAACGCTGCGCGCTAGCCACTGCGCTACACCCCGCTAAACCGACTCGTGCAAGTTCTTCGCCGGTCTCGCTCGTTTGCCCTGCTCGGTTATTCCCCTTCTGCACAATCGATGAGGCGAAACGAACATCCTACGAGAACGTCACCAGCAAGAGCTGGTGATGAGGCCGGGCGAAAACGTTGCAGGCAGGTCGCTGCGCCTGTGGCTCTTGACGAGCGGCCTGCGGGCGCAGGCGTTCTCGCATGCCTCTTGTCGTTGCATAGTATAGCACAGGCGGTCTTGGCTTGGCAATAGGGTAGACGAGAGAAAAGGGCGAGGTTGCTGAGCTGTTAGCCGGGGGCTGCCTCGCTGGCTGGGCCGCTGGCCGTCTCAGGCGTGCTCTCGCCAGACGCAGGAGCCTTGGCCGCTGTTCCAGACGACTGGGGCGGGGCCTTCTCCTCGACCTCCTCTATCAGGCTTCCGTCGGGCCGCTCGTAGATGATCCCCTTGAGGGAGGAATAGCCGATGGTAAAGCCGCCGGGCACGTGGCGCAGCCGCTCCCAATAAACCGGGAAGTCGACGCGGCGGATGAATTCCTCGATCTGGCGACGCACGTCGTTCTCGTCGACAGCATAAAATTGCTGGAGGTAAAGGGCGGAGTCGCCCCGGTTGTATTCGAAGAGCCAGAGGCTCTTCTTAATGAGCTTCCCTTCTTCTTCCATCATCTAGCTCCTTGCTGTTCACTGTCTACTCCCCTTGCTGTGGAGTCCGCTCCGTCGCATTACAATTCTCCCTCTATAGTAGCCGTTTTTCGCTCTTCTTTGAAGATAGGATTGATATCATGCCAATGGAATGATCGGTCGGTCTCGGCAGCCCGTTCTGGTAGCTCCCAGACTGGCATGCCCTGTATCACTCTGGCGGGCCAGCCTGGCAGCGGCGAGCCGCCACAGAGCGAGGTTGACGCTCTCCCGCCGGAAGTGCTAGAATATATCCTAGTGAGCAGGTCGGATTAAGAGTAACCTGCGTAGGAGCGATGAAAGCGAGGAATCAGCATTCCCCACGGGGCGAGAAAGGAGCGAGCCATGATTTTGAGAGTCTCCACAAAAGGCGAGTATGGTGTACGCCTCATGGTTGATCTGGCTCGCCACTATTACAGCTCGCGCCCGCGGTCATTGACCGATATTGCGCAGGCCGAGCAGTTGTCTCTGGCGTACCTGGAGCAGCTGGTGAAGCTTCTACGCGAGGCTGAGCCGCCACTGGTGGTCAGCACACGAGGGGCGCACGGCGGTTATCGGCTGAGCCGCCCGCCGGAGGAGATCACGATGGGGGAAATTGTGCGGGTCCTGGAGGGACCAATCGCGCCCATGATCTGCGCGACGGAGGGAGAGATGACGCAGATCTGCAGTCTGCTGGACTCCTGCAAGACCAAGTTCCTCTGGGCCAGGGTGCGCGATGCTGTTGCTCAGACGCTGGATTCGATGACTCTCGCCGATCTGGTGGGCGCCTCCGAGCAGGAGACGCAGAACGCTCCAACGCACTTTATCTCCATCTCGGATATCCGTGTGGCTCCGTCTTCGGCGCTGTGAGCTGAGCTAGGCCGAGACGCAGGACCGGTGTGCCGGGGATGGGCCAGTGGGGCCTGCCGGTGGGGCGAGGGCTTGGTTGGCGTTGGCTGAAGTGGTCGCAAGATGACCGCGATGCGAGGAGAGCTGAAGACTCGGCTCGATTCATGGGCCGCGGCAGACTCCCCGGTTTTAGCGGCAGTGACATAGACAGGCAGACAGACTGACAGGCTGATGAGCGAACAGCTCTTTGCCTCCCTGCTCAGCTCGGTGCAGCCCCCAGGCAGCCAGCCTGTCAATGACCTAATCAGCTCGCTCCGCCTCTGTTCGCGACTCTGCTCCGGTCCTGCCCGTGCAACGTCGCAGAGGACGGGAAGCGATGGCTGTCAGGCTGAGGTAGTGTAATCGTATCTCAAGCTCTTCCAAGGAGGATGGTTTTCGCTAATGGCTTCAGAATTGGTTATTAAGAATCTTCACGCCAGCATCGAGGGCAAGCCCATTTTGCGTGGCGTTGACCTGGTGGTGCGACAGGGCGAGGTTCATGCCCTGATGGGCCCCAATGGCTCCGGCAAGAGTACGCTCGCCAACGTCATTATGGGCAACCCCAAGTACGAGGTCACTGACGGCGAAATCTGGTTTAAGGGGGAGAATATTCTCGAATATTCCCCGGATCGTCGTGCTCGCATGGGCCTCTTCCTGGCGTTCCAATATCCGATGGCAATCCCAGGGGTGAGTGTGGCCAACTTCCTGCGCCGTGCCCTGGAGGCTGTACGCGAGGGACCCCGGCCCGTGGGCGAGGAAAACCCCGGTGGCAGACCCGCCCCGCGCAAGAC
>NZ_JADGIA010000108.1 GCF_019683635.1 Thermogemmatispora sp. | reverse complement strand
GCCTCCCTACTGCTTTGCTGCAAGTGCTCGCTGCGACCGCGTTGCCTTTGCTCTGCCCAGGTGCCGACCACTCCGCATTCGGGCTACCGGGTTTTGACAGTCCGACTGCTCGCCGAGGGAGCGGAAGCGTCACTCAGGAACGCGATTGCCTCAGCGGTCATGAGCAGGAAAGTGCTCGACTCGTCCATGAAGGGACACGTGATCCGTCCCTCCACAGCGATCCTGCTGCCCTTGCGGGCTTTCTGAGCGAGTTCCAGGGCCAGCTGTTCCCAGGCCGTGACCGTCAGCCTCCGGCCCGGCTGCTGTCTCCCCGGCAGTGGTCTGTCACTGTGCTCCAGGTCCAGGCTGACCTGCACACAGGGGCGTCCCCGGCTGCTGTAGACCAGTTCTGGATCTCGTCGGACTTGACCGATGACGCCCGATCTTTTTGGGGTTCTCCCTGGGGCAGCTTGGTCTGTTGAGCAAGAAGTCATCTGATCTTCCTCCTCCTGGTAGGGGAGAGTGTCTCTCATGTTGTGCCTGCCTGATGTCCGTCTGTGAGGAGCACCATTGTTCCGCTTGCTCAAGGCCCGCAGGTGGGACCAGGCGAGGCGGGGAGCGGAAACGGTTCGCGCTCCCCGCTCAGCGGCTCAGTCCTGTTTCCGCTGCTTTGGCCACTCGAACCGCGTGGCTTCCGCCCCTGCAGTCCCGCCAGGTCCACGACGAGTGGATCGCTGGCGTCGGGCACGGTCAGTGCCGGCCTGCTGTTGGTGACACTCTCGCTGCCAGGCTGCTTGCAATCGTGCCACAGCTGCCTGTTTGATCTGCAAGATGCGGCCTCGAC
Organism: Thermogemmatispora sp.; assembly: GCF_019683635.1. Classification (GTDB taxonomy): domain Bacteria; phylum Chloroflexota; class Ktedonobacteria; order Ktedonobacterales; family Ktedonobacteraceae; genus Thermogemmatispora. The sequence goes on along the minus strand of NZ_JADGIA010000108.1, from coordinate 16,792 downwards.
AGAGACCCAGCTCTCGCGCGACTTCTGCCTGTGTCGCGGGACGCCAGCGATCTCCCCAGCCTAGTAAGGCTTCCATGACGAGGCGCTGTTTGGGGGTCAACACCCTGCGCACTGCCTGGGCCAGCCAGCGCTGCTGCTCGGTCTCGTCGGGATCACCTGCTGAAGGATCAGGAACGGTCTGATCCGGGATCACCGCCACCAGTTGGTGATCCGTCTGCGTCAGCGCGTCGAGCGAGACGGTTCGTGGGAGCGAACTCCCTTGCTGCTGAAATCGCCCGGTTCGCGCGTGGAGGCGTTGCTGGACATGCGCCGGCAACCGGATGAGATCAGCGGCCTGAATGGCCCGCCTGATGGCCTGCCTGATCCACCAGGTGGCGTACGTGCTGAAGCGAACCCCACGAGTCGGGTCAAATCGTTTGGCCGCTTCTAGCAGCCCCAGGTTGCCTTCCTGGATCAGATCAGCCAGCTCCAGGGAGGGGTGGCTGTCGCGAAGCAGCGGGGCATAGGTGCGAGCCACACTGACCACCAGGCGGAGATGGCTGTTGATGAGTGCTTCCCGGTCCTGCGTCGAGGCTCCCGGTGGCCAATCCCTGCGGGCCTCGGGTGGATGGGAAGCCGGCACCGAGGGCGGGAAGGCTTCCAGGTCCGCCAGGTAGCTGCTCACTGCCAGAGTGGTTCTCGCTGGTCGGAGCCGGCGGGGCCGGATGTGAGGAGGCGGAGCATGATGATGACCGAAAGGCGGCATGTCATCCTCCTTCTGCTGATGAGGGCAGTCGAGGCAACGGTTGAGAAGGACCAACGTCGGATGGTGGCACGTGGGGCCGAGTCTTCATCTCGACCTGAAGCGCCAGATGTTCCGCACAGAGGTGCTGGATCTGCTCCTCTAAGAGCAGTTGCAGGGCCTGGTAACGGGCAATCTGCCGCTCCAGCCGGCGTAACTGGCGTTCAGGGTGCTGGGCAGGGCTGCGAAGAGGAAAGATGCGGCGCCACATAGCAACGTCTCCTTTCCTGGCCGTCGCTGGCCAGATCAGTTCAGGGGTCCCCGAGCTGGAACGAGCACATCGTCCCAGTCCGGGGACCCGGCAAGGTGTCGTGAAGGGACTCAGATGGCCCCATGCCCTGGAGGGGTCTCCTGGGAGAAGAACACGCGGGTCTCCTCGGGACTGGCCGTCCGCCACCTGAGCAGCGGCGGCAGGTCTAGAAGCTGGCAGAGCCGGGTGACCTCTGCTGTCGTGAGATCCTCCAGGATCAGCAGCGCCCGCTCTGGTCCATCTGGCTCTGTGCGGGCAATGGCTGCCGCTTTGAGTCCATCAGCACGGTGTGAAAGCAGCCAGGTTCCTCCTGGGACCCGGCTGGCTTCGAAGGCGTTCATCGGCACGCTCCTCCTTTCGGGAGACTGACCAGAGCTGGACCACCTCGTGGCTCTCCTAGGCGGTCCAGCGTTGCCTGGAGCAGCTGGAGCTGCGACCGCACTTGCTGCCGCAGACGGTCTGGAGTGCCAACCCCAATTCGTCGCAAGAGCGGCAGCCCCTCAGCCTGCTCTCCTCTGATCCGCTGGGCCAGCGTTCCCACCAACAGGCGGGCTTCGTCGCATTGCTGGCTGGCTTCCGTGAGCACATGCTGTCGGTGCAGAGCGGCTGCCATCGCAGCACCAGCAGTCGTCTCCTGGAGTCCGCCTTGCGCTTGCGCCGCCTCAGCCTCCAGCTGCAAACAGAGCTGTCTCAGTCCACGGGTCAGGCGATCCAGATCCGCCAGCGAGAGGGCTGACTCGTAGGCCCCGACCCGGTGGCTGGCCCAGGAGAGCCAGGCCAGCCACTGGAGCCAGGGAGCATCAGGAGCAGGCGGCTCCTCGGGGAAAGCCGTCAGAGGGAGGTCTGATGACTCAGGCATGACTGGTCCTCCTGGGAGAGAGAGGCAGCGCGGCTGTGGACCTGGAAGGGCCAGCAGCGGTTGACAGATGACAGACCAGGCGGAAGGGAACGCCCTCCACCTGAACCAGGATCACGGGATGGGCCTGCCCCGGCGGTGACTGGAGCTGCAGTGTCACCACTCGTGGGGGACTGCCAGCAGGCTCCGAGAGCACGCCCGGGAAGGTACACAGGTGAATGCCAGGGGTATCCTGCCCCGAGCCGGAGGCCGGGGCAGTCACCGCGATCACGAGAATGGTGCCGTGCCAGTCCTGAGCCAGCAGATGAAGGAGCCGTCCATGATCCTGGAGGTCCAACTCGCTGACCCGGGCGGTTCCATAGGTGTACTGGTCCTGCCAGGAGCTGACGGCAGGACCGAGCCAGCACAGCCAGAGCAATGCCAGCACCATGCCACCGCTCAGACTGAGCAGCGCTTGCAGGCGTCCGAGCCGGGGCCGGGGCGCGAGACGGTGAATGGGGCCTGAAGCGTCGGGAATGGTGGACTCCTCCACGGTCTCGGAGACCGTGGCAGGGGGCCGCAGACGGCTGGCTCGGGGAGGAATGGCCGAAGGAGAAGGCCGGGAAGTACGTGTAGGGGCCATCACAAGGAAGCCTCCATCTTTCCTATGGCAATCGAGCGTGTAACTGAACATCCAACAGCGCGGAAGTGAACAAGAGAGGCAACAGCGTCCTCTGGCTCCTCTGCCGGGCCGATCCAGCGGCAGGCAAGGGGCCAGTGCAGGTCAGGCAGAGGAGCCGCAGACGCAGGGATCACGAGGGAACACCCCTTTCCAAGCGTGCGTGCGAATGGAGGAGTGCGAGGTGCGCCTGGGGCCTGGCAGGGCAGGGGAGTGAGACGACGAACCCCAGGAACACCTCGCTAGCGGGTTGGTCTCACCACCAGGGATACGGGCGGTTCAACCGGATCTCATCAATCTGAACAGACGCAGGCGCAGGGGCTGGGGAACACACCGCATAGGGCGGGCGTTCCCAGGGCTGCAGCAGCAACCAGCCGGTGGAACCCGAGGACGCTTCCTTCCCCGGCACCTGCGGTTCCTGTTCCGGGTGAGCGGGAGGAGTTTCCCCTGAACGTACGGGCACCACCTCCAGGAACACCCCCTGGGGAACCAGCAACGGGCAGTACTGGGGAGGGATGTGCTGGTCCTCCAGGAACCGCCGTGCGAAGCCATGCAGGAAAGCAATGATCAGCTGTTCTCGCTCCGGCAGAGGCCAATGGCGATCCAACAGTGTCCAGGCACGTCGCTGGGCCAGCAGCAACGCATGCGGCCCACGCTGTCCCGTCAGATCGTAGCGGAGTCGTCCCGCGAGTTGCCAGTCTTCCTTGGTATGGTGGGGGTGGAAGAAGAGCAGGGCATCGTCAGCCCCCAGGGCAGCCGCCGCAACCGAGACAACATGCCGAAACGTGCCGCGAAGGAACTCGTTCTGCACGTCAGGACTGAACAAGGCAGCGGGTTCCTGCAGGATCACCGGGTCACGTCCACACAGTCGTAGGGGTTCCTCCAGCTCAGTCAGAGGCCACTCCCGTCCACGCCAGCGGATGTACCACGGGGCCTCGGCCCAGAAGGAAGACACGGACATACCACACCTCCTTCATCAGAATAGAAAGACAGACAGCAAGAAGACAGAGAGAAGGGTACACGCAGAAAGCAGCCGAAAACCTGACCAGCCAGCTCGGCGAACCAGACCGAAGCGTGGCCGGCGGAGCTAGAAAGAGAGCACCCGAAACTGCTGCAAGGCAAACGAGACGCCAAAATGCTGTTTGCGGCGCCGGCCCGGCTCGAAGAACATCACGCAAACACTCCCGTCGTCAGCGACGGAGGTCACGACCCCCTGGACCCAACGGAAGGCCGGAGTGCCATCAGGATGAAGACCAACGGGAGAAGGGACGAGCACCGTGTGCCCACACAGGCGGCGAGCCTGTGCCACCAGGGTCGCGTAGGGGCATGCCCACGGGGAAGAGGAATGTCCCCGACCCCGACGGGAGCGCCGGTGCCGGGGGCGAGACAGAGGCGACACCAGGGAACCTCCTTGGATCGGAGCACATGACTCACAACACCTATCGATAGGAACAACGCCAAAAGAGAAGGAACAAGACAGAGGAGAAACCAGCCTGTACCTTCAGAAGACAGGAGAAGCTGGGAGAAGCTGTCACCACGATGGAGAACCAAATGGCATCCGATCGGCTCTCTCCTTCTGCGAGCCAACAGGCCAAAGAGAGCACGGTCCCCAGAAGCAGTGTATCCCAACGCCCAGGGCTATGCCGTACGCCTCCGAGCGAGTCAGCACCTCTTCCACTGCCAGACCTCCTCCTCCAACTCGCCAGCCTTTCCTCTCCCATGACCACTTGTCGTCCAGGCGTCTGGCTCCCTGGTCATACACTTAACGCGATCCGTTTTTCAAGGTGCTCAAATAGGCATAAGGCTATTCTTGAGACAAACTAGCCCACCCCTTGGGACTAGCATAGTATGCCGTCGTGACCGCAGATCCTCCAAAGGCGACCATTAGAGTCATTTCGCCGAAGTAGCTATGTCTGTCCTAGGTCGCCCTACATGAACCTGACTGCGCTTAATTGTATCATATTAGTTTCCCAAAGTCAACTAGTATTCTTCATAGGTTACCTTTAGTATCATAAAGGGGACTAAAAGGTGAGGATTTGACACCCAGCGGTTCTTTGAGGTACTATAGAAAGAGCTACTACTAAGCGAGGGAACAAAATGCCGAGGATTGTCAATGGCGAAGAATTTCTCACCACGGCAGAGGTTCTAAAGACTTGGCCAGCTTCAAAGAAACTCTTTTATGATCGCATTCACCCCTGGCTCCGGTGCTATCACTTTGATGGAAAAGTAAAACCCAATTACTACAAAAAGTCCGAGGTTGAGGCACTTCGCACAGGCCAACCTTTCCAAAGAGAACCTATTCTGCTCTCTGGCATCCTGGGCGATTGGACAATCTACTTGCGCTCGCTCGGCTTCCAGGCAGAAACTCGCACCTATGCCGTGAAGCGCTCGTCTCTGCCGGAGGAGATAGCCAGAACGTTTCAGATCGACCCTGATCAGCAATTTGTCCAAAGGTCCCGCATGACTATCGTTAGCAATAAGGCACCAATATGTTTCTGGAGCACCTATTATCCATTAGATCTGGTTAAAGGAACAATACTCTCGGAAATGGAAAAAAATCCATCTCTAGATGTACTGAAGAGGATAAAGGAGGTCCATGGAATAACCATTGGCTGGGAGAGGGATCGATACCTGGCGAGAAATGCATCCCCGGAGGAACAGAAGCTGCTGCGATTGCTCACGAATGAGCCTGTTCTTACCATCTATCGTGGATGCTGGACTCAAGATAAACAGACGCTGACACATATCAGCTATATGATCCTGCTCGCTAGCTGGTTCGCTGTTGAGCATGAATTTCCAGTAGCCTGGGACTGGGGGGCTAAATGAACAAAGAACAACTTGTCTGCTACCTCCATGAGGTGGGGTATCTCAAACTCTTGAAGCGCTCAGGATGGTGGCGCCTAGGCGTGAAAGATCCAGAGACAGTCGCGGAGCACTGTTTTCGAGCAGCAATCATTGGCTATATCCTTGCCACTCTAGACGGTGTCGATGCATACAAGACCGCCACCATGTGCCTCTTTCACGACGTGGCGGAGACGAGGATTAGCGACCTCCCCTGGGTAGCTCGTCGCTATCTGCACGACGTTAAGGAAGCTGAAGAAACAGCGCTCTGCGAGCAAACGGACCAACTTCCTGAACCGCTTTCCAGGAACATTCTCGACCTTATGAGAGAATATAGACAACAGACTTCGCAAGAGGCCCAATTGGCGAGAGAAGCAGATTTATTAGAGTGTTTGCTGCAAGCAAGAGAATACTATTCTCAAGGGTACTCAAAAGGAATGGAATGGGCAAAGATATGTAGAGACGGGTTACAATCAGAAACTGCCCGAAATCTGGCAGATCTTTGCCTGGAGGGTGATCCAGGGGAATGGTTCCAGGATCTGCAGGATAATCCTCATAAGGGAAGCTTCTAGATGAATCGACGATTTCCTTTTTCGCATCGGTGCTGGCCCTCGACCAGGGGGCCAGCAAGCATCACGCTTGACAGACAGATAGGGTTAGCTTCCATAGTGGTATGCTGAAAACGTTTCGGTATCGGATCTACCCAACAAAGAGGCAAGAGCGGCTGCTCTCAGAAGCCCTGGAAGAGTGTCGCTGGCTTTATAACCACCTGCTAGAACAGCGTAGAAAGCTCTATGAGCAGACTGGTCAAGGCATATCATGCTTTGATCAAATCAAGCAGCTTCCTATCCTGAAACGCGAGCGCCCGTCATTAGAACACGTTAACGCCCAAGTGCTTCAACAGGTAGTCGTCAGACTGGACTTGGCTTTCCAGGCATTTTTCCGTAGGGTGAAGGCTGGCGAAAAGCCAGGCTATCCCAGGTTCAAAGGCCAGGGGAGGTACAAGAGCCTGACTTATCCGCAGGTACCTAAAGGTTGCACCATCCGGGATGGCAAGCTGGTCCTATCCAAGATAGGCCATATCAAGATTGTATTGCATCGGCCTCTGCGTGGGAAGCTCAAGACCTGTACGGTTTTTCGATCAGCAACGGGCAAGTGGTATGCAAGTTTCTCATGTGAGTGTGAGCCTAAACGCTTGCCACCTCATCCACATGCAGTTGGAATAGATTTGGGACTCAAGCACTTTGCTGCACTGTCTGACGGTAAAACCATCGAAACACCGGCCTTCTTCAGGCGGGAAGAGAAGGCACTTGCGAAAGCTCAGCGCAGACTCTCGCGCCTGGGAAAAGATGATCCTGAGCGGCCCCGAAGGAAAAAGATAGTAGCGCGGATACACGAGCGGATTCGTTTCCGAAGAGACAACTTTACACACCAGCAAAGTCGGCGCATTGTTGATCGATACGGTTTCATCTGCGTCGAGGACCTGGTGGTCAGCCGGATGGTGCACCACCCTCATCTTGCAAAAAGCATTCAAGACGCGGCTTGGTCGGAGTTCCTTGCAAAGCTGTCGAGCAAAGCGGAAGAGGCTGGCCGGCAGCTTGTAAAGGTGAACCCGGCCTACACCAGCCAGACCTGTAGTGCCTGTGGACACAGACAGGCCATGCCGCTCGAAGAGCGAGTCTTTGCCTGCCCGTGCTGCGGGATTGTTCTGGATCGCGACGTGAATGCTGCCAGGAATATTTTGGCCTTGGGACGACAAGGCTGGGAACCCGAGAAGCCCACGGCTTGAGCCGTCGGGAGTCGTCACAGTACAGGCGTTCAGTCGAGATCTGCTATGGCTTGGCAGGAGGAGAAGAAAGCGGTGAAGGTTACTCCCGCACGGCGCCAGTATCTGCAGATCAAGAGCCAGTATCCCGATGCGATTTTGCTCTATCAGGTTGGCGACTTCTACGAGACCTTCGATGAGGATGCGCGTATCACTGCCCGTGAGCTGCAGATCGTTCTGACGGCGCGCAGCTATGGCGAGGAGCGGGTACCGCTGGCCGGCATCCCGCTGCATGCGCTCGAAAACTATGTGGGCAAGTTGATTCAGCGGGGCTATAAGGTGGCGATCTGTGATCAGGTCGGCGAGGTGGGTCATGGGGTAGTCGATCGCGCTGTGACGCGCATTCTGACAGCAGGCACGCTCTCCGAGCCAAATCTCTTGCCAGCGCGGCAGAATAATTATCTGGTGGCCATTGCTTCCTCGCGTCAGCAGACCGGGCTGGCGGCGGTCGATGTGAGCACAGGTGAGTTCAGCGTGACCTGGTTTACGCCCGCTGAGCTACCAGCGGCCTTGGAGGCCGAGCTGCAGCGCCTGGCTCCCTCCGAATGCCTGCTTATAGAAGGGGCAAGTCGGGATGCCTACCGCTTTCCTTCGCAGACTGTAACCATTACTCCTTGCCCGCCCCATTTCTTCGATGTCGATGCGGCTCGCGCGCGGCTCTGCCGTCATTTCGGAGTGCAGTCGCTCGATGCCTATGGCTGTGCCAGCGCTCCCCAGGCCATTGCCGCTGCTGGGGCCATTATCGCCTATCTGGAGAAAATGAATACGGCCCTCCTCTCGCTCTTGACGGGCCTCCATTCCTACCAGACGACCAGCTATATGGTGCTGGATGCACACACCCAGCGTAACCTCGATATTCTGCAAGGCTCACGCAGCGGTACGACGCAGGGGAGCCTGTTGGGAGTGCTCGATCGAACGCTGACGCCGATGGGCGCGCGCTATCTGCGCCGCATGGTGACGCAGCCACTGCTCGATCTGACCTTGCTGAACGCGCGCCTGGAGAGCGTCGAAGAGCTATATGAGAGTCCCGCCTTGCGCAGTCGCATCGCCACCTGCCTGCAGAGCCTGGGCGATCTGGAGCGCTGCGCCGGACGGGTGCGGCAGGGGACGGCCACCCTGCGCGAGGTGCAGGGATTGCGCAATTATCTGGAGATTATTCCCCGTCTGCGCGAGCTGTTGCAGGGCTGTCAGGCTCCACTGCTGCAAGAGATTGCCGCAGAGTTGGATGATTGCCCCCAGGTGCGCGATCTCATCGCTCGGGCCCTGGTCTCCGAAGGGCAGGCGGACGATGGCGCCGAGCACGGGCGACTGATCCGCGCGGGCTTTCATCCTGAGCTGGATGCCTTGATCGCCTCGATCCGTGACTCGCGCCTCTGGATGGCCCGTCTGGAGCCGCTCGAACGCGAACGCACTGGCATCAAGTCGCTCAAAGTTGGCTACAACAAAGTCTTTGGCTACTATATCGAGGTCAGTAAGGCCAATCGCCATCTGGTCCCTCCCGATTATGAGCGTCGCCAGACCCTGACAAACGCGGAGCGCTATATCACGCCCGAGCTGAAAGAGCATGAGGCGCGCATTCTTAATGCCGAGGAGCGCATTGAAGAACTTGAGCGCAGCATCTATGCCGACGTGCTGCGTCAGTTGAGCCTTTCCTACGGTCAGATCATGACCACGGCCTCGGCAGTGGCGCGCATCGATGCCCTGCTGAGCCTGGCCGAGGTGGCTGCTCACTACGGCTACGTAAGGCCGGTCCTGGAGCAGGGGCATGTGCTCGACATTGTCGGCGGGCGTCATCCCGTGGTTGAGCGTAGCCTGGATGGCGATGTCTTTATCCCCAACGACACCCATCTGGATGGCGATGAGGGCGAGCGCATCCTGTTACTGACCGGGCCGAATATGGCTGGCAAGTCGACCTACCTGCGGCAGGTCGCCCTTATTACCTTGCTGGCCCAGATCGGCAGCTTTGTTCCCGCCAGGAGCGCGCGCATCGGCCTGGTCGATCGCATCTTCACACGCGTAGGAGCTGAGGACGATATCGCCTCCGGCAAGAGCACCTTCATGCTGGAGATGGAAGAAACGGCGGCCATTCTGCACCACGCGACGCGTCATAGCCTGATTGTGCTCGACGAGATCGGACGCGGTACCAGTACCTATGATGGCCTGGCCATCGCCCGCGCTGTGGTTGAGCATCTGCATTCGGTAATTGGAGCGCGTACGCTCTTCGCAACCCACTATCACGAGCTGGCAGCGATGGCTAATGAGTTGCCCCATCTGCGCGTCTACACGATGGCGATCAGCGAGGACGAGGATGGCGAGATCGTTTTCCTGCATCGCGTGACCCCCGGCTGCATCGGACGCAGCTACGGCGTCCATGTGGCACGTTTGGCGGGCATGCCGCCGAGCATTATTCGCCGCGCCCAGGAGGTGCTGAAGGCGCTGGAGGTTGGTCAGCATGCCCCAGGCCAGGTGGCCGGCGTAGCTCTGGTGACCGGCGCGTTGCCCGTTGCCCCGGCTGCTGAGTCACCTGCCTCTGTCTCTGCTATCAATGGCCATCGGGCAGGGGTGGGGCGTAGTCAAGGAGAGCAGAGCGTCAGAGTCGCTGAGGAGAGTGGTGGAATAGCACTCTCCTATGCCTGGCAGAGCGAAGAGGGACGGCGTTTGGCAGCTCTTCTTGAGCGTCAGGGGGCGGATGAGGCCCTGCTTGATCACATCGATATCTGCGCTATCACCCCACTGGATGCTCTCAATCTACTCTTTCTGATCCAACGCCAGCGACAGAAACAGAGAAAGGCTCTATGAGTCGTCCAGACCCATTCATGTCAGATCTGAATCACCAGACTATATCTGCGCCTATATCGCTCCCTCCGCGCCTGCCCATTCGGCAGTTGCCAACGGAGGTAGCAGAACGTATTGCCGCTGGCGAGGTCATCGAGCGCCCCGCCTCAGTAGTCAAAGAGCTGGTGGAGAATGCCCTTGACGCCGGCGCCCATGAGATCCGCGTTGAGATCCGTGACGGGGGCCTGCGCCTCATTCGCGTCAGCGACGATGGCCAGGGGATTCCTGAAGAAGACCTGGAACGGGCCTGTGCGCGTCACTCTACCAGTAAAATCGTGCGAGTCGAAGATTTAGAGCATCTACACACCCTGGGCTTTCGGGGGGAGGCGCTGGCCAGTATCGCAGCGGTCTCCGAGCTGACTTTGCTCAGTCGGCCCATCGAGAGCGAGGAACGTGGCCAGGAGGAGCCGGCGGCCTGGATTACCGTGCGCGGTGGGGAACTCGTCCAGCGCGGCCATCGAGCGCGTCCGCACGGCACAACCGTCACCGTACGCGAACTCTTCTATAATGTGCCAGCGCGTCTTAAATTCATGCGTAGCGCCCGTAGCGAGGCCGGCCAGATCCTGCAGCTCCTCTATCGCTACGCTGCCGGCTATCCTACCGTGCGCTTTAACCTGAGCATCGAAGAGCAATCCCTGCTACAAACCAGTGGCAGTGGCGACCTGGCTACTGCTCTGGCCGAACTCTATCGCCTGCCGCTCGCTGAGCTACTCATCCCCATCGAAGTGGAAGATGAGGCAGGCATCAAGGTCTTTGGCTACGTAGGCAACCGTGTCCTGGCCCAACCCAATCGACAGCATGTGATGCTCTTCATCAATGGACGGCCCGTACAGGTGCGCGCTCTGCAAGAGGCCCTGGAAGCCGGCTATCGCCCGCTCCTGGCCAAAGGACGCCATCCCTTGCTGGTTCTTCATCTGCAGTTGCCAGCCCAGGAGGTCGATGCCAATGTCCACCCGGCCAAAACAGAGGTCCGTCTGAGGCGTGAGCGCGAGCTGGCCACGCTGCTCACCCGAAGCGTTCGAGCGGTACTCGAACGCAGCCCAGCGCTGCCCGCCGAAAGCACCTGGCCAGGCCCGGCCAGCGTCTATCAGCCGCGCTTGCCGGGACCGCGTCGGCGCGGTCTGCGCGTCCTGGAGGCAGGAGAGCGCTATCGCAGCGAAGGCAGTCTTCCGACACCTGCCGAGGTGCTGGCGGCTCTGCGTCCTCTGGCCCAGTTGCAGCAAGCGGTCATTCTGGCCGAAGCCCCTGATGGGAGCCTCTATCTCATCGACCAGCACCGTGCTCATGAGCGCATCCTCTATGAGTATCTGCGCAGCCGGAGCGCCGGCGCTGACAACGAGGGAGCAGAGAACCAGGCGGCGCACCTCCTGCTTGAGCCGGTGGTGCTGGAGTTGAAGGGCTGGCAGGCGGAGCTGCTGGAGCAGCGCCTGCCGATTCTGGCCAGCCTGGGCCTGGACTGCGAGCACTTCGGAGGGCGCAGCTTCCTTGTGCGTTCCGTTCCCGAAGGGGTCGGCGATAGCGAGCAACTGGCGGCCCATCTGCGCGAGCTGGTGGAGATCGCTCTTGAAGATAGCGAAGACTGGAAAGATCACCTGCTGATTGGGTTGGCCTGCCGCTCAGCCCTGCGCCGAGGACGTACCTTGAGCCAGGGCGAACAACAAGATCTCTTACATCGCCTGGCTCAGACCGCAGCCCCAGCCGTCTGTCCTCATGGCAGCCCGGTGCTGTTGCACTATAGTCGCGCCTTTCTCGGCGAAAAGTTTGAATGGTAACATTGGCAGCCATCTGCCACAGCGGAGTCAGTCCAGGGGGATAGAGAGAGGAAGCTGGGGCAGCTCCTTGTGGTAACGACCTTGCGGTCTTCGGAGCGGAGGCCTCGGCGTCGAGCAAGAGGAGGGATGATCACAACAGCCGGTTGAGGAGATCGGCCACAATAAAGATAGCCAGATCGAGGATCAGCAGGGCCAGCAAGGCAAAATCGATGTGGAGAGCCACCGAGGCCACTCCCTGCAAGAGAGCCTCATTGAAGACGAGCAGATGCGTGTACCAGAGCACCGCCAGCGCAATCCCGGCCAGGAGCAGGAGGCCCGTCAAGAGCCAGCGAGCGCCGCGCCAGTCCTGGGAGCTGGGCCAAAGCTCGGCAGTAATAGTCAAGATTAAGTAAGGAGCGAAGAGGAGTGTCCACCAGGGCCAGCCTGGCCGGATCAGCTGCAGACGCACCTCCCAGATATTGTAGCCGGTAGCCACCCAGTAGAGGAAGATGATCGCCCCGATCCCCCCGATTAGAGGGGCGACGGCGCTCAAGCCGTCGCCGATATGACTGACCAGGCGCCCGGGCGGACGCACATATTGCACCTCACCCAGCTGCAGAGCCTGGGGCATACCGCGCTGCAGCATACCGTACGGTCTTCCTTGCACCAGTGGTTTGATGCGGAAAAGCGTGATCTTGGTGATGCGGAAGCCGAAAGGACGGAAGAGCAAGACCACGCAGGCATGGCAGAGTTCATGCAAGATGACGCCGGGGGCGTTCATCCAGAACCAGATCAACAGGCCCCGCTCGCCGAACAAACGGTAGCCGATGCGATCGACGCGATGGCGCAGAGCACGGCAGGTCAGGCGGAGCAGGATAAAGAGCACAAAAACTCCGCTAATCAACAGCCAGGGTTCATAGGGCTTGATCTGAGCAGTCAGGGCAGGGTCCATGAGCATAGCCTCAGCGACGGTCGACAGCGCGACGGCCACTCATCTTATCTCTATTGTAGAGAAGGATGTGGACGAGCGTCAATAGGGTCACGTTCTTCAGGAATCAGCGACTTATCTCATCGGCTTCCGTCTCAAACTCCTCGTGCCCATATTCTTCCTCTGGCTCCTCCTGCAAGCAAACGGCAGGAGGATGGCGGCGCTCATAGAAGAAGCCCCAGAGAGCGAAGAGCAGGATAGCCAGGGACAACAAATAGATTACGCGGTCGATACCGAGCAGATCGGCAGCCGCGCCTGTCAGCAGGATCACCGGGATTGTCCCGGCGTTATAGAGCATCAACTGCAGTGCCAGCACACGGCCCTTAATCCACTCAGGGGTCTCCTCCTGGACGCGTGTCTGAGCGGGGATATTAATACAATCCAGGGCAATGCCCCCCAGAAACATAATCAGAGCGGCGCTGCACAGGAAGAGCGGGTGGGTGTTCCAACCCACCGGCTGCAGGCTGCGGGCAATGACCGTCAAGAGTGGCAAGAGCAGAATGATCAGGGCGAAGCCCAGGCAGCCTAATAAAATCGAGCGAGAAATGCCCAGGCGGCGTGTAATGCGTGGCATGAAGAGCGACCCCAGCACCAGACCGATACCGGCGGGAGCAAAGACAAAGGCCAGAGTATCGGCAGGCAGCAGGAAGAGCCGCGTCACCAGAGCCGTAGCCAGCTCAGCCACCAGAGCCAGCAAGATACCGGCGAATGATAGCTGCACCACCGCCAGCAGCAGCGGCTTATTCTGACGAATAAAGAGCCAGCCCTGGCGCATTTCGCTGCCGATATTGCCGAATAGGCTCAGCGACTGTGTAGCCAGGTCCTCGCCGGAAGCAGCAGGGCGACGCGGAGCATGCTGCTCGAAAGCGCGGGGAGGGATCAGCAGGATCAGGCCCGCACAGACCAGATAGAGCAGCCCGATCAAGAAATAGAGTGTCTCCACCGGCTGCACTGTCAGAGAAAAGAGCTGGAAGGTGGGGAGCAGGCTCAGCACCAGCGGGGCGAAAATAATCATCCCCAGAGCCATCGATGTCATAAACGTGATATTGAAAAGCGCCAGGGCGGGCATCAGCTCATCCTCATCGACCAGCAGAGGGATCGTCGAACTCTCGGCTGGCGTAAAGAACTGGCCGATACTCGAAATCAGGAAGGTCAGCAAGTAGGCGGGGATGAGCTGTCTGGCATCGATCAGCAGAGAGATCACGAAGCCGAAGCTTGCAATAGCGCGCAAGCAGTTACTGCCCCACAGAATCAGCCGTTTGTCCAAGCGATCGACAAAGACGCCAGCGGGGGCGCTGAAGAGCAAAGCGGGCAAACTGAAGCTGATAATCGCCACGCCCACCAGCGTCGTCGACCCCGTGACCTCCTCAACAAGGACCATGATGGCGTAATTGGAGGCGTTGAGGATGGTCATCGAGATCAACTGAGCGAGCCAGAGGTAGACAAAGTTCTTCTTCCTGAGAAGTGTCTTGAAGCCTCCTCCTTGCTTGGACCTGGCAACATCCATAGCATCTCTCCCAAATGTGCTAGCTTCGAAGTGAACGCAGAGCAGCAATCACGACCAGGCACAGAGCCATGACCAGCTGGGGACCCAATTGGCGGTGGCTCCAGCTTAGGGTGCGGCCTGGACTGGAGCCTTTCCCCCTCGCCTGCCTCTTCCTGTTCGTGTGTGTACTGGCCCTTGCTCTGTCGATCAGGGCTGGAACGTCGAAGGCGCCTGTGGATCGTCATCCGGCGGAGTCACAGGTGGCAACCGTTCCTTGGTGCGCCGCTCCACCTCTGAGCGAGGCAACAGCACGCGCCGTCCACACGTCTCGCAGCGCAGGCCGATATCGGCGCCCAGGCGCACTACCTGCCAGGTCGACCCGCCGCACGGATGCGGCTTACGCAGGCGCAAGCGGTCCCCAAGCTCAAGATGCATGGGCATCCTGGACATAGCTGGACCTTCCCCCCTCTGCTGGTTCTCGTGGCACCGGCTCACGATAGAGCTGGTGCTGTGCAATATACGCCTCGACACTCTCTGGTGTTTGATATTTGATTGGGCGTCCCTCCGCCACGCGCCGACGCAGATCGCTTGCCGAGATGGAGAGATAGGGCGCGTTGACCACGCGGAGCCGCTCGCAGATGCCTGGCAGGCGCTCGTCCAGGGCGCTGACCAGCTCCTGGGGTGGGCGATAACCAGGGCGGCCTACTGCCACTAAGCAGTCAAGCTGCGCCAGAACGCCGGCAGCGTTATACCAACTGGTGAACTCAGCCAGGCTATCGGCGCCCAGGATGAAGGCCAGATAGACCTCTGATCCCCAGCGCTCGCGCAGCAAGCGCAGCGTATCCACCGTATAGGAGGGACCTGGTCGCTCGATCTCGATCTTGCTGAGAGAGAAAGCGGGATTCGACGCGATGGCCAGTTGCAGCATAGCGAGGCGATGCTGCGCCGGAGTGACCGGGCGGCCCGGCTTATGGGGTGGCTGGCCAGCAGGGATAAACACCACCTCGCTGAGTGCCAGCGTCGCCCGCACCTCCTCGGCAATCACCAGATGCCCGTAGTGAATCGGATCAAAGGTTCCTCCCAGCAGGCCGATGCGCCTCACAGCTTGCATCTCTCCCATACCCATAGGCGAAAACAACTCCTCTCAGCAACAATTGTAGGCGGCGCGTCCACCCGGCTGAGTGCTAAATGGCTCCGGCGGACTCCTTGATCGTCAGCTCGGCCTCAGCGAAGGCATTGCGCAGAGCGTGCAGGGCGTCAGCGATGACGCCGCTCTGGCCGTGGACGATCCAGAAGCGCACCGTCAGGGTCACTGCCTCGCGCGTATAGCCACTAATGGTAGCCACCGGCTCCGGTTTGGGGATAATTTCATCAATTTCGCGCAGGATGCTCAGAATCCGCGCGGGCGTCTGCTCGCGATCATACTGCTCCTGGGGCAGCGTCATCGTCAGAGTCACGCGGCGTTCGCCATAAAAAGTATTGTTGATAACAGTGGTACTAAAAATCCGTGTATTTGGAATTGTCACTTCCTCGCCACTGACCAGACGCACCTTCGTCGCGCGCAGCTGCACGTCTTCGACGCGCCCGGTCAGGGTACCAGCGGTTCCTCCCTCGATGCTGATCTCATCTCCAATGTGGAAAGGGCGCTCGATCAGAATGTAGAAGCCCGCCACAAGATCCTTGAGAATATCCTGGATTGCAAAAGTAAAGGCCACCGTGATGGTGCCCAAAATCGCCAGGGGCGTCTCGATCGAGAGGTGCCAGAGGGCGAGAATCCAGAAGATGGCGATGCCCAGCACCACAAAACTCAGCATGCGCCCGATCAGCGTCCGCATGTTAATGTCGATGCGGTTCTCCGCCAGGTTACGGATGGTGATCTTGCTCACCGTACGTCCGACACCGATGCCAAGCACCAGGATGAAGGCGCTCAGAATGGCGGTCCAGACATCGCCCATATAGTTGACCAGCTTCTCGATGGCCAGATTGCCGGCGAAGCTATGCCACAGCTGCTGCAAATTGCTAATGCTCCAGATGCTAATAACCACCACTATCCCAAGAGCAAGCAGCAGCAAAATGACCATCACGCCCAGGGTCTCGACTAGCCAGTCATCCAGCACAGTCTGGCGCAGGCGCCCAACCAGCCAGCGACGTAAAAAAAAGCCCGCTGCTCCCGCAATGAGGAGAGTCAGGATCGAGTAGATAAGCTGTTGCACCTGGATTCCCATTGCAAACCCGCGTCCGGCTCTTTACCTTCCTTGAAAAGAGCGTGTGTTGTGTATTACTTCGTCGCAAATTATATCATACTCTTCCTCGCTGACGGCAGGCAGTGCTCTGACCAGGGGCAGAAGCCGCTTGGCCAAGACTGCGCTGACGCTGGCAGAGTGAAGCCGCCTGGCCAAGGCTGCGCTGGCGCTGGCAGAGTGAAGCCGCCTGGCCAAGACTGCGCTGGCGCTGGCAGAGTGAAGCCGCCTGCCTCCAGGAGTGCGCTCAGAGTGCAGAGCGGGAAGCCCACGACGTTGAG
>NZ_JADGIA010000107.1 GCF_019683635.1 Thermogemmatispora sp. | reverse complement strand
CCGCCAGCAGACCGACGGACAGCGCCGAGAAGGACTGGCGGCAGCCTCAGATCCGGCTGATCTGGGGACTGGTGCCGGAAGCGATCAGATGAGTTCAGGTGCAACTCGGGTTTGCCATCCGATCAGGAGGGCTGGCTGGTCCAGTGCCGACCGCGACGAGACGACGCTTCGTTCGCTCAATCGACGTCCGATTCGCTTTCCAAGGAGGTACGCTCATGTGCGATAAGACCGGCCTCACTCGTTCTTCACCACGACCTGGCTCCGCGGCGGGCCTGGGGCGCGCTGTGCTCTCGCTGCTGGCGTTGAGCTTGCTGCTCCTGCTGGCTGCCTGTGGTCAGGGCGGCTCTAGCAGCTCGTCCAATAAGACTCACGTGCTGACGGTCGTGCCTAGCCCTAAAGGTGACTTCACCAACGGCTTTAGCCCTTACTCGGCTACTGCGAACTACGGTTCGCAGGGCATGATCTATGAGACCCTGCTCTTCTTCAATCGCATGAATAGCCAGATCACGCCCTGGCTGGCGCAGAGCTACGATTTCTCCAGCGATGCCAAGACCCTGACCTTCCACCTGCGCCCTGGCGTGAAGTGGTCCGATGGCCAGCCGTTCACGTCGGCAGACGTGGTCTTTACACTGCAGATGCTCAAGCAGTACCCGGCAGCGGATACCAATGGCCTCTGGCAGTATCTCCAGAGCGTCCAGGCCTCCGATGATCAGACGGTGACCGTCACTTTGAAGGCCCCCTATACGCCCATCCTCTGGTATCTGGCTGGTCAGACCTGGATCGTCTCAAAGCATGAGTATGCCAGCGCCGGCGATCCGACCAAGTTCGTCGACGCCAATCCTGTCGGCACTGGCCCCTTCATGTTGAAGTCCTTCACGCCGCAGCTGATTACGCTCAAGAAGAATCCGAATTACTGGCAGCCCGGTAAGCCTGCCGTCGATGAGATCCGCTATCCGGCTTTCGATTCGAATACCAGCGCCGAGCTGCTGCTCAGCCGCGGTGATGTCGATTGGACGGGCCTCTATACGCCCAATATCCAGCAGACCTATGTTGCCAAGGACCCGGCCCATAATCATTATTGGTTCCCCAACCGCAACATTGTGATGCTGTATTTGAATACGGCGAAGGCCCCGTTCAACCAGCTGGCGGTACGCCAGGCCATTAGCGCGGCGATCGATCGCGAGCAGATTTATAAGGTAGCCGAGAGCGGCTACGAGCCAGTGGCCAGCCCCACCGGTCTGGTCCTGCCGGAGAACCAGAGCTTCCTCAATCCGAAGTACGCTAATGTCTCCTTCGCTAAGGACCCCAATCAGTCCCAGCAGCTGCTGGCAAGCGCTGGCTTCCATAAAGGGTCGGACGGCATCTATGTCGACAGCAGCGGCAAGAAGCTGTCGTTCCAGATCGATGTGGTGACCGGCTGGACCGACTGGGTGACAGCGGTGCAGATCATCGCCAGCGATCTGAAGGCGATCGGCATCGATGCGAAGGTGAATTCGATTTCCTTCAATGCCTACTTCAGCGCTCTGCAGATGGGCAGCTACGATATGGCGATCTCCTGGACCAACCCGGGACCGACGCCTTTCTACCTGTATAATTCGCTGCTCAATAGCAGCAACAGTGCCCCGCTTGGGAAGCCAGCAGCCTCCAACTGGGAGCGCTGGATGGACCCGACGACTGATAAGCTGCTGGCCCAGTACGCGACAACCACCGACCAGGCGCAGCAGCAGCAGGCGCTCTATGGTCTGCAGCAGATCATGGTGGAGCAGCTGCCGAGCATTCCGCTGGTCTACGGAGCAACCTGGTACGAGTATAGCAGCCGCAATTTCACCGGCTGGCCGGATACGAACAATGCATACGCTTCCCCGGCTCCCTTCGACTTCCCCGATGCCGAAGTGGTGGCCTTGAATTTGAAGCCCGTTGCCTGAAACCCCGTGCGTAGGCGAGGTGAGGGGGCCGATCGGGTGCGGCTCTCTCACCTCCCTCCGCATCGGCTCGGCTCGGCCCGGCCCGGCCCGGGGCCAACCACAGGCCTTCGGCGCTGACTCCGATGTTGCTCCATTTCGTTCGATGGCAATGGACTTGCATGGGTAACGGACAGGCAAGCGGGTTTGCTTTCCTAATCTAATAAGGAACAACTTTGGCCAACACCCGGCATGGCAGCGCCCGCCGACGCTCTCGGCGGCTGGTAAGCGCTCACCGCTACACCGTCGCTTTGCCGGCTGCGTACGGCACTGCTGCCTCTCTCGACTGGGAGGAAAGGGGACCCAGAATGAGGCATTTACTGCGCCGCCTTGGCTTCTACCTGGTGGCCCTGTGGGCCTCGATTACCTTGAATTTCGTTATTCCGCGCTTGATCCCGGGTGATCCGGCTGGCGCGCTGATGGCCCGCTTCCAGGGACGGATGACGCCCCAGGCCATTCATGCTCTGGAGCTGCAGTTTGGTATCTCTCACGATCCGCTCTGGATGCAATATATTCAGTACCTGGGGGATCTGCTCCACGGCAATCTCGGAACCTCTTTTACGTACTTCCCGACGCCCGTGGCCACGGTCCTGGCTCAAGAGCTACCCTGGACGCTGGCCCTGGTCGGCACCTCCGTGCTGATCAGCTTTGCACTGGGGTCGCTGATCGGCGTCTTTATCGCCTGGAGACGCGGCTCGTTTCTGGATAATATTCTACCACCTTTCTTGACGTTTTTCTCGGCTATTCCCTACTTCTGGCTGGCTCTGATTGCGCTCTATCTCTTGGCCTACACGTTGAGATGGTTCCCGGTGAACGGCGGCTACGATACGTCCTTGACGGTCGCGCTGACACCGGATTTCTTGCTGAGCGCGCTCAACCATGCCCTGCTGCCCGGCTTCACGATTGTCCTGGCCTCGGTCGCCGGCTGGATGCTCGGGATGCGCAACGCCATGATTACCACCCTGACCGAGGACTATGTCTTGCTGGCCGAGGCCAAGGGCCTCAAGGAGCGCCGCGTGATGTTCTCCTATGCGGCCCGCAATGCTATTCTGCCGAATGTGACCGGCTTCGCCCTCTCGCTTGGTTTTGTGGTGGCTGGCTCGCTCTTGACCGAGGTGGTTTTCTCTTACCCTGGCGTGGGCTTCGCCTTGCTGCAGGCCGCGCAGAATTCCGATTATCCCTTGCTGCAGGGCATTTTCCTGCTGATCGCGCTGGCCGTGCTGGGCGCCAATTTCCTGGCGGACCTGGCTTATCTGGTACTGGATCCACGGGTGCGCTAGCGTCGCTGGCGATCGACAGGCTGTGACAGGTGGTCTGTCGCTGAGGTCAGTTGGCGGCTCCGTGGCCGCGGACGAACGGCAGGCAGCCCGGCCCTGACCCAGACCTGAGCAGCGCTGAGAGATCGAAGACAGAGAGAAGGAGTGATCGATCATGGCTATGCTACCTCAATCGCCAGAGCCAGCGGCCACGTCGGCCAGCGAGCTGCAGCCGGGAGCAAGGACGGGCGCGGCGCTGGACGCCGTGTCGGCTGGAGCTGGCAAGGCCAGCCCGGCACTGGCCCCGACTCCAGTGTCTGAGCGGCCCTGGATGAGTCTATGGCGCATCTTTACGCTCAATCGCAAGGCGATGGTGGGGATGTGCATTGTGGGCTTCTTCTTCCTGGTGGCGATCTTTGGGCCGTTTTTTATCCATACGGACCCGAGCGCCTTGTCGAACGATGTGCTGGTGCCGCCATCGCCCAGCCACTGGCTGGGGACGACGCAGACCGGCCAGGACATCTTTAGTCAGTTGGTGGTGGGCACGCGGGTCTCGATTCTCTGGGGGCTGGCGACGGGCCTGGTGGTGACCACCATCTCGGTGCTGGTCGGCTTGTGCGCCGGCTACCTGGGAGGGATCGTCGATGAGGTGCTCTCGCTGCTGATCAATGTCTTTCTGGTGCTGCCGAGCTTCCCGCTGGCGGTGCTGCTGGCCGCCTATGTGCCCTTTAAGGGGCCGTTGACGGTGGCCGCGGTGATCACTCTGACGAGCTGGGCCTATCAGGCGCGGGTGCTGCGCGCGCAGACGTTGTCGCTGCGCCGGCGCGATTTTGTGGAGGCGGCCCGCTCCAGCGGTGAGTCGACCTGGCGCATTATCTTCTTTGAGATTTTCCCGAATGAGATCGCTATTGTGGCCGCCGGTTTCGTGAGCACGGCGATCTACGTGATTCTGGCTGCCGCCGGCCTGGAGTTCCTGGGCCTGGGCGATGTGACGGTGGTCGACTGGGGCACGATGTTCTACTGGGCCCAGAATAATGATGCCTTGCTGCTGGGGGCCTGGTGGTGGTTCGCGGCCCCGGGCCTCTGTATCGCCCTGCTGGGGGCCGGCCTGGCTTTGATCAATTTCGGCATCGATGAGGTGGCCAATCCTCGCCTGCGCAGTGAGGCGCGGCCCAGCAAGCGCCTGCTGCGGCAGATGCTGTCGCGCTCCGCTGGGACGGGCGTCGGCTCTGGAACGGGCACGGCCCCTTTCGGTGCCTCGCGTAGTCTCGGCTAGCGGTGGGTGTCGCGCTGCCCGGCCCTGGCCTCTGCCGTGGCGGGCCTACTCTCTCCGTCCGGGCGAGGCCAGGGCCTCTCTCTCGACGCCGCCGGCTGGTCGCTTACTCTCTTGCTTGAGAGACCATCATTCCCGAGAGGATAGAGAACAGGAGAACGCATGACGAGTATCCCCACTGTCTCATTCCAGGCGGTTGAGGACCTGGCTGCACGCTTCCCCACTGGCTTCTTCTGGGGAGCCGCGACTTCTTCGTATCAGGTGGAGGGGGCGGTCGCTGAGGATGGCCGCGGCCCTTCGATCTGGGATGATTTTTCGGCGACGCCGGGCAGGGTTGTCGATGGCCAGAGCGGCGCTCAGGCCGCGGATCATTACCATCGCTATCGCGAGGATGTGGCTCTGATGGCGCGCCTGGGCTTGAATGCCTACCGCTTTTCAATCGCCTGGCCGCGGGTACTGCCCGAGGGGCGTGGCCTGGTGAATCAGGCGGGCCTGGATTTCTATGATCGCCTGGTCGATGCGCTGCTGGAAGCGGGCATTCAGCCGTTTGTTACGCTCTATCATTGGGACCTGCCTTCGGCCCTGGAACACGAGGGCGGCTGGCGGGCACGCTCGACAGCTTACGCCTTCGCCGACTACGCGGAGGTGGTGGCGCGCCGGCTTGGCGATCGCGTCTTGCATTGGATGACGCTCAATGAGCCGTGGTGTAGCGCCTATCTGGGCTACGGGATTGGCGTGCACGCGCCGGGCCTGCGCGATCGTCAGGCGGCGGTCGATGCCGCGCATCATCTCTTGCTGGCGCACGGGTTGGCCCTGCCCCGCATGCGGGCGATCTTGCCCGCGCAGGCACAGATCGGCACAGCTCAGGTGCTGGTGAAGGTCTATGGCGCCGATGAACGCCCGGAGACGCAGCGCGATGTGGCTCTGGCCCATGCGTTCTCAAATCGCTGGTTCCTTGATCCGCTCTACCGCGGGTGCTATCCCGAGGGCCTCTTTGCGGCTTTGGGCCTCAATCCGCCGCCCATCGAGGAGGGCGATCTGGAGCTGATTGCGGCCCCTCTCGATTTTCTCGGGGTCAATAACTATTCCCGCATGCTGGTGCGCGGTTCGCCGGAGCCGCCGCTGGCCGATCAGTGTCGAACGGTCTCGCCTGTCCCCAATGCCTGTTATACTGATATGGCCTGGGAGATCTTCCCCCAGGGCCTGCGTGATCTCCTGCTCGATGTGAGCCGCGAGTATCCAGTGCAGCGGCTCTATGTGACGGAAAATGGGGCGGCTTTCCCCGATGAGTGGGATGGAGGCGAGACGGTCCACGACCCGCGTCGTGTGGCTTACCTGGCATCGTATATCAATGCCTGTGCCGAGGCTCTGGAGCAGGGGGCGCCGCTCTGTGGCTATTTCGTCTGGTCCCTGCTCGATAATTTCGAGTGGGCCGAGGGCTACCGTAAGCGCTTCGGCATTGTCTATGTTGATTATGCCTCGCAGCGGCGTGTGATGAAGGAGAGCGCTCACTGGTATGCGGCCCTGCTGCAGTCTTTTCACGCTCGCTCGCGCTGCTGCTGAGTCCGGCGGAGGATAACAGGCGCCTGCCTGCTCTGCCGCTCCTGTTGCCCGCGCGGTGAGCGCAACCGGCGGGGACAGGCCAGATGGTTCATTCTGTCCCTGTGCTTGCTTTCCCTCCCCAGAGGCCCAGCCCAGACTCTCAAGACGAGGGCAGGGCTGGGCCTCCCTCTCCCTGAGCGCTTGCTTCCTGCACTGCTGATGGATATTCCTGGCGCGCGTCCTCTCCTCTTCTTCCGTCGGGAGGTGAGCGGCCTCTCCTTCAGGGATTGGCTGCCGTGGAGCTACCTGCTAAATCTGTGACTTGGGCGCGTTTTATTTCCAGTGGAAATAATGGTAATATACATTGATATAAAGAAGTTGGCTGCCAGGTAGTCGCCCCGCGGGGTGCGTTTGTTGGAGGGTACGCTGATGGCCGCTGGTGATTGGTGTCTCTTGCAAAAACCTGAATTTCTTCGCGCATTACAAACTCTCTCTCCCAAAGAGATCCGCCTGGTGATCGAAAAGCTCAATCTCCTTTTGATCGACCCCTATCCCGATGGCCACACGCGCTGTCAGGTGCGCCATATGGGAATACCGGTCTATCGCTTGCGCTGCGGGGTTTTTCGCATTTTCTACACCCTGAAGCGCCCATATATCTGTGTACTGGCTCTGCGCCGGCGCGATCAGGCAACTTACGACGGCGAGCTGGACGCTGCTGTCCCGGATGGGACGGCGGCCCTCGCGCTGGTGGCCGCCGCCGAAGGGGCCGCTGAGGAGGAGCGGCAGACGGCTGCGCAGTCAGCCCCGGCCTACTGGGAGCGCTGGCTGGCCCCTCAGCCGCCACCCAAGCGCGCGCTGCCCGAGCCGATCACACCCGAGCTGCTCAGCCGCCTGGGGGTGCCGCCGGCCTTTCATGCTCGCCTGCTGCCCCTGACAACTCAGGAGGACTTGCTGGATTGCCCGGGGGTGCCCGATGAGTATTTGCTGCTGATCGATCAACATATGTTTGAGCGGCCCCTGGTCTCGGTGCTCCAGCAGCCCGACTATCTGCTGAGCGATGTCGAGGATCTGCTGCGGTATCGCCAGGGGGAGCTGGTCGGTTTTTTGCTGCACCTCTCGCCGGAGCAGGAGACCTTTGTGCGGCGTGGCCTGCACTCGGGTGGGCCGACGCTGCTCAAGGGGGGCCCGGGCACAGGGAAGAGTATGATTGCGCTCTATCGCGTGCGGGCCATCCAGGAGGAGCTGCGCCGTCAGGGGCGGGAAGAGGCGCGCCTGCTGTTTACAACCTATACGAATGCGCTGGTGCGTTCAAGTGAACAACTGCTGCGTCAGTTGCCAGGGGTTGATCTAGGCTGTGTAGAGGTGCAGACAGCAGATCGTCTGATCTTTCAGCTTCTCAGCAGTCTGGGGGAGCCTCCCAGGCCGCTGACGCCGCAGGAGGAGCAGCAGCTCTTTGCGCAGGCCCTGGAGACGGTGTGTTTCACAGGGTCGCCGGCTCAGCAGCGGGCGCAGCGTCAGGCTCTGTCGCAGCTCGGGGCAGAGTACCTGCGGCGCGAGTTGACGCAGGTCATTCTGGCGCGTCAGATCCCTTCGCTGGAGGCGTATTTGCGGGCGCCGCGCCCGGGCCGGCGGGTGGCGCTTTCGCCGCTGCAGCGCCGGGCGGTGTGGGCGCTCTATGAGCGCTTTGTGGCCCTGGTCCGTCTGCGGGGTAAGGAGACCTGGCAACAGATGCGGGTCCGTGCGGCGGAGTGTGCCGCGGCTGGATGGTTCCCACCTTGCTACGATGCGGTGCTGATCGATGAGGCTCAGGATCTTGATCCGGCGGCCTTGCGTCTGCTGGTCTTGCTCTGCCGCGATCCGCGGCTGCTCTTCATTACGGCGGATGCGAATCAGTCGATCTATGGCAGCGGTTTTGCCTGGACGGAGGTCCATGAGTTGCTGCGCTTTCGCGGGCGTACCTCGGTCTTGACGGTCAATTATCGTTCGACGCGCGAGATCGCCGAGGCGGCACGGGCCTATTTGCAGGCCCAGGAGTCAGGCGAGCTGGAGAGCGAGTCGGGCGAGCGGCGCTATGTGCATAGCGGGCCGGTGCCGGCCCTGCGACGCGTGGCTTCGCGGGCTGAGGAGGTCGATCTCCTGCGGCGCTTCCTGCCGGCGGCGGCCCACGAGCTGCGGCTGGGAATTGGGGCCTGCGCCGTGCTGACGCCGACGGTGCGGGCCGGTCGCCTCCTGGCGGAGGATCTGCAAGCCCAGGGCCTGCCAGCCCGTTTTATGCGCAGCCATGAGCTGGACCTGGAGGCGGCAGGGGTGAAGGTGCTGACCCTGCCGTCGGCGAAGGGCCTGGAGTTTCCGGTGGTGGCGCTGGCCGGCTTCACTGATGGAAGCTGGCCGCGAAGCGCTCTGTCGGCTCTGAGCGCCGAGGAGCAGAGCGAGCTGCAGGCCATCGATCGACGGACGCTCTTTGTGGGGATGACGCGAGCGATGCGGGCCTTGCTGGTGGTGGTGCCCTCAGAGGCTTCCTCGCCTTTGCTGGAGGGCTTCGATGCCGCCTATTGGAACCTGGCCTGAGCCTGCGCAGGGCCTGCATCTGGCCCCGTGAGAAGACGGCAAGTCGGCCCGGGGCGGCGGTTGCTGTATGGCGGGCGGTATACTAGAATACAACGAAAGACAGCCTGGTCTCGCTGTGGCGAACGGCTGTCGGCAGTCTCCTGGAGGTGGGTTTCTCAGAAGATGATGTTGTCTGATGCGGCTGTCCCAGGGTCGCAGCCTGCCAGCGGCGAGGGGCGGCCACCGGCGCACCTGGCGCGTGTCTACCGGCGACTCCTGGAGGTCTATGGTGAGCCTGTCTGGCGGCCCTCGGGCGAGCCATTGGGGGAGCTGGTGGGGACGATTCTGTCGCAGCATACCTCGGATACTAATTCGGAGCGGGCCTACAGGCAGTTGCGGGCCGCTTTCCCTTCGTGGGAGGAGCTGCTTGCTGTCCCGAGTGAGCAGGTGGCGGCGGTCATTCGCTGTGGCGGCCTGGCCAATGTGAAGGCCCGCCGTATTCAGGAGGTGCTGGCTGAGCTGGCGCGCCAGCAGGTGGCCCAGGCCCAGGCTCAGCCCTCGCCGCCTGCGACCGAGACGGGGACGTTGGAGGCTTTCTTGTCTGCCGAGCTGCAGCGCCGCCAGCCGTTGGAAGCCTGGGAGTATTTGCAGAAGCTGCCAGGCGTGGGACCAAAGACGGCGGCTTGCGTGCTGTTGTTCGCGTTGGGCTGGCCGGTGATGCCGGTCGATACGCACGTGCATCGGGTGGCGCGCCGCCTGGGCTTGCTCGGGCCGCAGGTGAGCGCCGAGCAGGCCCATCTGCTTCTGGCTCAGATGACGCCCCCGGCCTGGGTCTATCCCCTGCATGTCAATCTGATTCGCCACGGACGGCGCGTCTGCCTGGCGCAGCGCCCGCGCTGTCCTGGCTGTCCTTTACTAAACGAGTGCCGCTATGCAGGCGGCCTGGTCGCCGAAGAGGAGACGGAACCCGCGCAGGCCGCTGCCGATCCTTCTTCGGCGGAGGATCACTAGCGAGCGCTACAGGCTGCCGATGCGCTCCGACTTTGGCTTCGGCTGTTCGGGAGGGCAGCAAAGCCGGAGCGGGGGAGCACAACACTGGCCCGCGCTGATAGCTGATTCTGTATGCAAGGAGCGAACTGATGGCGTTAGGCCAGGACTGGAGCCAGATTATTCATCAGAGCGAGAACGAGCGCTTTGTGGGACGCGAGCAGGAGCTGACGCTCTTTCTGGAGGAGCTCCGTCGCGTGCCGCCGCGCACGCTCATCTTTTATCTCACTGGCCAGGCCGGCGTTGGCAAGACGACGCTGCTGCGGCGCTTCCAGGCTATGGCCCGTGAGCTGGGCTTTCTGGTCGCCGAGTGCGACGAGCGCCAGCGTGATGTGTTGGCCGTCTTAGGTCATCTGGCCGCTCAGTTCGATCAGCACGGTTTGCGCCTCAAAGCCTTTGAAGATCGTCATCGCCTCTACTACCAGCGCTTGCATGAGATTGAGAATGATCCCCAGGCGCCGCGCGGCCAGGGGGGCCTGTCGGTGCGTATGCTGCTACGCCTGGCCTTTGTGGCCGGCGAAATGCTACCGGTGGTTGGCCCCGCCTTTTCCTATCTGTCGCTGGAGGAGGTCGAGGAACTGGCCAGCGAGTGGGGGCGCTATCTGCTGCGTAAGCTGGGCAATCGCGAGGAGATCGAGCTGCTGCGCGAGCCGGAGCACGTCCTCAGCCAGCTCTTCTTTGCCGATCTCAATCGGATCGCCGAGCGCTGGCCGGTGCTGCTCTGTCTCGATAATCTGGAGGCGACGCGCCCGGCTCTCTTCTGGTGGTTACTGCGCCTGCCCGAGTATAGGCCGTCGGGGCGTATCCGCCTGGTGCTGGCCGGGCGTGATCCGCTAGATAACGAGTGGGGCGTCTTGCGCGGGGTGACGCGCGTGATTCGCCTGGATGTCTTCACGGAGGAGGAGGCCGAGGCCTTTCTGGATCTCTACCATGTGCGCGATCCGCTGCGGCGCCAGGAGATTATCGAGGTCTCGGGCCGGCTGCCAGTCCTGATGAGCTGGCTGGCGGCGCCGCGTGAGAGTGGGGGGGCTTCCTATGCGGTGCTGCCGGCGGGGGATATGGTCGAGCGTTTTCTGCGCTGGGTGCACGATCCAGTCCTGCGGGAGGCGGCCCTGTTGGGGGCGCTGCCACGGGTGCTCAATCGCGATGTGCTGGCCTGCCTGCTGCGCTGCGCCCTGGGCGAGCAGGCTCCCCATGTGGAGCGCGTCTTTAGCTGGTTGATTGCGCTGCCGTTTGTCAGCGAGCGCGGCGAGGGCTGGCGCTACCATTCGGTGGTTCGACGCATGATGCTGGAGTATCTGCGCCGCCGCAGTCCGGTCGGCTATCGCGAGCTCCAGGGTTGCCTGGCGACCTTCTACCGCCAGCAACTGGAGGCGCTCTACGCTGATGGACAGGAGCACTGGCAGGCGGCTCGCTGGCAGGAGGGAACGCTCAACACTCTCTATCACGGGCTGCTGGCCGACCTCCACAGCGGCTGGAACGCGCTGCTGAGCTGCTTTATGCAGGCGCTCTACCAGGATCGCCGCTTTGCGGCCCGCCTGGTGGAGATGGCCGCCCTGGAGGAGGTCCGCCGGACGCTGGAGCGCGAGCAGCGCGAGCTGTTGGAACTGATGCAGGCCGGGCTGCGAGCGATGGAGGAAGGCGACTGGGCAACGGGGTTGCGCCTCTTTGATCGGCTCTGCCAGATCGCCGAGCTACCGCCGCGGGCGCGGGCTGCGGCCTTCTTTTTCCGTGGGCGTGTGCAGCGCTACCGCCAGGCCTATACGGAGGCGCTCGTCGATCTCAGTCAGGCCATTGCGCTGGATGAGACGAATCTGTGGGCTTTTGTAGAGCGCTCGCGTGTCTTGCGCCGCCTGCGCCGCTACAGTGAGGCGCTGGAGGATCTGACGCGGGTGGTGACGCTCAATCCGCTCGATGCGCGTTCCTGGGCCAGTCGCGGCCAGGTCTATACCCGCCTGGGACGCTATGAGGAGGCGCTGCAGGATTTTGAGCGCGCGCTTGCTCTGGATGAGGGCTATGTCTGGGCGCTGGTGCATCGGGCCGAGGTCTGTCGCCTGCGCGGCGCTTATGAGCAGGCCCTGGCCGATCTGGAGCGAGCCTTAGCGATCAGTCCGCACGAGGCGCGGGCCTGGGGTGAGCGCGGTGAGGTCTGTCGCCTGTTGGGCCACTACGAGGAGGCGCTGACCTGCCTGGCTCAGGCTCTGGCCCTGCGACCAGACTATGCCTGGGCGTTGGTCTGCCGCGGCCAGGTCCTGGCTGCCCTCGGGCGTCGTGAGGAGGCCCTGACCGATCTGGAGCGGGCCCTGGCGCTGGATGCAACGCTGGAGCAGGCGGCCCAGGCCCGGGCGGCCCTGCTGGCCGGGGAAGAGGCGCCTGCTATCTCGGCTCCAGTCACTCAGAGACTGGATACGGCTCGCACGCAGCCGCTGCCGCCGCTGGAGGAGGGGCCGCAGACGCGCTCGTTGGGCGGGGAGGAGGCTCCTGGCGGGCCGTCGTCTGGCTGAGCGCGCGGACACGGCGAGGCAGCGCGGCCCCTGCATGGATGCTTGTTTCAGCTCAGGAGGCCTCGCTTTTGTCGGCGGATCGCCGGGTGGCTGCCTGCTCGCCGTCGTCCTGGTCGCTCTCCGTCTCTGGTACTGGCAGCCCGAGCAGGCGCATGATCTTGAGGGCGTTGGTGGTGGGACAGGGGCCGGGCCGCAGGCGGTAGTCAAAGATCATCTCTCCATCACGCACTTCCTCGCGAAAGTGATAGTTGTTGATTCCCGCTATTTCTTCAGCGAGCTGCGTCAGGTCGAGGTCATGGGTGGCCACCAGGCCAGCGCAGCGCCGGCCCGTGGTGGCGAGGGCGCGCAGGTAGGCCCGGCTGCCGAGGCGCCGCTCGCGGTTGTTGGTGCCGCGGAAAATTTCGTCGATCAGGAAGAGCAGCGGCGCTGAAGACGGACGTTCGGCTGTGTCCAGCAGGGCGCGCAGGCGCCGCACCTCGGCGTAGAAATAGGAGGCGCCTTCGGTCAGGGCGTCGCTGATGCGGATGCAGGCGAAGAGGCGCAGGGGCGTCAGGCGCAGGCGGATGGCGTCGACGGGGGCGCCGGCGTTGGCCAGGACCAGGTTGATGCCGACGGTGCGCAGGAAGGTGCTTTTGCCAGCCATGTTGGAGCCGGTGATGATGGCGATGCTCCCGATCTGGCGCAGGGTGAAGTCGTTGACGACTTTGCTGGCGGGCGGCAGCAGGGGATGGCCCAGCCCCTGGCCTTCGTAGAGGAACGGGGTCCCGGCTTCGGCGGGCGGGATGAACTCAGGCAGGTGGTAGTCGGGGTTGAGGTCGGCAAAGGTGGCCAGGGAGCAGAGAGCCTCTAGCTCAAACCAGGTCTCTAGCCAGCGCGGCAGGTGCCGGAGCAGGCGGGCTTTCCAGGCTTCGAGGCGCAGGGCAATGAGGAATTCCCAGGGCGTGACGAGGTGGAGCAGCAGGGTCAGGAGCAGGTTCTGACCGAAGGAGGCCAGGCTGAGCAGGAGCGAGAGACGATGCAGGGCCTGGGACGGACTGAGCTGGTTGCTCTCGCTCTGGCTGAAGGGGCAACAGAGCTGCTGTACGAGGGGCTGCTGTGGGAAGTGGCGCCGTTCGAGGTAGGCGAAGATGGCGCTGAGCTGGGCGCAGGCTCTCTGTAGCTCAAAGGTTTCGTCGAAGAGGTCGCCGGCGTCGCCGCGCCGCAGGAGGAAGAAGAGGATGCTCAGGGCGGCGCTGAGGAGCCACCAGGGCGGCAGATGGAGGGTGAGCTGCCCGGCCAGCAGCAGCAGGGTGAGCAGGTTGAGGCTGCCCATGTAGGTGAGGTCCTGCCGGAGCCGGGCTTTGGGCGGCTCTTGCTGGAGCCGACGCAGAAGCTGGCTGCCGCGCGCCAGTCCACTGGCTCCGCCGGCCAGGTGGGCCTCGATCTGGAGCCGGTTGCGGAAGAGACGCAGGGGAGTCAGTTCGGCGACCAGGGCTTGCCGGCGCTGGATGGTGGCCAGGTCGGGGGCTTCCTCTAGCAGCCAGCTCTTGAGGAGCAAGGCCCCCTCGCGGGTGGTGGCGGTGTTGAGGAGACGGTGCAGCGAGCGCGGCCCGCTGATGTCGAGGTCGAGGTCGAAGGGATGGGTGGCATCGCTGTCGTAGAGGTCACGCCCACCAGGGAGGGGGGCGATGGCTTGCCAGTCGACGAGCAGGCGCGCTTGCTGGTCGTGGAGCAGGCGCGAGAGGAGCCGCAGGCGGCTGAGGTGGCTTTCGAGGCGCCGGTGTTGGGCGACCAGGACGCTGAAGAGGATCAGGCCGAGGGCGACGCTGAGGAGGCCGAGCCACCAGCGCAGGGCCAGGCCGAGGGCGAGGCCGCTGATCAGGCTAACGGCGAAGACGAGGACGCGCAGCCATGAGTAGCGATTGCTGCGCGCGTCCAGGTGCGTGATGCGCCGCTGCAGGCGCTCCTCGTGTCGCTGCAGTGCCCGCAGACGAGCGGCTTTGTCGGGATGCATGGGCGGTGCTCCTCTCTATCTGTCAGGGTTGTGATGGCCGCCGACTCGACCTCGATGCGCGCGGTGGGCCAGACCAGGCAGGTGGCTGAAGAGAGGCTGGCACGAGTCGGCGCAGGGGAGGACGTGCCGCGGGCGTGGATCTGCCCGGGCGCGCTTCCCGTTTGATCAGATGATAGCGCGTCTGGCAAGGGGAGGAACAGGGGGAAGCGATCTGGCGGAGCGGCTGACGATGAAAGAGAAAGAGAAAGAGACCCCCGCCCTCTGAGCGAGGACAGGGATCTCTGCAACGAAGAGAGGAGGCCGGGAGGTTGTTCGTTCGCCAGGAACGCGCTGCAAAGGGTGGGCGTCCCTGCCCAGCCTGTAGAGCTGTGGTTGCTGGCCCTCCCGTTTGCTTAGGGCCGGGTATCAGGGCGGGCCTGGCTATGGCCCGCTGGTGCCGGGAATGGGAAGTAGGGTCTCGCTGCCATCCCGGCCTGTGATGACGACGCCAATGCCCGCCCGCGGAGCCAGGCGCCACCAGCGGCGGATCTCTTCCTCATCTGTGGTGGCACAGGCGAGCGTGGGAACACGCGGGTGCGGCACGCTGCAGCTCGGACGCTCGCAGGCACAACGCCCGTCGGGCAGGCGCTCGTAAAGGGGAACAACGCGCCAGCCGTGCCGCGCGTAGGACAGGGCATAGTCCAGCAAGCGGCTCCTGTCGATGGCTACGTGACGTTCCAGGTAGGTCGCCATTGGGGCGGCTCCTTTGCTCGGGTGAGGCAGACGAACACATGGAACAGTGACCAGGGCAGGTACATCCCCTTGTCCTTCCTGCTCCTCTCCTCCGGCCTGGCTGGCCAGGACCATCGGGCCGTCGGCGGCGACAAGATCAGCGCGCGAGCGCTTGCAACCCTGCCGACCACCCACACCGGCCTCTCCGGCGGAGCCCCCACTCCGCCGGAGCCGGTGGGTGCAGCCTTCCAGTAACCAGAAGGATTACTTATATTGTACGTGATGCTCCAAATATATGTTTGTCGATAGAGGGCCGCTGCTGATGGTGAAACCGGGCCGGCGCGGTGGGCAGCCTGGGCCGATGGCGAGCGGGGAGCGCTGAGTGAGGCAGTCCGCCGTGAATATGGCCTTTTTGAGAGGCTGATTCGAAACTCGGCGAGGGCTGGCCAGAAATGCGGTCGGATTCTGACCGCATTGGCCTCTGGACGCAGCGCTACTGCCTGTGGTATACTCGAAAATGCCATGCTGCCTCTTCAAAACTCGCCCCTTGCGGTTTGCAGAAGACGAGTTTCGAGAAAGGTCGTAAGACGATGTATGCTGGACGCGAAGGAGGAGGGGAAACGAGCCTCTCAGATGCCAAATTGGGGCCTCAGCAGAGGGGACGATCCGCACGAGGATACTGAAAGTACGTGGTATACTACAAGATAGTGAGAAGTGAGAGGCAAGACTGATCTGACTGGCGCATGCGCGGATCGTTGTCCGCTCCTGACCGCCTGGCCGCTCCCGTGGCCATAACCAGGACTGGGCCAGACGACGCGACACGGCTCTGCACGGCCTTGCCCTGGCCAAACAGCCCAGGCTCCAGGCTGCTCCATCCTGTACGCTCGCGCAACTGCAACGACAACAGAGCAGCTCGGCCAGCAGCCACCAGGAGACGATGACGAACCAGGCTCTGCCCCTCTCGTTCGCCAGCCAACTGCTTCGCTCGGGCAGCGCCTGCCTGCCTCTCTGTCTCTCTATCTATCTCTGTCTATCTATCTGGCTGTGCTCGTATACGAGGCCGGGGAGGGCTTTCGTCTATGACACGCGATCAGGGGCCTGACGAGGACGGGCATCAGGAAATCACACGACAGCAAGCTGCCAGCGCTCGCATCGGCAATTATCTCTTGCTACGCCGCCTCGGGCGTGGTGGCTTCAGTACCGTCTATCTGGCCCGCCATCTGATTCTGCAGTCGCGCCCCCCGGTAGCCCTCAAACGCCTGTTCACTCCTCTCGATTCTCCCGAGATTCGCGCTCGCTTTATCGAAGAGGCCCGCCTGCTGGAAGAACTGCACCATCCCCATATTCTGCCGCTGGTTGATGCCGGCATCGATGAGGAGGGTTTCCCCTATCTGGTGACGCTCTACGCCGCCGGCGGCTCTCTGCGCGACCGGCTGCGCCGCGCCTCGGGTCGCCCGCTGCCGCTGGAGGAGGCCCTGGCCATTGTGGCCCAGGTCGGCAAGGCCCTCCACTATGCCCATGAGCGCGGGGTGATCCATCGCGATTTGAAGCCTGAAAATGTCCTCTTCACCGACCACGGTGAGGCCCTGCTGGCCGATTTCGGGATCGCTTTCTTGCTCGGCTCGCGCAGTCTGGAACAGGCCAGCGTGAGTGGCACGCCCGCCTATATGGCCCCCGAGCAGTTCCGCGGCCAGGTCTCCCGCCAGAGCGATGTCTATGCCCTGGCCTGCCTGGCCTATGAGCTGACGACCGGCCACCGCGTCTTTGAGGATCACGATGCTCTGGTGCTGATGTATCGCCATACGCAGGAGGAGCCACAGCCGCCACGGGTCTATAATCCGCATCTGCCGGCCCCGATCGAGGCGGCGATCCTGCGCGGGCTGGCCAAGGAGCGCACGGACCGCTATGCCGATGTGCCGAGCTTTGTGCGCGCGCTGCATGCCTTCCGTCCCTTTGGCGGCCCCGGCCCCGGCCAGGATCTCGGCGAGACGGGGCTGATGGCCGGGCTGGACGATGAGACCGGCGCCGGCCCGGCGGAAGACGATGCGGACTGCGGGTCACCGCTCTGGGATACCGCAGGGGCGCGAACGCCCGACCTGCAGACGCGGCTCGCCGCGGCGGATGAGGGGGAGCGTCTGGGGAGAGGCTCGCCGGGCAGTGACTGGAGATGGCCGGCTGCCTCGCGACCGGCTGAGCCTCCCGCGGAGAGGAGCAGGGAGCGCTGGACGCCACCCGGCCCATCAGGCTACGGGCCAACTCTGCAACCTCCTGCCTCTGGCGCTGGCCGGGGAACCCCTGAACGGCAGACCGGTCCTGCGCTTGTCTCATCAGCGGTGCAGGCCAGCGGCCCCGGCATCATCGAACTGGCTCGCCCCTCTGGTTCGTCGCGCCTCTCTCGTCCCTCGCCTCGCCCGACGGACCGGCCAGCCAGCCAGGAAGGCGCGCAGACACGGGCGCTGGCCGCCCTGGACGCAGGGACAACCGGTCTGCCCGCTTCGCCCCGCAGAACGCCGCTCGCCTGGTTGACGGGCTGGGGCAGGCGCGGCCTGGGAAAACTGGCGCTGATCTCGCTGGCAATCCTGCTGGCCGCCCTGCTGCTGATGAGCGGGCTGCCACTGAGTCGAGGGCTGCTGCTCTCGGCCAGGGTGCAGATTGTCCCGGCGACGCATACGCTGCAGCGCACTTATACGCTGAGCGCTCGCGTGGGCGCCCAGGCCGATCCGGCTCGCTTGCTGGTTCCCGCTCGCCTGCTCTCAACGCCGCCCCAATCGCAGTCTCGCCAGGTCTCCGCCTCCGGCCACGC
>NZ_JADGIA010000331.1 GCF_019683635.1 Thermogemmatispora sp. | reverse complement strand
CGAGAGGGCGCTGAGGCCGTCGCTGCACGTTTGGACCTGGTAGCCGGCGCGGCTGAGGGCCACGCGCAGCACGGTCCGACAGACCGGCGAATCGTCAACTACGAGAATGGTGGGTCCTGGGCGCATGATGTCCATGCCTCCTTTCTGACAAACACTCTTTCCACTTGTAGGCTTCGCTGCTCAGCAGTATGCCTGTTCTCTCTCTCAGATAAAGCAACCTCTTTTTACACAAGAACATCTTTTCACACAAAGAGAAACATGCTATTCTTTTCCTGACTTCATCATTGGAAGTATAGGTCATCGGGCCGGACGAGCATGCCCCTTGACGGTGACATCTGTGCAGAATCCCTGCAGAAAGCGTGCAACTCTGCTGGCCACATCCAGGCCGGCCCTGAGAAGAGGCTGTCACTATGCGTGAGAAGACGCCCAATCATGCCAATCACCTGCGGGCCGCCATCAAAGAGGCAGGCCTGACCATTACTGAAGTTGCCCGCGAGACGGGCATTCCTGTAAGAACCCTCTTCGATTATTGTGCTGGGCGCGTGCGAATTCCCAGGAAGCGTCTGGAAGCCATAGCCAGGCTATTAGCATGTCCTCCCGAACTGCTTGTCTGCCGATCCCTTTTCGAGGGTGGCCCTCATCTGCTAGAATGGACTCAGAGCGCAGAAGCCGAAGCCGGCGAGGCATCCACATTACTCACCGTTCTCGGGGAAGGAGCCACCACCATCGATCGTCTAAGGCGTGCCTTATTACAGCAACTGCTGCTACCGCTGGTAACGGCAGCCCCCTGGCTGCACAGGACCACGCAAGAGCTACTCGAAGCAGAGGCCTGGGAACGCCTGGCGCTGGCGCTCAGGCGGCCCTCCCGTACCGACGCTGCCACCCTGGCCCATCTAGAGGCCGTCACCGACCTCTATTGGGAGTTATATCGCTCCTCGCTGGCTAAAAGCGATCTGCTACACGCAGTCTCAGGTCATCTGATGACCCTGACCCAGTTGCTGCATGCTCAGCAACCGCTGGCTATTCAACGGCGGCTGCTTGCGGTCTGTAGCAATAGCGCCCAAATACTCGGCGAAATTGCCCTGGATCAGCACGACGCAGAGCGCGCCGCCACCTCCTATCGACTCGCCATTGAGCTGGCTCGCGAGGGAGAGCAGTCAGCCCTCTGGGCGCTGGCTGCGGGCCGGCAGGCCTGGCTGCTGGTCTATCAGGGAGCAGGCAAAGCAGCCTTGCCGACCCTAGGGCACGCGCTGGCATTAGGGCAAAGCAGCCAGCTCAGCGGCCAAAGCCTGGCCTGGCTGGAAATGATGCGCGCAGAAGTGCTGGCCCAAGAACAGGATCGTTCCGGCTGCGAACGGGCGCTGGAACATGTCCATAGCTGGCTGGATCAGAGTCAGGCCGAGCAAAGCCCTGATCAGCGCTGGACGGGCTTCCAGTTCAGCGCCTGTGCGGCCTATGAAGGTCGCTGCTACCTCTATCTTGGCTCCCTCTCCCAGGCCAGAGCCTCGCTACAGCAGGCACTGCAGTGGCTTCCTGCAGCTCCCACCAGGCGCCGGGCGCTGGTACTGGTGGACCTGGCCCACGTGGCTGCGCGCGAGGGGGAGCTTGAAGAAGCCTGCTCGCTGGCAGAAGAGGCGCTGATATGTGCCTGCCAGGCGCGCTCACCGCGAGCGCTCAGGGCAGTCCATCGGCTGGCCCAAGCCTTGCAGCAATGGAAGCGCCTGCCTTGCGTTGCCCGGCTCAACAGAATGCTCCGTCTGCTCTAGCAGGCGAGCCTCTCCTAGCCTAGCCGGCGCGGCTGAGGGCCACGCGCAGCACGGTCCGACAGACCGCGAATATGGCTTTCCTTGCCTCCTCATCTTGTGGCTCCTTGCTCCCAGGGTGGGGGTAAGCGCGGGTAGGACCTGGCCTGCGCGCTTTTTGTTTTTGGGAGAGATAGAGGGAGGAAAGGGAGCCTGGCCAAAAAATGGCCCATTTGAGAGGCCGATTCGAAACTCTCCGAGAGTACCACCCTAATGCGGTCAGAATCTGACCGCATTAGGTCAGAATCGCACATCTTCTGCTGCTTTTATGATGAGAAATCTGTTGTTGCTTTCTCGAAACTTGCCCCTTGCGGCTTGCAAAAAACGAGTTTCGAGAAAGGTCGTGATACGATAGATGTTGGTGGCTGGAGGAGGGAAATAACGAGGCTCTCAGATGCCAAAAATGGGGCCTCGTTCGTTATAAGATATGTGAGAAGTATCTCCGACCCTGCTTCGCTGGCTGCGGTGGCAGGGGGGTCGATCCGCTTGGGGATACTGAAAGTTTCGCGTCGAAGCTCGTCATCTGGCTGCTCGTCTTGGTGGCAGGGGGGTCGATCCGCTTGGGGATACTGAAAGCAGAGACGCGCCACGTTGTGAGCATGGATGGGAGTCGTGGCAGGGGGGTCGATCCTCTTGTGGATACTGAAAGTTAAGCAGCAGGCTCAGTCTCTCGCGCCGCTCGTGGGTGGCAGGGGGGTCGATCCTCTTGTGGATACTGAAAGGGCCAAGCTGCTGGACGCACCGGACGCCCCGCTACGTGGCAGGGGGATCGATCCGCTTGGGGATACTGAAAGTTCGCATCAAGACCGATGATCTGCAACACGCGCCCCGTGGCAGGGGGGTCGATCCTCTTGTGGATACTGAAAGTCTCCTGATCAAACAGCGGGATCGGAATCGGGCGCATGAGTGGCAGGGGGGTCGATCCTCTTGTGGATACTGAAAGGGTCCGACCGGGCCGAGGAGCTGTCCGAGCTGCTCGTGTGGCAGGGGGGTCGATCCGCTTGGGGATACTGAAAGGAGAGATCTCTTGGTCCAGACGCGCGCCGGCCAGACGAGTGGCAGGGGGGGTCGATCCGCTTGGGGATACTGAAAGGAACCGGAAGCCGACCGCGACTACTACACAGCCAGGTGGCAGGGGGGTCGATCCGCTTGGGGATACTGAAAGGAACCGGAAGCCGACCGCGACTACTACACAGCCAGGTGGCAGGGGGGTCGATCCGCTTGGGGATACTG
>NZ_JADGIA010000106.1 GCF_019683635.1 Thermogemmatispora sp. | reverse complement strand
GCTGCCGGCTGAGTGTTCCCCCGGGCCTGACAGGCTGGGCTCAGGTCAAGTATCACTATACTTTTACAAGTCAGCAGGCGCTGGAAAAGCTACAATATGATCTCTATTATATCAAACATCAATCATATATGATAGACATTCTAATTCTTTTGAGAACGATTATTGAAGTGATCAAATTGCGCGGTGTCTAAGTGCTTCAGATGTTAAGAGCCAGCACTCTGGTGCAGCAACCTCTGCACGAAAGGAGGCAGGCAGATAGCCCGGTGCTTCTGGGAAGAAGAGGAATCAGTCCTGGCCCAGCCCGGCACCGAATCTGCTCATGCGGGGAACAGGACCTTCTTACCACTCTTTCCCCAGAAGTTTACAATTCTCAGCCAGGATCGATACATATAACAATGAAAGCAAAGACAGGGCAAAGGTATCTGCAAGAGAGGAACACCTAGAATGACGATTGCTCAGTACGCAGCCGTGCTAGCCAAGCGCTGGTGGCTGGTTGCCATCTGCTGCATGGCGGTCGGCATCGGGGCCCTGATCGCCAGCAAGCTGATGACTCCCCTCTACCAGGCGTCGGTCCTCATGCAAGTCACCGTTCGCACGGGTAACAATTTGGCTGACTATAATAATCTTTTGGCCAGCGACCAGCTCGTCGATACCGAGGCGACACTGGTCACGAGCCAGCCAGTCCTGACAGAAGTGGCTTCCCATTATCCAGGCCTGAGCGCTTCCACTCTGGCCACGCGTGTCTCCACTACCACAGAGACAAATACACAGCTGTTCAAGATCTCTGTCCTGGATGAAAGTCCAACGCGGGCCGCAGCCCTGGCTAATGATATAGCTCAGACATTTATTAAGCAACAAGATGCCGCTATCCAGCAAGACAATCAACGTTCTCAACAGCAGCTACAACAAGAGCTTAGTTCTACAGAACAACAAATCAACAGCGTTAGCAATCAGATCAGCAAAATTGAGAGTGCCACTAATGACCAGCAGCAGATCAGTATGCTGCAAGCCCGGCTCAAAGCCCTGCAGGACCGCTATTCCCAGGTTCAAGATGCCCTTGTTCAACTGGAGTTGACCGAAGCGGAAAACGGGAATTTCCTGCGTGTTGTCCAGCAGGCCTCTCCCCCAACCAGCCCAGCTCAGCCGCGTATCCTACTCAACACCGGGGCAGGACTAGTAACTGGCCTCCTCATCGGCGTGCTACTAGCGCTGCTCCTGGAACAGCTTGATACACGGGTGCGCACCGGCGAGCTGCTGGCTCAGCTCTTCGGCTACCCTGTTCTCGCGACCGTCTGGCGAGTGCGCTCCTCGGAGGAGAAAGAGGTCTTTAACCCCAAGGAGCATGCTGGCCTCATTGAATCCTATCGCATCCTCCGCACGAATATCGGTTTCTGCTCTATTGATACACCTGTCAACTATCTCTTAATCACCAGCTCT
The DNA here is from genome assembly GCF_019683635.1 of Thermogemmatispora sp. Lineage (GTDB taxonomy): Bacteria > Chloroflexota > Ktedonobacteria > Ktedonobacterales > Ktedonobacteraceae > Thermogemmatispora. Next base: position 16,415 of record NZ_JADGIA010000106.1, on the reverse strand, counting down.
GTGCCGGGAGAGGGCAAGAGCACGGTCGCCGCGAATCTGGCTATTTTTATGGCTAAGGCGGGGAAGCGTACCCTGCTTGTGGATGCAGACATGCGCCGCCCAATGCTGCATCGCCTCTTTGGGGTCTCCGCTGCCGAAGCCGGCCTGAGCAGCGCTATTATGGCCATGAGTCAGTCATCCACGACGCCCCTGCCAAGCGTCTCGTCTTCACGCAAGCGCCCAACCGAGCAGGGAGGCATTCTCGATAGCTTCCTCTATGAGACCAGTACTGCTAATCTCTGGCTGATGCCAGCCGGGCATCTCCCTCCAAATCCGCCCGAGTTGTTGGATTCGCAGGCCATGCGCAACCTGCTATCAAACCTGGCGGATTACTATTTCGATATCGTGATCTTCGATGCACCGCCGCTGTTAGGCCTGGCCGATGCCAGTATCCTGGCGTCACGAGTCGATAGCGCCCTCTTAGTGGTCGACATCACGCGCGCTCGGAAAGAGCACATCCGACAGGCGCGTGCCCTTCTGCGCCAGACAGGCGTACGCATCATCGGTTGTGTCATCAATAAGCAGCAACAGCAGCGCGGTAGTATTACCCCTTACTACTACCAGGCAGCAGGCGATGAGTCCAGTGAAGAGGTAGGAGCGGCACTAGCAAGCAACCGATGGGGACAGGAACACCAGCAGGCCGTGCTGACGGGAAGAGAGCACTCTCCAGCTGCAGCAAGGGGAGTAAATCAACCACCTGCACCACAGCCGACAGGGATGCCTGCAACGGCTAGCCAGCAGCGCACCGGGTCAAGTCAGTCACTAACGGAGCCAGCCACTCCTGCTCAGGTCCAGCGGGTCATGACCCCCGCGACGGGGATCGGATCAGGGTCGGAAGGGAAAAGCCCGCCTGTCCCAGCTCGCCCTCGCCTGACACGCGAGCGTCCCGGCAGTCCCAACGCTCCAGCGGAGGCAATCGAAGGACCAGCTCCACGTCCAGGACAGCGTGGCTCCGATATCACTGAACTGAAAACGCTGGAGATGCCTTCAATAGAACCGCATAGACAGCGCGGAGAGCGATAAGGGCTATGAGCATCGTTCAGAAGACAACCCAGCGATCAATATCAAGCGAGCGTGGACGGAGGGAGCTGATCGCTCCCTCCACAGGGCTTGCTGCTCTCCTTATCGGGGCCTTGATCCTGGTGGGCATGTTGGAAGTGTTCGCTCCTTTACTCGTCGGGACAGTCATTCCTTCCACCAGTGTGACCCGCCAGGCCGCTTCGATGTCAACAGCCTTGATCGCCGGCCTGCTATTTTTAGTCTTGCTGCTTTACCTGCGCTGCGATGAGATTCTGGCGGTGGCCGTTGCCCTGATTCATCTCTACCTTGATTTCTATATGTCCCTCATCGCGACAGCTCAGCTGCTGGCGCTCGTTCTTTTGCTAGTGTTCTTCCTCGGTCGCTCACAGCAGCGTCCTTGGGCCGAACCTCGTCCACTCTGGCTCTGGCTCCTCTTTTTGGGCCTGACTTTCTTTCCCTCCCTACGCGGAGCCACAAATTTGGATGATGCTCTCTTCTATTATCCGAATGTCATCGCTGGTTCCTTCCTTTTCTTCTGGCTGGGTCTGAACACGGCACGCGATCTGAAAAGCCTCTGGTTGGTCTTGGAATTGCTGGCAGCCTTTGGCGCTTTGATCGCTGCTCATACGATTGTAATCGCGCTGACAGGTAAATTTCTCCTGGGCACCTCCCTCCATGACCCATTCCTGAAGAGCGTTTCGAATTTCACTCTTGGCGATACCGGCGTACAACGCGTAGGGGGCTTCTTTATAGACCCGAACTGGAATGGGACCTTCTTCGCCTTCGTTCTCTTCATTCCTCTGGGCCTCTATGCGCACAGTCGCTCTTGGCTCCCCCGCCTGCTCTACCTGGGTGAGGCACTACTGATTGGACCTGCGCTGCTATTCACATTTAGCGGTGGCGCCTGGGTAGCTGCCTGTTGCGGCCTGATCTTCTTCTTGCTCTTCGTGGACAGCTGGAAGCTACGCCTGCAGATCGCTCTGAGCATCTTTCTCGTCTCACTCATCTTAATTCTTTTCTTCTTCGATCAGCTCCAGCTCCTGTTCGCCCATCTGACAGGCCAGGGAGAGCTATCGCTGCGCCTGGGAGCCTGGGAAACGGCGTTGAATGTGATCATGGCCTATCCGCTCACAGGCGTGGGTTTCGGCTTGAGCATCTATATGCAGGTCTCAGACCCCTATCGCTCTCCACTTCAGTATGTGCCGTTGGCTCATCCCCACGATTCCTATCTGGAATTTGGTGCGATGGGCGGCCTGCCGGTCCTAGCAGTCTTTCTCGCACTCTTGATCTGCTACCTGTGGAAGTCTTGGCGCACCTGGCGTCTCTGCGATCAGCGCCATCGCGCACTGCTTGCCGGTGGCCTGGCTGCCGTTGGAGCGCTATGCATCAATAGTATCAGCATCAATGGCTGGACTTTGCCACCCCTGGCCTGCTTCGGTTGGCTGATGTTGGGCCTGCTCTCTTCTCCTCTGCTCCTGGCTAGCCTGGCCCCCACTTCCGCTATGACGGATACGCCCATGCGCGATTAATATATCTGATCTCTTCTAACTGACAGATGCATTTCTGGAGAAAATCAATGTCTATCTCTTATGAATATGAAAAAGTGCGTAGTGGTAGTGAGCGTCAGGAAGGCGGCTGGCCTCAGCAGCCCGGCCCCTATCCTGCGGCGGTTCTAGAGCTTTGTCTAAGCCTGAGCAATTCGCTGGCCGCCAGTACGACCGCCTTACAAACAGCCTGGCGCGCTCTGGACCATTGGAATCGCTATCTAGAGAGCGGCGATCGCCAGGAAGGGAATCTCTTCCTTGAGGAGGCCAGGCACCTGCTCGCTTTGGAGCAGCCTCTCGGCAATGGAGCTGGCGGCTGGCTGCTAGTCTCGACTCGACCCGGTGGCAGGCCGGCGCTTTGCCTCTCCGCCCCTATGCAGAGCTGCGCCCTGGCCGTCTTACTGCGCGCTCTGAGTATGACTGGCGATCAGGCTTATGCACTGGCGCTGGAGCGCTGTCTGGAGACTTTCCGTCGCGATATCCTGGATGGAGGTATTTGCTCCCCTCTCTATGCAGACGGGGTCTTTTTTGAGGAGCTGGCGCTTTATCCGGCGACCCACAGCTTCAACGGTATGGTTCTGGCCTTGCTCAGCCTCCATGAACTGATACAGTATTGGCCCGCCTGCGATGAGACAAGTCGACAGCTTTTCCAGCAAGCTCTTACTACCTTTGAGCAGAGTTTAAGTGAGTTCTCCGGGCCTTTTTGGCCCTATCGTGACCTGGCGCGCCATCTGGCAACGCCCCAGGAGCTAACTCTCCAGATTGCTTTGCTGGATGCCCTGGCGACCTCGACGAAGAGCGAGGTTTGTGCCCGCGCCCTCCAGCGCTGGCGACGCTATGCGAGAAGCTGGCAGTGCCGCCTGCGCTACCGCTGGTGGCATATCCGGCATTCCTTGAATGCACGTCTCTGGCGTTGCTGGCAACCACGCCTTTTTCCACGCCCGGTGGCCTCCTCCAATCAGTTGCGCGTCTGTGTCCCTCTCCCGGCTTTTCCAGCCATCGGCGGGGTGCTCACGGTCCTGGAAGGCATTGAGGAGGCCATGCAGGGTCATTGGAGGATGGAATATCTCACACGAGCCATTACTGACCAGGAGACCGGTAGGTACATAATCCATCGCTTTGGCCGCTCCTGGATGGGCGCCTCCCATTTCCCATTCGTCTGGTTCTATGTCTTGACCGGCGCCGCCAAGCTGTTTGCCTTGCTGCGCCAGGGGACAGCTTTTGACCTTGTACTGCCGCAGGATGCGGTCTTCTCTGCCTTGCTCTCCGCCCCACTGGGACGTCTGGCCGGTGCACGCGTGGTTTGTATTGATCATGGTCATTTGACGCTGCTCCAGGAAGATATTCATCCACTACACCTGGCCGAGCGCAGGCGTCTGCTCGCCCACCGTAGCCGCCTACGCCGCTTTATCGGGCGTGTGCAGGAGTGGTGCTACTGGCCCTCCTATCGCCTGATGCTCCGCTTAGCAGCCCGATGTGTTGACCAGTACCTGGTGCCAGGTGTGGCGGGCGATGGCGTGGAGACGATGGCAGCACGCTTCGGCATCCCTGCCAGCCGCGTGGTGCGCTTCGCCAGCATGATCAATATCGAGCGCTATCCAGTGCCTTCCGAGGAGGAGCGCGCGCGTCGCCGCCAAGAACATGGGCTAAGGCAGGACGATATGGTTGTGGCCATCGCCTGCCGCCTCACGCCAGAGAAAGGCCTTGATCTCGCGCTGGCCAGCCTGGCCCGCGCTCTGGAGCATTTACAGCCAAGCGCCCGAGCTAAGGTGCGCCTGATCATCGCCGGCGATGGACCTCTGCGCCCGGAGCTTGAGCAGACGATCGATCAGCTCCAGCTCCAGGAGCATTGTGCCCTCTGGGGCGAGCTGTCTGCGCCTGAGATTGCCCGTCTCCTTTCGATCAGCGATATTTTTCTCTACACCAGTACCCGCGGTGCTTGCTTCTCAATGGCCGTACTGGAGGCAATGGCCGCAGGCTGCGCAGTGATCGCTTCAACTCGTCCGCCCTCGAATGCGCTGCTGCTCTCCGAGGGACGCGGCATTGCAGTAAGACCAGCTGATATAGAGGAGACCGCCAGCGCGCTCGTACGCTTGCTTGCCAATCCTGCTCTCTGCCACCAGATGGGTCAGGCAGCCCGGGCCTATATTGCCGATCGGCACAGTCCCGAGGCTTTCCGGCGGGTCCTGCTCCGGGCCTCTGGCTGGGCAGATCTGGAGCAGATCATTACAGAAACAGTGGCTCGTACCGGCCTAGAGGGGGAAGTTGAGGATTGAAGCCAACAACACCACAGCCCTACCCAGCCTACCCGGGGCCGCAATATCCACAGTTTGCGCCAAGCTATCAGCCGGCGCCAGCGGTGCAGGTCGCTCGACCAGTGCAGCCGGCCCAGCCAACAACTCCAGGGCCCAGTACTCCAGCGCCAGCCCACGAGAAGCGCAATGACTATGTAGGTCAGCTGCGCACTCTGCTCAAGAGCAGTGGGATCTATGCCCTTTCCTCTTTGGCTGGGCCGCTGACCTCGTTGGTGCTGGCTCCTTTTCTGACGCATGCACTCTCGCGCGACGAGTACGGTGCTCTCTCCGTGCTGCTCTCAGCTATCTCGCTGATCGCTGGCATCACTCAGCTCGGCCTGGGGAATGCTTTTTTTCGCGCCTATGGCTACGACTATGAATCGCGCAGCGAGCGCCTGCGCGTGCTCTCGACACTGGTGGGGCTTCTGCTGGCGATCTCGATTGTGGCCACCCTGGCCATGTCGTTAGGCGCAGCCTTCATTGCCTTGCTCCTCTTCCAGTCAGCCCTTCTGACAGCGCCAGTGCAGGCAGCAGCTCTGGTGGTGCTGCTGCAGAATTTGAGCGTGCCGGGCCTGGCCTGGCTGCGAGCGGAGAACCGTCCTGCGCTCTATGCGACACTTTCGATCGCTAATCTGCTCGTGGGCCTTGTCGCAACCTTGCTCTACGTGGGACCCATGCATCTGGGCATGACCGGGGCCTTGCTAGGCACAGCCAGCGGTTATGCCATCGTCGTCTTCGGCATATTGCCCGTGATCCTCTGGGAAGCGGGCCTGACCTTCGACCGAGAGATGGCGCGCAATATGTTGTCTTTCGGCGTACCACTGGTAGCAAGCTTCGTGTCCGTCTGGGTGCTGCAGCTCTCAGATCGCTATCTACTGAGCCGCTTTGGCTCTCTGGCCGAAACCGCCAGCTACTCGATTGCCTATACGCTGGGCAACGTCCTGGGCGTGTTGGTTATCTCACCTTTCAACCTGGCCTGGCCGACGACGATGTTCTCTGTAGCTCGTCGCCGCGATGCACCACAGATCTTCAGACTGATCTTCCGCTGGTTCAGTGTGGTCCTTTTGCTGGCCGCCTTTGGCCTCTCACTGGCCGGGAAGTTTTTGCTAGAGGTTCTCTTCCCCGCCAGCTACCAGGGAGCCTCGCCTGTGGTCTCATTAGTGGCCATGTCTATGGTCTTTTACGGCATTTACAACGTCTTCAATGTGGGAATATCGATCAAGAGAAGAACATGGTACGCAGTAGTTCTGACAGCAGAGGCAGCTATCTTTAACGTGGTGTTGAATGTGGTACTCATTCCCCTCAGTGGCGCACTAGGCGCGGCCCTCTCAACGCTGCTGGCCTACGCTTTTCTCTCGTTCCTCGCTTATCTGGTGAACAACCAGATGTATCCAGTGCCCTTCGAGATCGGCTTCTTTCTCTGCGTGCTGGCCATCGGGATCGCCCTCTACTTCATCGCGGCGTTCCTCGCCCAAGGTCTCGATCCGCTGAGCAGCGCCGTTCTTTACGGGCTGGCCTGGCTGGCCTACGCCGTCATTCTGCTGGTACTGGCTCGTCTGCCACTACAGCAGCTTGCTCGCCTGCGCCATTCCATTCCCGGAAGGAGAGTGAAAGGAAGCCTATGACTACGGTATCTGAAGCCCCAGCTGTGGCTGTTGACCTCACGCCGCTTTTTCAGGGACAGCGCGTTGTCATGCTCAGGTTTGCTCCAGCCATCGGCGATGCCCGTCTATGGCGTACCGCCACTGCTCTGAAGGAGGCAGGTCTGCAGGTCACAATCGTGGACGTTGTCGGGTCACACACCTCTCCCCGCGAGGAGATTCACCAGGGGATCAGGCTGAAACATCTTCTCATGCCCGCCTGGTTTACTCCAACGCGCTTTAAGCCCTGGTTCCTGGTGAAGCTGCTCCGCATTAATCTATTAAGTATTCTCTATCTTCTTCGGGAAGAGGCAGACATCTATCATTCATTTGTGGAGCATGCATTACCAGCCACCTTTGTGGCAGCCAGACTGCGACACAAGCCCCTGATCTTCGATTCACCTGAACTGCCACTGTCTGATCGAGCAGTCCAGCATTGGCCTCGCCTCCTGGCAATTGCGCGTCGTGTGCTGCGCTATCTCATTCGACACAGCCAGGGGGTAATCGCTGTCTCACCGCCTATCGCCTCCTTCATCGAGCGCGAGTACGGCGGCCAGCGTGTCACGCTCCTGCGCAATGTACCACCTTACCAGCAGGTCGAGCGCAGCAACATTTTACGAGAAAAATTAGGTTTATCAAATGACACCCGCATTGCGCTCTATCAGGGAAATTTGCAGGAAAATCGCGGCCTCGATCTGCTCGTGCGGGCCGCTCCATTTCTAGAGTCAGACGTCGTGATTGTCATGCTTGGGGCCGCCCGCGAGCCAATACAACAGAAACTGCAGCAGCTAATCGCCGAGCTTGGGGTAGAGGAGCGGGTGAAACTGCTGCCGCCCGTTCCCTACGAGGAACTTCTCAGCTGGACTGCTTCAGCCGATCTCGGTCTGACTCTGCTTCCCTCTGATTACTCGCTGAGTATCCGCTACTGCCTGCCCAACAAATTCTTTGAGTACTTGATGGCCGGACTTCCCGTGCTCAGCTCTCAGCTGGATGTAATCGCCGAGCTGATTCAGACCCACCAATTGGGAGTGGTTGAGCCGTCGCGAGACCCAGCCACCGTTGCCGCCACTATCAATCGGGTCATCCACGACCAGGAGGCTCTGGAACGCATGCGCCGGCACGCTCTGGAAATTGCGCGCCGCGAGTTCAACTGGAACCGTGAGCAATTTCATCTGTTTGAACTCTATCAGGCGCTGCTGCCAGCAAGCCCGGCCAGCGCGTCAGCGCCACAGCAGGAGGAATCGCGTTGACAGAGTTGTTAGCCAGCCAGCGCCTCAACAAGGCCGCCGAGGCTTCAAGCGGAGAGCGACCGGGAGGGTTACCCTCCCTACGGGTCTGTATGCATGTACTGGGCCAGGGGAAGAGCGATGTACGAGTAATGCGGGCCGCCACCGCGCTCAGCGCCGCCGGGTGTCATGTCAGCGTGGTCGATTTGGAGCCGCAAGAGCAACCTGCTCGTGAGCAAGTCCAAGGCATTGCTCTGCAGCATGTACGACTGGCCCCCGAGTTCTTCTCATCTCGTTTCAAGCGTCGCGCCCTACTGCGAGCTGCCTCTCTCTTCATGCGCGGTACGTGGCAGGTGCTAAGCACAGACGCGGATGTTTATCACGCTCACGACGTTGCCGCTTTACCAGCCTGCTACCTGGCCTCGCGCCTGCGCCGGAAACGGCTGGTCTTTGAGGCTCACGAAATGCCTCTGGAGGAGCATCCCCTCTCTTCGATGAGCCGGGGTCGGCGCTTGCTTCACCATCTGCTGACCCTGCTCATGAAGGGCATGATTCCAGCCAGCGATGGCGTGATCACGGTCTCCCCACCAATTGTCGAGGAGCTTCAGCGTCGCTACCGGATCAAACGCCTGGCACTGGTACGCAATATCCCTCCCTATCAGCAGGTGGCACCTAGCAAACGGCTGCACGAGGCCCTTGGCCTTGCACCTCAGATCCGCCTCGCTCTTTATCAGGGACGCCTCCAGGCCAACCGCTCGCTGGATCTTCTGGTCAAGGCCGCCCGCTATCTTGATCCCGAGATTGTGATCGTGCTCCTAGGGAAAGGGTTGGGCAACGCCGCAGAGGAGCTGGAACGGTTGATTGCGGCAGAGCAGGTCAGCGACCGCGTGAAGCTCTTGCCGGCAGTACCTTACGCCGAACTGTTGAGTTGGACAGCCTCGGCAGACCTGGGCTTACTGGTCGCCTCGCCCGACTATTCGTTGAATGTGCGGATGTTTCTGCCCAATAAGCTGTTCGAGTACATTATGGCCGGCGTACCCGTTCTGACCTCGGCCCTGCCTGCGGTAGTGGAGCTGGTGCAGACTTACGGCCTGGGCGAGGTGGTTAGCGAGCTTACCCCTCAAGCCATCGCCAGGGCCATTAACGGGATGTTCGCCCGCCCACAGACACTGGCCACCATGCGCCAGAATGCTCTCAAGGCGGCCTCCTCCGATCTGCATTGGGAGAAGGAACAGGAAAACTTACTGCAACTCTACCAGCAGATCAGCAAACGGTGAAAGCGAAAGACTATCAAGCCTATCCATTTCATACTAGAAGTAGGTAGAAGAGCAGTGGAAGACTTTACTTTACAAAGCTATCGTCAACTCCTCTCGGCCTTTGCCAGCCGAGGCTACCGTTGCTCGCTTTTTGATGCTCTTGAAGAGCGGCTGGCAAGCGGCGAGCGGATACTTCTTCTGAGACACGATATCGATATCAGCTTAAAAGCAGCACTGGAGATTGCTCGGGTCGAACACGAGTTAGGCTTCCAGGCCACGTATTTTGTGATGCTGTCCTCTCCATTCTATAATGTACTTAGCACAGAAAATGCTCGTCTTCTGGAGCAGATTCATAACTATGGACATGACATCGCCCTTCACATTGATCTACAGGATTATCACGGTCAGCGTCTTGATGTTGCTCACGAAATAGAGATCCTGGCCTACTTCTACCCCTATGTCAAGCGGGATATCGCCAGCGTCCACAGTCCGCGCACGCTCTCCAGCATTCCGGTAGAAGAGGCCAGGCCGATCTATAGGGTCTACCATTTAGCTCAGCGGGGCGACCTTGCCTATATCAGTGATTCAACAGGGCGCTGGCGCTATGGTCATCCGCTGCAGTCAGCCGCTTTTCGTGAAGGGAAGGCGATTCAGCTCCTGACACACCCCATTTGGTGGGTGGCCGAGGGAGGAACACCCAGGCAGAAGCTGGAAAGCTGGCTCTATCGCAGCTACGAGGGAAACCTGGAATTGGCCAAAACCTTTCTGCCCAAGCTTTTTGGCCAACAGGAGGTCGAGACGGCTTAGTCATCGGCGAGGAGATCTCAAGAGCAGCGAGGCCGGGTCGGTCGCCGTTCTGGCATGGCCATTGCGCCGGAAGTCTAGCAGGGAGCGACAGACGTATGAAGCAGGTGTATCGATGGCAGAAGCGCGCCTTTTTGCTGCTCAGCGTGTCGGTTGTAGCCATCTTGGTAGGAGCAGGCTGGCTGCTACATCCCTGGTGGGTAATTACCAACTCGCCACTGGTTTCTCAGCTGACAACCAGCAGTCCGCGCTTCTCCGGTTCCAGCGGACAGGAGAGCCGCTTCAAGGACCTGCACCTGATCGGCGGCTTCACCGTTGGAACCCCCGCCGAGGTAGCTGAGGCTGCCGCCTTGGGGATGCGGGTTGTCTTTGAGTACGGCGATCCTCCTTCGCCTGAGAGCCAACTAGGGCAGGCGCTGCAGGCTGCTCATATGCAGGTCATCGATGGCTATATCTCTAGCTATCTGCAGTATTACGAGTGCCACCGCACAAAGACGGTCAAACCACCACCGCCTGGTGCTCATCCTTACTGCGGACGGGACTCCGTGCCGATTCCGAGTGAAGAGGCTTTGCTCCAGCTTGTCAGACGGCATCTCGAAGAGACCCAGTCCAATCCGCTCATTCTGGGTTACTGGGTGCTCGATGACTGGGTGCTGTGGGACCCCGGCAGCGCCCGTGAGCTGTTAATCAAGTTTCACGACTTGATCCAGCAATACACGCCACAGCGCCCAGCCATCTGCGGCTTTGGCGCCTCGCCTCCTTCAGGTTTTGATACCGGCTGGCACGATGAGGTGGCGGCTAACTTCACTCCCGAGGGCTGCGACATGATCGGTCTCTACATCTTCACGGTCCTGCAAGCCAAGGAAGATGCCTCAGCCAGCCGCTATGACTGGTCGATGCGCAGCACTCTGAATGCTATGTTCACTAGCCTGCAGAAACGAGGCTGGAACTACACCCAGACACCGCTGATTGGGATCGCCCAGGCTTTCGGCGGCCCCTCGACGCGCGCAGGCTTGAGCTGGCCCCTGCCAAGCACTGCCGATATTGTCCAGCAAAGCCAGAGCTTCTGCCAGCATGGAGCTACCGGCATCGCTTATTACGGCTGGGACGCCAATCTCTACAGTTCGCAGACCCAAACACCCGCCAATAATCGCGCTATTCAGGAGGGCATCCGTCAGGGTATTGCCGCCTGTCAGCACATTTGGAGTACAGCGGAACAGGGGACTCCCCCGGCAATGGATTAGGTCCGCCAGAAAGCGGTCATCAATGCCGACAAAGACGGCTATCATATTCAGCTAAAAAAGCCATCCCAGAGGAGCTTCCCAGCCATTAGAGCAGTATACTGTTATCTGACGTTCTTCTTTCCAACTCATTTGAAGACACATTCGCTCATACTCACTGCCTGAACAGGGAGCCTGGTAGATAGGGAGGAGAGTAAGCAGAGTTGAAGCACTTCAGAGTAGCTACAGCCACAACGGATTCAGAGACTTTTCAAAAGACGTGCCCTCAAGGGTGCTGTCTGTCTACGCTTAATCAGCAGGCTGTCCTGATCATAGCCTCCTCCCGGGAGAGGCAATAAGGATATGATTTATTTATTTATTTAGTAGGAGCAGACTATTCATATGGATCTTCAGCAAGAAGAGCTGCACAGTAGCAAACTCTCTGCGCTAGCAATGGTGGCTAGAGGTGTAATCGAGGAGAATCCCGGTCGTCTCCTGGCGAGCGAAGCAGAACAGCCACCCAGCCTCTGGGTCGCAGTTAGACGAGAGTATCCGCGCGATGTCTGCATACCGGCTCTTGTTGCTCAGCAGGCGCGCGAGCGCCCGCAAGCTCCGGCAGTAGTGACAGCGGGGACTACTTTGAGCTATCAAGAGCTAAACAAGCGAGCCAATCAGCTGGCTCATCATCTCCGAGCGCTGGGGGTCTATCCGGGTGTTCCTGTTGGCCTCTATCTGGAGCGCTCACCAGAGATGGTAGTGGGGCTGCTGGCTATACTCAAAGCTGGTGGTGCCTATTTGCCACTTGACCCGTCTTATCCACACGAGCGCGTATGCTTTATGCTGGAGGACGCTCAGGCTCCAGTATTAGTCACAACTTCTCCTCTGGCCCGCCAGCTTGAGCAGGAAGCTGCGATCCCTAGCAGGCAGCATGTCTATTTAGATCAGGATGCCGTCAAGCTGGCAGCCCAGCCGACGGGAGAGATTGAGGAACAACAGGCCACAGCAGCCGATCTGGCCTACGTGATCTATACCTCGGGTTCAACCGGGCGTCCCAAGGGCGTGGAGGTCACCCATGATAGCCTGCTGAATTTGATCTTCTGGCACCAGCGGGCCTTTTCCGTGAGCGCTGCCGATAGGGCCAGCCAGGTGACCAGTCCAGCTTTCGATGCAACCGGCTGGGAGCTTTGGCCTTATCTGACATGCGGCGCAGCTGTCTATTTGCCTGCTGATGAGCTTCGTCTCTCCGCACCAGCCCTGCGTGATTGGTTGGTTGAGCAGGCAATCACCATCGCTTTCGTACCAACGCCGCTGGCCGAACGTTTGATCCAGCTCCCGTGGCCTCGCGAAACTGCCCTGCGCTTCTTGCTGACGGGAGCCGATACGCTCCACCGCTATCCGCAGCCTGGCCTGCCCTTCACGCTGGTGAATAACTACGGGCCGACCGAGGCCACGGTTGTAGCGACCTCCGGCCCTGTGCCACCAGTGAGCGAGCCGTCGGCAGAGCCTCCATCTATCGGCTGGGCGATTGACAATACGTCGGTTTACATTCTCGATGAAGCGCTCCGCCCTGTGCCCTGGGGCACACCAGGCGAGTTGTATATCGGCGGCCAGGGAGTGGCTCGCGGTTATCGAGGACGCCCAGAGCTGACAGCTGAGCGTTTTCTCCCTGATCCATTTGCTCAACAGCCTGGGGCCCGGATGTATCGCACGGGCGATCGGGCGCGCTTCTTGTCAGATGGCCAGATCGCGTTCCTGGGTCGCCTGGATACTCAGGTCAAGATTCGAGGTTATCGTATCGAACTGGATGAGATTGCCACGGTGCTCAATCAGCAGCCGGGAATCGCTGCCAGCGTCGTTATTGCTCGCGAGGAGCTACCTGGTGAGAAGCAACTCGTAGCCTATGTGGTCACCTCGCCAGAAGCGCGTCCCACACCCTCTCAGCTACGTACGGCGCTCGCTAAGCAGTTGCCCAATTACATGCTTCCCACGATCTTTGTCCGTCTGGAAGCCCTGCCACTGACTGCACATGGCAAGATCGATCGGGCGGCGTTACCTCCGCCTGAAGCTAGCGAGATCCTGTCAGAAGCTCTAGAGACAGGAGAGGCAGACATGGAAAACCTGGCTACCCTGCCTGCGACAGACGAGGCTGCGGCCCCAGCCAACGCAATCGAGCAACAGGTGGCCGAGGTAGTCTGCTCGCTGCTGGGGCGCCCAGCAATCGATGTTAACGCCAACTTCTTTATGCTCGGTGGTCACTCCCTGCTTGGGGCCCAGCTCATCTTGCGCCTGACCGAGCTGTTCGGAGTGCAGATTTCGCTGCATACGCTGTTTACCGCATCGACAGTACGTCAGCTTGCCGCTTGTATCGAGCAGCTCCTGCTTGAGCGCCTGGCCACTATGAGTGAGCAGGAAGCCTACAGCTTGCTAGAGCAGCTGCAGAACAGGTGAAACAAGGAGAGAAGCGTGTAACGCGCCGTGCTGGCTGCCAGAATATGGGGGAGAGAGCAGCCAGCATGGTTTGCGACTGAAAGAAGAAGAAACGGTCAGTCTTGTTGCTGGACAAGAGGAGCCCAAGACAATTATGCAGGAACCGAGGTCGGTGACGCCGCCACAGCGGCAGGAGCCACCGCTAAGTCTGTATCATCTACTTGATCCAGAGATTCTGGCAAATCCTTATCCACTCTACCACCGCCTGCGCCGCGAGGACCCTGTTCACTGGGACCCCTTTTTACACGCCTGGGTAGTGACGCGCTATGCCGATGTCATCACGGTCTTTCAGCGTTTTTCTGCCCAGCGCACGCCAACCCCTGAGCAGCTAGAAGCAATGGGAATGCAGGCGTTGGCTCCTTTGGCCCGCGTAATGGTGAAGCAGATGCTGTTTCTGGACCCGCCAGCCCATACGCGGGTGCGCAGTCTGGCAGCGAAGGCTTTTACTCCTCGCCGCGTGGCCGTGCTGCGCGAGCATATCCGCGACATTGCTAACAGCTTGCTCGACCGCGTTCAGGCCCAGGGACACATGGACGTGATCGCGGACCTGGCTTATCCTTTACCAGCGATCGTAACTGCAGAGATGCTGGGGGTGCCTACGGAGGATTGGCAGCAGTTAACAGCCTGGTCAGCTGATTTCGCGCAGGTGCTCGGGAATTTTCAACATAACCCGGACCGGGTGGCTCAGGTAATTCGCAGCCTCAATGAGATGACCGCCTATTTCCGCACAGCCATCAGGGAAATCGAGCGCCATCCGCGCGAGGGCTTGATCCATGCATTCTTGACCGCCGAGATCGATGGCGATCGCCTGAGCGAGGAGGAGATTATCGCCAATACGATTATTACGATGGTGGGAGGGCAGGAGACAACGACCAATCTGATCGGGAATGGCGTGCTGAGCTTACTGCGCCACCCGGATCAGCTTGCTTTGCTGCGCGCAGATCTCTCACTGATCCCATCGGCAGTGGAGGAGTTGCTGCGCTACGAGAGTCCCAGCCAGCATACGGCTCGTCTGGCCCCCGAGGATACGGAACTGGGTGGGAAAAAGATTCGGAAGCGCGATGCCGTGATCGCGGTTATGGGTGCTGCCAACCGCGATCCAGAACGCTTCCCCGATCCCGACCGCCTCAATATTCGACGTGAGGACAATCGCCATGTGGCCTTCGCCTGGGGCAGTCATTTCTGCTTCGGGGCAGCTCTGGCGCGTATTGAGGGTCAACTTGCTATCGAGCTGATTGTGAGCCGCCTGCCCGGCCTACGGCTGGAGCCAGGTCCGCTTGTCTGGCGTGAGAATCTCGGCCTGCGTGGCCTCAAAAGTTTGCCGGTATCTTGGGAAAGGTGAGAGGTGAACGATGAGCGAGAAGCACTCTGTGGAGGATGTACGACAACTACTGCTAGAGCAGCTGCGTCAGAAGAAATTGGTCGGCGAACCTCTGGCCCAGAGGCTGCTCACACCGCTTCCCCGACATGAGCGAGGACAGATTGTGCCACTCTCGTTTGGACAGCAGCAACTGTGGTTTCTCTCTCGCCTGGCCAAGGAGCCAGTCTATAACGAGTGCGTGACTGTCCACCTGCCAGGCTCGCTAGACCGCAAAGTATTCGAGCGCAGCTTTAACGAGTTTATCAGACGCCACGAGATCTGGCGCACGAGCTTTCCCGAAAAGAATGGGCAGCCCTTTCAAAAGATCCATCCCTTCGAGCCGCTTGAATTGCCTTTTGTAGATCTGCGGCATCTTCCTCCAGAAGAGCGAGAGAAGGAGGCTCAACGCCTGGCTGCGGAGCAAGCTCGCCTTCCTTTTGATTTGGCAAACGGTCCCCTTTTGCGCGGTTTACTGATTCAATTCGATGATAAGCTTCATCGACTCTATTTGACTTTACATCATATCATTTTCGATGGAATCACTCTCTACCAGGTCTTTTTGCCAGAACTGTGGGCACTCTATGAGGCGTTTTGCGCTGATCGCTCCTCACCTCTGCCGGAGCCAGCTTATCAGTACGCCGACTACGCTCTCTGGCAACAGACTTCTGTCAATCAGAGCTTACTTGATCGGCAGCTCGCTTATTGGCGAGAGGCGCTTGCAGGGGCACCGGCGTTGATTAATCTGCCTACGGATTTCTCAAGGCCGCCAGCTCAAAGTTTCCGCGGGGGAATGGTACCTTTTGCTTTGAGCAGGGAATTAACCGAGGCCATCAAGAGGTTGGCGCGCGAGGAAGGTATGACGCTTTATATGGTCCTGATGGCCTCTCTCCAGCTCTTGTTGTATCGCTATACGCAGCAGGAGGAGGTTGTGGTCGGAGCAGTCCTGGGAAGCCGCGAACAACGTCCCGAGTTTGCCAGGATGCCAGGATATTTTTTGAATACGCTCCCGCTCTCTTGCAAGTTGACAGGCAGTTCGAGCTTCCGCTCGCTATTGCAGCAGGTGCGAGAGAGAGTAATAGGAGCAATTACTCATCAGGATATACCTTTCAGCTATCTGGTGGAGCAGCTGCAGGTGGAGCGCTCTGCGGCCTGGAACCCACTGTTCCAGGTGGCGCTGACGCTTGAGCCACAGCTGCCAGCGCTGCCTTCGGGCTGGACGATCACGCAGATGGATGTGAGTGCGGGGGCATCTAAGTTTGATCTTTCGCTGGAGGTGGATGACCGACCCGATGGGAGATTGATCGGGCGCTTTGAGTATAGCAGCGATTTGTTTGAAGAGCAGACCATCGCCCGCCTGGCGCGCCACTGGCAAACCCTGCTCTCCTCGCTCGTCTCCGATCCCTCCTGCTCCCTCTCCTCTCTCCCCCTCCTCTCTCCCGAGGAGCGCCACCAGCTCCTCGTCTCCTTCAGCTCCTCTCCCCAAACCCTTCCTCCTTCCCCCGTTCCTGCCATCCACCTCCTCTTC
>NZ_JADGIA010000105.1 GCF_019683635.1 Thermogemmatispora sp. | reverse complement strand
CGGGAAGCTCCAGAAGAAGACGAATCGTCGGCGAAGCTGCCATGATGAGACTCGGGCATGGCCTGTTCTCTCCCCCACTCTGGAGGCTTACTAGAGTAAAGCCTGTCGAACATCCTCCACTCTTACAAAAAGCCAACGAAGAATGATTTGTCTCTGGCTCTTGGCTCTCCCATAAGGGGCCGAGAGCCAGAGACCCTGATTTCCGTCTCATCTCGCCCGTGTCAGAGCGTAAGGCGGCAGGACAGAGCCATGCCTGGGCGCCTCTTCTCCACTGCTAAGCAACATTCTCGAAAACAGCGGCAATGCCCTGGCCGCCGCCAATACAGAGCGAGGCCACTCCGTATTTCAAATGGTTGCGACGCAGCTCATGCAGCAAAGTAATTGTCAAACGAGCCCCGCTAGCGGCCAGCGGATGGCCGATTGAAATGCCCCCACCGTTCACATTGGTCTTCTCGCGCGGCAGGCCCAGCTCCTTCTCCACTGCCAGGTACTGAGCAGCAAAAGCCTCATTGACCTCGATACGGTCCATGTCCTCCAAGCGCAGATCGGCCCGCTTGAGCGCCTGGCGGATCGCCGGGGCCGGGCCGATGCCCATAATCTCAGGAGGCACGCCCACTACGCTCCAAGAGACCAGGCGAGCCAGCGGCTGCAGATTATGGCGCCTCACCGCCTCCTCAGTAGCCAGGACCACACAGGCGCCCGCATCGTTAATGCCACTGGCATTGCCAGCAGTTACCACACCGCCCTCACGGAAGCGAGCGGGCAGCTTGGCTAGAGCCTCCAGTGACGTATCGCGAATGCCCTCATCCTGGCTGAATTCCACCGCATGGCCCTTGCGATCGCGTACCATCACCGGCACAATCTCCTCTGCCAGCCAACCAGCTTGCTGAGCGCGACGTGCAGCCACCTGACTGCGCAGCGCATAGGCATCGACCTCCTCGCGCGTCAACCCATAGCGCTCGGCCAGGTTCTCCGCCGTAATGGCCATCCCGCAGCCGATATATGTATCGATCAAAGCCTCCCACAAGCTATCTTCCAGCTGCGGGGCCTGACCCAGCTTAAACCCAAAGCGGGCGCCGCGAATCACATGGGGAGCCTGGGTCATATTCTCCGCTCCTCCGGCCAGCGCGATCTGCCCCTCGCCAAGCAGGAGGAGCTGAGCCGCACTCACGATGGCCTGCAAGCCCGAACCGCATAAACGATTGACCGTTAAAGCTGGCACTTCGATCGGGAGGCCGGCCTTCAAAGCGATATGACGGGCAAAATAGATAGCGTCCTTGCTTGTCTGCAGCACGTTGCCCATCACTACCTGATCAACCAGCGCCGGCTCAACCTTGCTCCGTCGCAGCGCCTCTTTGGCGGCGACCACGCCCAGATCGATAGCGCTAATCTCCGAGAGGGAGCCTTGCAAAACACCGACCGGTGTACGTGCTCCTGCAATAATGAAAATATCTTGCGGCATCGAATCACCTCATCTTTGATGGTGAAAGAAAAAGCAGCGTATATGCGCTAGCACGCGATAGCGACAAAGGCGCAGGCCGCGATCGGAGAGGAAGAGCCTGCCCTAGCGCGCGTTCTGTTGCCAGTGTACCACATTGGCAGGCAAGTGCCCAGGCAGACAGCTTCCCTGGAAGCAGGAGGCCAGACTAGTGGGGTGATTGCTCTAGCCAACGATCTGAGTGAGCCTGGCGGACGGCTTCCTCTATTTGTCTCTCCTTGCGCGGCATGCTCCTGACCCTTGTTGCGAGGGCGCGCCTGTAAAGGAGGCTGCTAGAGCCAGTTTGGCCCTTAGAAAGCCATAGAACCACATTCCGCCAGCCCGCGAAATGTGTTATAATAATCACGTACACCACTCCTCTGATGCGGTCATAATTACTGAGCAATAGCCAACTGCAGAAAGGGAGGTGCTGGGCGCCAATCTCATCCATAAATATGCATATGCCTGGTTGTGGAAGCTGTGAGTGAGGGCGCACCTGAGCGGGTGCGAGGGCAGATAGAAGGTGTTTGCGACATCTGGTGGTGGCGACCTCCTACCTGGTAGGTAGCAGGCAGAGTCGCCTGTGGAGAGTGCAGGCCCGGGCTGCGAAGCTAGCAGAGAGCTGAGCACCCGAGCCAGTAAGCGAGGCACACTGTGCCTGATCATTAACATCTCGACAGAAAGGTGGGAACGTCAATGGCCCAGATTGCAGCAGAGCGCAGCGAACCCGCTGCCGCCGCAGTTGCCAATCCCGCTCCACTTGGCCTAGCCGCATTTGCCTTGACCACATTTGTCCTTAGTGTTGTCAATGCCGGTCTTGTCTCCAGCAATGGTATCAATGATGTTCTTGGTCTGGCGTTCTTCTATGGCGGCCTGGCGCAGTTGCTAGCGGGCATGTGGGAATTCCGCAACCGCAACACCCTTGGAGCCACGGCCTTCTCGACCTACGGTGCTTTCTGGTTGGCCTTTGGCTTTACCGTCTGGCAGAAGCTGCTGGTGACTGGTCCCATTCTGGGCTGGTTCATGCTGGCCTGGGGGCTGATCACCCTGCTCTTCTTCCTGAGCGCCCTGCGCACCGATATTGCCCTGATGGCCGTTCTCTTCTTCCTCTTCCTGACCTTTGTGGTACTGGGCATTGCTGAGTTCAGCGGCAACTCGGTGATCACCAACGTTGCTGGCTGGCTTGGCATCGTGACCGCCCTGCTGGCCTGGTACCGCTCCTGGGCGGGCATTCTGGAGAGCGGTCAGGGGCCGTTCCGCCTGCCAGTTGGGCCGATGGCCTGAGCTGGCTGGCTGACTCGTTGATGATAGAGGGCTTATAAGACAAGGTTCATCTTATCCCCGCAGCAGAGAAAAGAGTGGTAGCGGCGTGACAGGCCAGCCACCTGTCACGCCCCTTTGTTTCTGGCCCAAATGAAGTACTCCCTGGCCATCTCCTCTTCTTCCCCTTATCCCTGGGCAGGCAGTGCAGTCTGTTCGTGTCCCTTTTCCCCTCTGTTGGTTTAACTCTCTGCCTGTCTTCGGAAGGGCGTGGCAGAAGAAGGCGGACTGGTCCCCCGGGCCTTGACCGGGCGAGAGAGCTACGCTATAGTGTAACGCAAACGTTTCACTCTAGAATCACTCAACTGCATTCGTCCGTGTTGCGGATTGTTTAGTGAGGCCGTATGACAACAAGCACAGAGGCACAGGAAACCGCCGAAGCGGCACCGAGAGATCTCCATGAGTATCTCAGCGCACTGGTTAGAGAAGCGGCGAGGAACTACCTGGCCCGTGAACAAATCGATTATCCTGTCGAGGAACTCCCCATCGACCTGGGCTTCTCCGCTCAGGCCAGCTTCGGGGACTACTCCGTTCCACTCATGTCATGGGCCGCGAAGAATCGCCTGGGACGGCCACCGTTGGTCATCGCCGAGGCCCTGGCCGACTATCTGCGTTCGCTGAACCTGCCGACGCTGCAGGAGGTCACGGCCACGCGCCCGGGCTATCTCAACTTTCGCCTGAACCGCCCGCTGGTGAGTCGTGACATCATGGTGCGTGTGCTAGAGGCTGGCCCTGACTTTGGGCAGAGCGAGACAGGGGTGGGCACCAAGGTAGTGGTCGAGCACACGAATATTAACAGCAACAAAGCGGCCCACGTCGGCCACCTGCGGAACTCGTGCTTAGGGGATACCCTGGTACGTATGCTGCGGACCCAGGGCTACCAGGTTGAAGCCCAGAACTACATCGACGATACCGGAGTGCAGGTGGCCGACGTCGTTGTCGGCTTCACCCTCCTCAAGGAAGGTCGGCTTCATCTCCCCGAGGGTGATGAGCCTTTGCCAGGCGAGCCGTTTGACTACTACTGCTCACGGGTCTATGTTGCTGTGGGCAAGGCTTACGACGAGCAGCCGGAGCTGCTGGAGCGGCGCCGTGCAGTGCTACGGGCTATTGAGCACGGCAGTGAGGCCGAGGCCGGTCGACCAGAGGAGGGAGCGGATTACGCGGCTCTGGCCGCCGATCTCTCCCAGCGCATTGTCCAGGCTCACCTCAAGACCATGTCCAGACTGAATATCTCCTATGACCTGCTCACCTGGGAGTCGGCCATTCTCCACAGTGGCCTCTGGAAGAAAACCTTCGAGGTTCTAAAAAATCGCGGCCTGCTGCGGCGACCTGAGAGCGGCAAGCTGGCCGGTTGTTGGATCCTGCCGTTTGGAGAAGGCGAGTCACAGGACGAGGAGAGTGAGCATACACTGGACAAAGTGCTGGTCAAGAGCGATGGAACGGCGACCTACACCGCCAAGGATATCGCGTACCAGCTCTGGAAGTTTGGCCTGACCGATGATCCGGCCTTTGATGTACACTTCACCTTTGTGCCGTGGGGGCGCCAACACGATGGGCGCCTGCTCTGGACTATGCGCACCCCGGGACTGCAGGGAGAGGCGAGCAAGGAGGGCGATCCGCTACGTTTCGGCCATGCCCAGCGCGTTATTAACGTCATCGATGTACGCCAGTCCTATGCCCAGCAGGTAGTCTACGAGAGCCTGCGCCGCCTCGGCTATGAGGAGCAAGCCAACAACTCGACGCACCTGGCCTACGAGATCGTCACCCTCTCCGCCGCGACCGCAGCGAGTCTGGGAGTGGACACCTCCGATGGGCGCGAGTTCTATCCGATGTCGGGGCGTAAGGGTATCGAAATCAAGGCCGACGACCTGATCAATGCGGCCATTGCCCGTATGAAAGAGGTCAAGCCGGACCTGCCCGACGAGACCGCGGCCATTCTGGGGGCCTCGGCGATCCGCTACTTTATGATCCGTTTTAGCCTGCAGCAGGTGATCGCCCTTGATATGGAGGAGGTGCTCCGACCAACGGGAGACACCGGCGTCTATCTCCAGTATGCCTATGCGCGCGCCAATAGCATCCTGCGCCGCCTGCAAGAGAGCGGCTACGAGGTTCCTGAGCGCCTGGAGGAGCTGCCTCCGGCCCTTGAGCAGAGCGAGTGGGACTTGTTGCGCCATATCGATGCCTATCCGCGGCGTCTGGCGGAGGCGACCAGCCATCTGGCGCCAAATCTCCTGGCCGCCTATGCCTACGATCTGGCCGCTCACTTCAGCGATTTCTATGAGCATACGCCTCCCATCGTCAAGGAGGAGGACCAGCGCATCAAAGCCTTCCGCGCCTGGCTTGTGCGCACCACAGCGCAGGTAATGAATAATGCTCTGCGCACACTTGGCTTTATTCCCCTGGAGCGTGTCTGAGCCGTAGAGTAAGCGCACATCAGGCAAGCACGAGTTAGAAAGAAGCAGGCAACAATGGCAGCGAGAAGGGCACGGCTGCGCTTTGGCCTCAAAACGGCGCAGCAGTTTGTGAGCTATGAAGAGATCCGACGGGTCTGGCAGGAGGCGGATGCCCAACCGGCCTTTGAGCATGCCTGGCTCTTCGATCATTTTATCCCGCTAGGGCCGGAGGAGCAGAGTCAAGGCCCCATGCTGGAAGGTTGGACTCTGCTGACGGCCCTGGCGACGCAGACGCAGCGACTGCGCCTTGGCCTGATGGTGGCTGGCAACACCTACCGCCATCCCGCCGTCCTGGCCAAGATGGGGGCGACGCTTGATCTGATCTCGGGGGGACGGCTCGACTTTGGCCTGGGGGCCGCCTGGTTTGAACGCGAGCACCGGGCCTATGGTCTGCCTTTCTACTCCACGGGCGAGCGTATTCGGCGCCTGGGCGAGGCCTGTGAGGTGATCAAGCGCCTCTGGACAGAGCCGCGCGTTACCTTCGAGGGCAACTACTATCGCTTGTATGAGGCGCCGTGTGAGCCGAAACCGCAGCAGAAGCCCCATCCGCCCTTTGTCATTGGCGGCAGCGGCGAGCGCTTGACGCTACGCGTTGTAGCGCGTTATGCCTCAATCTGGAACTATAACGGCAGTGACGTAGACGAATTTCGCCACAAGCAAGCCGTGCTGGATGCGCATTGTGCCGCCATCGGGCGCAATCCCCAGGAGATCGAACGCTCGATTCAGCTCCCTGTCGATCCAACCCGCCCGCTGGCGGCGCTTCGCTCGGCTGTCCGAACCTTCGTCGAGGCTGGGGCCACGCACCTGATTCTCAATCTGCGCCCTCCCTATCCACCGGACATCGTCGCGCGCCTGGCCGAGGAGGTCGTACTTCCGCTCCAAGAGGAAGCCGAAGCCGCGGAAGAACGGCGGGTCGAAACAGGAGACGAGACGGAAAGGTCAGAAGGTGGAAGGTAACTGAAGGCGCAAGTTGGCCAGCGATCGTCTCTCTATCTCTGCCATCTGCGTGGTAGTAAGAGAAGAGGCGGGAAGGTAGAGGGGTGTCAGCGACCCCTGGCTCAAGCCAGGGGCTTGCCCGCAGCCTCGTCGGCCCGGGCTTCGGGGCCACTTCGACGACAGCCCACTGCCCCGTAGGAGAGTACGAGAGTACAGCGCTGCGGCTGGGTTGACCCGCCCGCCTCCCGCCAGATGGCCAAGAGAACGCCGCAGCTGAAGGGGGGCGAGGATCGCCAGGCCGCGCTGAGCAAGCAAGCAGGCGTTGGGGGCACAATTAGCGGATCGGCTGAGCTAATGACTGTGGTCGGCGTGGGGCCTGGCGGTTGCCTCACCTGAGCGCAAGGGCTATAATGGTTACGAAAAGCGGCATTGTTGAGGTCGCAGTTTTTCTTTCATCGAGGCACAAATAGCACAGGGAAGGACGACGCGCGTGGCCCAGAAAAAGCCCATCTCCTCAGCGAGTGAGGAAACGACCAAAAAGAATATTGTGGAGCAGTTGCTCCCGCGAGCCTTTCGCAAGAGCGAGCGCCCGAAGAGCGTGCGCGAGCTAGGTCTCAGCATTCTCAAAAACCTGCCGGCCAATCTGGCGCTCATGCAGGCTTTCATGCGAGCAGTCAATTGGAAGCAGGCTCATGAGGAAGTGATGGCCGGCCTCAGCAACACAGTAGTCATTGTCGGGAGGCCCAATTCTGGCAAGAGCACCCTCTTCAACAAGATCATGGGGAAGAACATTTCCCTGGTATCTCCCGAGGCCGGTACCACCCGCGCGCTGGTGCCTGCCGAGTTTGGTCCGTTCACCCTCATCGATACTCCCGGCCATCTTCCCGAGATCACCAGGGGGGCGCTGGAGCAGGCCAGCGTGATTGTGCTCTTGCTGGATGGCGTACGAGGGCTTCAAGCGGAGGACCGTGAACTGTACAACGAAGTGAAGGCCTTGAACAAGCCCACGGTCATCGCCGTGAACAAGATTGACGCCTTGCCGTCTGGATTAGATGGCGATCGCCTGGCGACCGAGATCGCCGTACGCCTGGGTGTAGCTGGGGTTATTCCGATCTCGGCCCAGAACGGCCAAAATATTGCTGAAGAGCTGATTCCAGCCATCATCGAAGCCAGTCCCGAGGCCGCCCTGGTTATTGGGCGAGAGCTACCGGCTTTTCGACGCAGTGCGGCTCAGCGCATTATTCGCAACGCCACGCTCCTCAGCCTGGCCGCTGGCCTGGAGCCGGTGCCTTTCATTGATATTCCCATTATCCTGGGAACGCAGGTGCGTCTGGTACTACGCCTGGCTGCTCTCTATGGAGAACCCATCTCCTCCAGCGAAGCGATGCGTCATGCGCGCGAGCTGATTCTGACAATGGTAGGAGGGGCGGGTCTGCGCTATCTGGCGGAGCAGGTAGCCAAAGCCGTGCCTGTTGGGGGGGACCTGGTAGCTGGCGCTATTGCGGCTGCTGGAACATGGGCCATCGGTCAGGTAGCGCTGGAGTACTATGACAGCGGCAAGCAGCTCACGCCCCGGCGTCTCCAGCAGCTCTACCGTTGGTTCTATCGGCGCTTCCGTCAGGAGAGGACTATTGAGGAGCTGCAGCGCTCTGCCCGTGAAGAAAGAGATGAGCGGCTTTTGCCGGGAGGGATAGAGCCAGCACCCTCCGGGGCGGGACCAGAGCCAGGTTGGATCGAGTAGAGTAGGAGGGAGAGAACGCTCTGCCCGCTCTCGGTCGGCCACGCTTATCTCACAGTAAGGGGGCAGCAGTTATAGCATTCTGCTGGCTGGTCTAACCAGGAGCCTGCAACCACAGGGTCCCTGGCCTGGTATGAGACTACACCGAGAAGAAAGAAGATCATGTCGTTCCCCTATGAGCGTTATCGGACACTGCTGGATAGCTTTCTGCTCTACTATCCGCGGGGGTATGAGCAGCAAGCGCAGCATCTCCTGCTGAAACTCAATCAGGCAGCGGAAGAGCTAGGCCGTTTGCTCAAGCTGCCGCTGCCGGAGCTGGAGATCATCCTGGTCGCGCCGGCTGACTGGGAGAAGGTGCCTCATGATGAGGATCTGGGGAAAGCGCAGACCCGGCTGCCCTATTTTACCAATGCGACTGAGCCGCCCTCGTTGGTTGTGCCGGCGGAGCTTGACCCCATCATTGGCGAGCCGACAGCCGAGAAGCTGACCTTCCTCCTGTACCACGAGCTGGCCTATGCTTTTTTGGAGCAGGACCCGCGTCCCTGGCCGGAGGACTATCCGCTCTGGGCTGATGAATGGCAACTGCAGTTTGCGGCCCTCTGGCTCTCCCATCGCCTCGATGGCCAGCACGACGTGGTGAATCGTGATCTGCATGAGCTGTATGCAGAGATCTTCCTGGCGGAGGAAGATGGGAAGACGCCAGTCACCATTCGCAGTTTCAGCTGGGATGAGGAGACCTCGGCTGAGGATTATCTGTGCTTTGATCTGCTGCTAGAGCGCTTTGCCCTCGACCTCCTGAAGCGCGCCGGCCCCGAGGTCTTGCCGCGCTTTCTGCGCGAGTATCGGAAGGAGCAGCGCGCTTTACTCAGCGATGAGGTCACTGCCATGTTGGGGGCCGCTATTGGCTCGGATGGAGTGGCCTGGCTGGAGAGCTTGCCCTACTTTTAGTTTGGTGGGTGAGCGAGCCGGCCCGTCGCGCAACTCTCCTGTCGACCTGTCGGCGCGGCCTTCTTTCTGAGACTGTCGACTTCGCCGTCGCTCCCGTAGTTTTGGCTGTGTGTACTCATCGATCGTTATCATTGGCTGCACTGATGTGAGGATACTTCATGTTTCAGCGCGTAGCAATTGTCGGATTAGGATTGATTGGCGGCTCGATCGGGCTGGCCCTCCATCGGGCCAAGGCAGCTCAAGAGGTGACCGGTTATGACCTGGGGCGTGGGGTTTGTGAGCAAGCCCGCAAGGTGGGAGCTATTGATCAAGCCTATGACTCGCTGGCCGATGCCGTGCGCGGCGCCGAGCTGGTGGTGCTGGCGACTCCCGTGGGGGCGATGCGGGCCCTCCTGCAACAGTTGGCCAGCTGTGTGACTCCCGGAACCGTCATTACTGATGTGGCGAGCACGAAGGCCCAGGTCATTAGCTGGGCAGAGGAGTTCTTGCCAGAGAATGTCTCGTTCGTTGGTGGTCACCCCATGACTGGTAAAGAGGTCAGCGGAGTCGCGGCTGCCGATGCCGGCCTCTTCCAGGGACGTATCTATTGTCTAACGCCAACGGCACGGACCCGCCCGAGCGCTGTCAACAAGGTCGCCAGCTTCGTGGAAGCCTTGGGGGCCCGCATCCGTTTCCTTGAGCCGGCAGAGCACGATGGCCAGGTAGCCTATGTCAGCCATCTGCCTTTTGTGGCCGCCATTGCTCTCATGACCACCGCCGCCGAGGCTCCATCCTGGGGCGATGCCGCCCTGCTAGCTTCCAGCGGCTTCCGCGACATGACGCGCCTGGCTGCCGGTAGCCCCGAGATGTATCGCGATATCTGTCTGACCAATAGTGAGGCCCTGGTGCGCAGTCTCAATGAGTATCTGCTGACACTCGCGCGGCTGCGCGATCGCATCGCGGCTCACGATCCGCATTTGAATGAGATCTTTGCCCGTGCCCAGGAGCTGCGTCTGCAATGGCAGGCCGCCTTTGGCTCTACGGGCCCAGCCGGGCCACGACGTCGCGAGCCTGGCCACAATGGATCGTCGAGTAGCTAGGTGCTCGCTCTGCTTCTCTGCCACATGGAGCGCAGCCCTCGCCTTGACAAAGCGACAAAGATATGTTACTCTCTTTATAAGAGCTGAGGAGCAGCGCCAGCAACAGCCTGCTCCTCAGACAAAGCGCTTGCCAAAGTTGGCAAACAGCGTTTTCTTTTTTGTGGGAAGATTGTCAACAATCTTGTAGACATAATTGTTAAACAGGGGAGAGCTGGCTTGCAGGGCGAAGCGGAGTTAGCTTTGTGCTCGGCGCATGTGAGTGACGCTTGATTATAGCCTCTGCTATTGTTGACAATTTTGTAGACAAGATTGGTGGCAAAGCTCTGCCGGGCGAAGGGGCCTGGCGCGCACGCTGCACAGCGCAGTCATCGGGAGTCGTGACCCGCTACAAAGGAGGTTCCTGAGCCATGTCTGAAGCGCTCTGCTTTGACATTGCTCACCTGGGGCATGTTGAGCTATTGACCCCCAGCTTTGACGAGAGCCTCTGGTTTTTCGTCGAGGTTCTGGGCATGGAAGAAGTTGCCCGGCTGGGACGCTCGGCCTATCTCCGCTGCTGGGGCGATTATGAGCAGTATTCTCTCAAGCTAACCGCGCATGAGCATGCCGGAATTGGTCATACAGCGCTGCGGGCAATGAGTCCAGAGGCTCTGGAGCGACGGGTGGCGGCACTAGAGCAAGGAGGTATTCGAGGGACGTGGATCGAAGGGGACCTCGGTCATGGCCGGGCTTATCAGTTCCGTGGCCCCGACGGTCATCTGCTGGAGCTCTATTATGAGACCGAATACTATCAGCCTCCTGTCCATCTACGCCCTGCTCTAAAGAACCAGCCCCAGAAGTTGACCGGGCGAGGGGTTGGGGTCAAGATGCTCGATCATGTCAACTTTCTCTCTTCGTACGCCGAAGCTGACGGCGAGTTTGTTGAGCGCTATCTTGGCCTGCGCCTGACTGAGCAGATCCTCCTCAACAATGGCCGGCGCCCGGGACTGTGGTACCGGGCCACCAACAAATCCTATGACCTGGTCTACACCCAGGATGCCACTGGTGCCAGGGGGCGCCTCCATCATATCGCCTTTCATGTCGAATCCAATGAGCTGATTTGGCGGGCTGCCAACCTCTTTGTCGATCATGGCGTCTTCATCGAATTCGCGCCCAGCAAGCACGCCATTAACCAGACCTACTTTGTCTATGTCTATGAGCCGGGCAAGAACCGGATCGAGGTCTGCTCTGGCGGCTACCTGGTCCTGGCTCCCGACTGGAAGCCCATTACCTGGACGGAGGAGGAGCGTGCGCGCGGTCAAGCCTGGGGGAACAAGACTGTGGAAACCTTCCATACCTATGGTACACCGGTGGTTTGAGGAAGATGGGAACTCAGCTATTGAATGAGCAGACCTGCTATGAGCGCCTTCGCAACTGGATCATTGACGGCACGTTGCAGCCCAATGAGCGTCTGATCGAGCTTGAGCTGGCGGCGCGCCTGGGAACCGGGCGGGCGACTATTCGCACTGTGTTGGCCCGCCTCGAACAGGAAGGGCTGGTAGTGCGCGAGCCGAATCGTGGCGCGCGTGTGCGTTTCGTCTCGCATGAGGAGGCACTGGAGATCTTAGAGGCGCGCACCGCCATAGAATCGCTGCTAGCCCGCTTCGCTGCCATGCGGGCCAGGCCCGAGGATATTGCCCAGATGCGTGACCTACTAGCGCAGATGCGCGCCTGTATTGAGCAAGGCGACCTCGTCTCCTACTCTGCTCTGAATACGGCTTTGCATCGGGTGATCGCCGAGGCTGCCCGTCACCGTACAGCGGCCAGGTTACTAGAGACACTCGGCTCGCAGAGTGTGCGCTATCAGTATCGCACCATTCTGGCGCCCGGTCGTCCAGCTACCTCGTTAACCGAGCATAATGCAGTGGTTGAGGCTATTGCTGCCCATGATCCTGATGCTGCCGAGCAGGCCATGCGCGCCCACCTTTCAGGTGTCTGTGAAACCCTGCGGCGCCTGAGACAGGGTCATTGATGGGTCCAGAGAACAGAAGCCTGGGCTTACTCGCAGGCGCATGTCGATGAGGGAGGAGATCATCCGCTGCTTCCGCCAAGTCGCATGAGCTGGTGAGCGGCCCGATCTACTTGAGAGCGAAGATAGGGAAGCCTCCACACATCACAAATCAAAGCGTAGAGGAGAGTGAGCTGGTTGATTGACAGAGAGCGTGAGGATCTCGTCCGCTTACTGGCTGGCGCTATTGACATGCACCTGCATATTGAGCCGGACCTGATTGAACGCAGCACAGATGATCTATCGCTGGCTCGTGAATTCGTTGCCCTCGGCTGGCGCGGCTTTGTCCTGAAATCGCACTACTTTCCCACCGCCGAGCGTGCCAGAGTGGTCTCTGCGGCTGTTCCAGGGGCCCAGGTCTTTGGGGCGGTGGCTCTCAACCACGCCGTGGGTGGCTTCAATCCGGTGGCTGTCGATATCGCTGGCCGGGCTGGCGCGCGCATTGTCTGGCTGCCTACCGTCGACGCAGCCAATGAGTCGCCAGAGAGGCAAGCGGCCCGTGGTGAGAGGCACCAGCCATTTTGGGCCCGCATTCAGCAGGAGATCCGGGCCAAGGGCTGTGCTCCAGAGCCACTTAGTGTCTTCGATGAGCATGGTCGGCTGCGCCCCGAAGTATGGTCCTGCCTTGCTCGTGTCGCCGAGTACGACATGGTGCTGGCCACAGGGCATCTAGCGCGAGATGAAATCTTTGCGGTAGTGGCTGCAGCGCGGGAGAGCGGTGTTAATCGCATAGTGGTTACTCATGCTCTCTTCCCCTCGCAGGCGCTCTCCATTGAGGAGCAGCGGCGGCTGGCGGACATGGGAGCCTATATCGAAGGCTGCTATACCACCTTCTACACCAACAAATGCCCGTGGGAAAAACTCTTCGCAGCTATTCGTGCTGTTGGACCAGAGAGAACTGTACTATCATCCGATCTTGGCCAGCGCTCGAACCCATCGATCGTCTCCGGTCTTCTCGATTTTGCCGCTCGTTTGCTCGCAGCTGGCTTCACGCGTCGTGAAGTTCAACGCATGCTGGTAGAGAATCCGGCCCGGCTGCTGGCAGACGAATAAACCTGGCCGGCGCCGGCCAGGTAAGACCAGGCGAGAGATTGGGCGAAAGCCATACGGTTAAGCCAGGCGAGGCTGAGCAATAGTGAGGCTTTAGCAAATCCTTTGGTTGAATGAGGAGAGAGCGTCTATGACTAAGGCTGCAGATACGGGTACCTTGATGGTCGTGAGCGCCCATGCTGCCGACTTTGTCTGGCGTGCTGGGGGAGCCATTGCCCTCTATGCGCAGCGTGGTTGGCGCACGCGAGTGCTCTGCCTTTCCTTTGGGGAGCGAGGCGAATCGGCGCGCCTGTGGCAGGAAGGCAAGACACTAGAGGAGATCAAGGCGATCCGCCGGGCTGAGGCTGAGCGGGCCGCGGCGATTCTCGGGGCAGAAGTACGTTTCCTAGACGCTGGCGATTATCCACTTGACGTGACCCCCGAGCTGCGTGATGCCCTGGTTCAGGAGTTTCGCCAGTATCGACCAGACATCATCTTGACCCATTCTCTGCAAGACCCCTACAACATGGACCATCCGCGCACGACTCAGCTGGTGCTGGAGAGCCGTATTCTGGCGCAGGCACATGGCTATCCCTCCTCCTATCCTGTCATTGGGGCGCCGTCGGTCTTTCTCTACGAGCCGCATCAGCCAGAGCAGTGCAGCTTTCGCATCGATCTTCTGCTCGACATCACGCCGGTCTTTGACAAGAAGCGCCAAGCTATGGAGTGCATGGAGGCGCAAGAGCATCTCTGGGCTTATTACACCGATGTGGCCAAGCGGCGTGGCGTGCAGGCGGGGCGCAACTCCGGCCAGCGCGTGGTCTACGCGGAGGCCTATCAGCGTGTCTACCCCACCGTTGGAGGTGAGTTCCTATGAGGCGTCCCGTCGTCGTCACAGAGGTGCCGCGACCCGAAGCGGCTCTGGTCGAACAGCTAGCAGCCTATGGCGTGGCGACCGTTCACGAAGCTCTTGGTAAAGAAGGCTTATTACAGCCGTATTTGCGTCCCATCTATCCCGAAGCACATGTGGTAGGGAGCGCCGTGACCGTCCTCTGTCCTCCTGGCGATAACCTCATGGTGCATGCAGCCATCGAGGTTTGTCAGCCTGGCGACGTGCTGGTCGTGGCGACAGAAGCTCCCTCGATGGATGGCATGTTTGGCGAACTGCTGGCCACCTCTGCGCGGGCGCATGGGGTGGTTGGCCTTGTCATTGATGCTGGAGTGCGCGATGTGGCGACGCTGAGCGCCATGCGCTTCCCGGTCTGGTCGCGAGCCATCTCGGCGCGAGGCACTGTCAAAGAAACGGCGGGAGCAGTCAATATACCGATCGTCTGCGGAGGTGCCCTGATCAGGCCAGGCGATGTCATCCTGGGCGACGCCGATGGAGTTGTTTGTGTTCCTCGCCAGGCTCTGGCGCAAACCATTGCCCAGGCAGCCGCCCGTACCGCTAAAGAAAATGCCACCCGTGAACGTCTGGCCGCTGGTGAGTTAGGTCTGGATCTCTACGGCCTGCGCAGTAAGCTCAAGGCTCTAGGCGTCGAGTACGTGCGCTATGACGAGTGGGAGGAATGAACCATGCGTCTCGGCTTCATTGGCTTTGGTGAGGCTGCCTCGGCGATTGCCGCCGGACTGGCGGAGGAAGGGCTACGTGATCTGTACGCCTACGATGTTGTCTGCACTCCGGCCCTCACTGAGCGGGCAGCCCGCTGCGGCGTCCACCTGGTGGCCAGCCTGGCTGAGCTTGCTACCCAGGCTGACCTCGTGCTCTCGCTGGTCACAGCGAGTGGAGCCTTGACGGTAGCGCGTGAGATTGCCCCACACCTGCAAGCTGGGACTCTCTATGCTGATCTCAACTCATGTGCGCCGCAGGTCAAGGCCGAGATTGGCCAGGTGATCACCCAGCTGGCTCCGGGGGTCAGTTATGCGAGTGTCGCTGTCATGTCTGCCGTACCTCCACTGCGGCACCGCGTTCCTCTTGTGGCTGATGGACCAGGGGCCAGGCGCCTGCGCGAGGCTCTGGCTCCCTATGGCATGAACATCGAAGTCCTGGAAGGACCGCTGGGTGCAGCGGCCACTCTCAAGATGTGTCGCAGTGTGGTGCTCAAAGGCATGGAGGCCCTCTTTCTAGAAGCCTTGCTGGCAGCTGAGAAGGCGGGCCTGACCGAGCAGGTGCTGACCTCGCTCAATGCCTCTTTCCCCGACAAGCCTCTGGGGGAACTCGGGGCTTATTTGCTTGAGCGACATCGACTCCACGCCCAGCGCCGGGCCGACGAGATGCAGGAGGCGGCGGCAACCCTGGCCAGCCTCGCGATTGAGCCCCTCGTTTCTGCCGGGGCTGCCCGGCGCTTGCGCTGGTCAGCGGAGCGGCTAACCAGTCTGGCGAAGGTGTCCGGGACCGAGCCTGAGATGAGCAGTGAGGACCTCCAGGCTGGGAGTTATCGCACCCTCTTACGTTGGCTTAGTGATGCTCGAAAATGAAGAGGAGGCGTAAGCATAGCAAAAATACAGTATTCATAAAAGCGATGGTTAGATGATTTTCTCTCTAGGAAGAGAGAAAAGTAGCAGGGAGAGCTACAGAGTGCTGACACTCAGGAGAAGCCAGCCGGGGGAGTGAAATCACTTCCCGTGTCATAGCGGGCTGGCCGGCCTTTCTCAGCGCTGAGGGAAGCGCAACGGCAGATCGGGCAAACGAACCGATGCTTAGCTTGGAGTGCTAAGCGTCTCTCGATGGAGTCCAGCGAGCCAGGGTCGAGGCCTCCGTTGCTGGAGACGTCCAGATCAAAAGGGCAGGCTGCGAGCCCGGCCAGGCAGCGTGCCAGAGTATTCTTCATCGGGTCAAGTGAACAAGCGAACGAGTAGACAAGAAAAAGGAGTTTGCAGCTATGGCTTCGCCGCAGAAGAGGTCCTTTTTCCGCTACGAGAACGGTGTCGTTCTCATGATGTTCTTCACCTTTGGCTTCGTCTTCATGGAGCGACTCAGCATTGTCTATCTCTTCCCTTTCATCGCCCCTGACCTGAAGCTCGACAATGCTGAGATTGGCATAATTGCCTCGGTGCTTGCAGTGTGCTGGGCGGTCTCCGGGTTCATCTTTGGCTCGATCTCTGATCTCGTTGGCTCGCGGAAGAAGGTCTTACTGCCCATCACCCTTGCCTTTTCGCTCTTCTCCTTCCTCTCCGGGCTGGCCCGCAGCTTTTGGCAAATGATCCTTGTGCGCGGCCTCATGGGAGTTGCTGAGGGGCCGGTACTGCCATTGGCGCAGGCGAGTGTCATCGCGGCCTCCACGCCCGAGCGTCGTGGTTTCAACCTTGGTTTTGTCCAAAGCTCGTTAGGGCTAATTGGCTCATTCCTGACGCCTATCATCGTCACCCAGATCGCTGTGCATTACTCGTGGCATGAAGCCTTTTATCTGGTAGGTGTGCCTGGCCTGGTAATGTTCTTTGTCCTGCTCAAATGGATGCGTGAGCCTGGCCGGGGAACTGCCCAGGAGGCTGAGGCGATTGAGCACACCAAGGTGCGCCTGGCGGACATCGGAGCGGTCTTTCGCCATCGCAACATGTGGTTCTGTGTGCTCATTGCTATCTTCTCAATGACCTGGCTTTTTGCCTTTACCACCTTCGCCCCGACCTTCCTGACAGAGGTGAGCCACTATTCACCTGATGAGATGGGCCTGATTATGTCCGCGGTAGGTTTAGGGACCTTTGTGTGGGGCTTTGTCGGGCCGGCCATCTCTGACCGTCTGGGTCGCAAGCCTACCTTGATCCTCTTCGCCTTCGTCGCTTGTCTGTCGCCGATCTGCCTGGCCTTGTTGCGCGCCCCCGTGGGGGTCATGATGGTGGTCGCTTTCCTGACGACGGTTGGTCAGGCTGTCTTCCCGCTCTTCCTGGTGATCATCCCTGGCGAGTCCCTGCCGTATCGACTAGTGGCCAGCGCGGTCGGCCTGACCCAGTTCATTGGGGAGCTGGTAGGTGGTACTTTTGCCCCCTGGCTGGGCGGCGTGGCCGCCGATCACTGGGGGCTGGTGGCTCCAATGTGGATTGCCGCCGCAGGCATGCTGGTCAGCGCACTCCTGGCTTTTGGTCTCAAGGAGACTGCTCCCGCCAAGGTCGGACAGAGGGCGCTTGAGGCCCAGGAAATCGTACCTACTGTCTGACTCCATTGCCCTGACCCGTTCCCCTCTCCTAGAAGCGAGCCCCTTCCTGGGACTCGCTTCTCTTTTTGAGAAATTTCTGGCAAATTGGCCAATACCCCCTTGACAACAGATCCGGGCTGTGAGATAATCTCACTCGCCTCGCAGAGAGAAACAAAAAGACAGCGAGGCCACTCAGCGAAAGCCGGTCACCCCGCTCATCGCTGGTGGGCTGCCAGATCCAACATCGGCAGCCAGTGCCAGTCACCTTCTGCTCCCAGGTGCTCCACGTGGTGGGGGTTTCTGCCCTCAGCGAGGTAGCATCGAGAAAGATGGCGAGCGTAGGGAGACAACAACGGCCTGAGTGAGGCCAGGTTAGTGTACCTTGACAATTGAAGAGTGGAAAACAGCAGAGGCGGATGTGCTGTGTTCGCTACTGACGGATTGTGGTGAGAGCGATGCTCTTCTGAAGAGGTTCGCAGGCAACCCAAGTAGATCCGTCAGGCGAGGCGGCGCAGATGGCCCTGACGTCCAGAAGAACGTAATGGCGGATGGTTTGCTCAGCGGAGGCTGGGGAGCCAGCCGCTGAAGATAGAAGCTCGACATCGTATGTTCAGTTAAGAACTGGATGGCGAGTTTGATCCTGGCTCAGGACGAACGCTGGCGGCGTGCCTAACACATGCAAGTCGAACGCCCTCTCCGCGAGGGGAGGGAGTGGC
>NZ_JADGIA010000104.1 GCF_019683635.1 Thermogemmatispora sp. | reverse complement strand
ACGATATCGAAGAGGTCAGGCTTGCGCTCCTCCAGCTCCAGGCGACGCGCCACCTCATTCATATCCTCGCCATTCAGATAGGCGTGGATCGAGCGGGCCGCCAGTTTGCCCTGAGCAACACACTCGATGATGGTGCGCGCGCCCATCTGGGCATCGCCACCGGCAAAGACCCCAGGGCGATCGGTCATCAGATTATAGGGATTGGTCTGGATCGTGCTCCACTTGGTCCACTTGACGCCCGAGGACTCATCGAGCACCGAGCGATCGGGCTTCTGGCCATAGGCCGGGATAATGGTATCACAAGGAATGACATGCTCGGAGCCAGGGATTGGGACCGGGCGGCGGCGTCCGCTGGCGTCAGGCTCGCCCAGGCGGTTCTTAATGAGCTCCAAGCCCTTGACGCGATTATGCTCATCGGTAATGACGCGCGTCGCCTGCTCATAGAAGAGCAGCTCAGTCCCTTCGGCCTCGGCGTCCTCGATCTCTTCCATCGTAGCTGTCATCTCTTTGATCGAGCGGCGATAGGCCGTATGGACCTTGGCGCCCAGGCGCAGCGATGTACGCGTACAGTCAAAGGTGGTGAAGCCGCCGCCGAGGACGATCACCTCAGCGCCTTCTTTGACGGGCACGGGCTTGCCCTCGACCTTCTCCCCGAGGAAGGCAATGGCATTGACCACGCCCTCAGCATCCTCGCCCGGCGTTCCCAGCGGGTTGCTCGTCCAGGCTCCGATAGCCAGGAAGACGGCGTCAAAGCCCTGGGCAAAGAGATCATCGATGGTGAAGTCGCGGCCCAGCTTGACATTGCACTGCAGATCGACCCCCAGCTCCCAGACATGGTTCAGCTCACGGTCCATCATATCCTTCTGCAGGCGATACTCAGGGATGCCGTAGCGCAGCATCCCACCGGGCTGCGGCTGCATATCGAAGATCTTGCAGTAATGGCCCTTGAGAGCCAGATAGTAGGCACAGGTCAGACCGGCAGGGCCGGCGCCAACGATCGCCACCTTTTTGCCCGTCGGCGGGTCCTTGACAAAAGGCACCGGCGGATCAAGCAGGCAGGTTTCTGCTGCATGGCCGTGCATGCGGCAGATGGCGATCTCCTCATCGACCAGGGCACGCCGACAGGCCTTCTGACAGGGCGCCGGGCAGGTCAGGCCCAGGATATAGGGGAAGGGCAAAACCTCCTTCACCAGGCGCGCCGCCTCTTTCATCGATCCCTTCGCGATCAACTCTAGATAGCCCGGGATATCGATGTGAGTCGGGCAATCGACCTGGCAGGGTGGCTGACAGTAGGCATTATGGTCCGAGAGGATCATCTCCAGGTTGGTGCGCCGGATGTGAAACAGCTCATCCGACTGAGTGCGCACCACCATCCCGGGCTGTGCAGGCGTATTACACGAAGGGAGGGGCCGATCGTAGCCCTCGATATGCACCAGGCACATGCGGCAGGCCGAGGTCGGCTCCAGCTTCTCATCGTTACACAGATTAGGGATCTCGATGCCATTCTCCTCCGCCACGCTCAGGATCGTCTGATTCTCGTACGCGCGCACAACCTTGCCGTCGATGGTCAGCGTGAAGCTGGGCTGGCCCACCTCGTTGCGCACCATCCCATCATGCCCATCCTGAGCAAGCGGCGTGAAGCGATCTCTGATTGATAGTGCCATGACGAATATGCCTCTTTTCGAGTGAGCAGTCTCACGACGTGCCTGGCACGCTGGATCAGCGCGCAGAACAGAGGCAGAACGCCGCTTTGCGTCCCAGACACCGACTGTTTGACTGACCGTGTGACCGACCGTTGAGCCGTCTGTAGTGACAGCCGTGCATGCTCCTTATTGATCTAGGGCAGCACGTGCTTCGTGACAAAGCGATGGGAGCGCACCGGCACACAGGTTCCCGTTGGACACTGCTGCTCTTCGATATGCATCTGGAAATGCTCCGGCCAATAGCGGCGGGCTGTCTTATACGCATTGGGGGCATGGATGCCGAAGCCGCAGAGAGAGCCATCGGGAACATAGCCGGCCAGCTCATCCAGCAGATCGAGATCCGAGCGCACGCCCAGGTCGCTGATCAGACCTTCGAGCACGCCCGTCATGCGCTTGACCCCGATGCGACACGGCACACACTTGCCACACGACTCGTTGCTCAGATAACGTGTGCGCTCCATAGCCCAGGCCACCATACAGGTCTGAGCAGGCAGTAGCTCGATGACGCCGGACCCCACGATGGCACCGGCCTCCTCCAGGGGATCAAAGTCAAAAGGCAGATCGAGCAGGCTGACCGGTAAAGCCCCCCCCTCAGCACCGCCAACGACGACAGCGCGCAGCTCGCTGTCTGGATGGCTCAGGCCCGCATGGCGCAGGATCTCGCGCAGGCTGGTTCCAAACGGGACCTCGACTACCCGCGGCTCGGCATCGGGAACTGCATCGTAGATGGTCAGCACCTTCGTGCCGGGTGTTGTCTCGCTCCCCAGGCGCCGGAAAGCCTCGGGGCCATCGCGCACAATCAGAGGAACATTGGCCAGCGTCTCCAGCGAGTTGATGGCCGTCGGCTTGTCCCACAGCCCATAGACCGCTGGATAGGGTGGACGCTGCTCTGGCATACCACGCCGACCCTTGATAACAGCAATCTGGACCGTCTCTTCGCCGCCGATGAAGCCGATGTCGAACCCCACCACGTTGACCGTACAGTGGAAGGTCGTCCCGAGAATCGAGCGGCCTACCAACCCAGCCTCCAACGCTTCGTTGAGCGCCTGCTGCACTGTCTCGATTCCCTCACGGAAGAGGCTGCGCGTCATCAAATAGGCCTCCGTTGCCCCAACGGCATAGGCGGCCAATAGGATTCCTTCGATTACCTGATGTGGATTGCGCTCCAACAAAGAGCGCGCTGCCCACGAGCGCGGATCGGCATCGTAGGCATTGCAAATGACGTATTTAGGCGATTCCTGCTGACGGCGCACAATACGCCATTTCTCGCCGGTCAGGCGCCCAGCGCCACCGCGCCCGCGCAGGCGGGCCTCGCTCACCAACTGGATCACCTGCTCAGGCGTCTGATCATGCAGAGCGCGTTCGAGCGCGCTGTAGCCTCCCTGTTGCCGGTAGCTCTGGAGCGAGCGCAGATCAGGCTCGCCGCGCCGTCGCAGAACGCGATAGGCCGAATCGAACTCAGGCATCTGGCTGCCTCACATGATGAATATTTCCCCACACCCCACGCTTATCGGGTGCCAGCCCGCGCTCGGGCTGATCATCGCGCGTGATCCCCTTGACCGCCGGCGCCGGCTTGAACTTTGGGCTGAGCGTCGCGATGCCAAAGATATCGCTGAGATCGACACCGCGCGCCTGGACGATGCGCTTTGCGGCCTGCAGCGGCAGATAGCCGTAATGGTCCATGACGGCATCCAACAGGGCCGGCAGGGCCGCCGCCTCATGCGGCCACTGCTCCAGCAACTCATCCACCCTACTTAGATCAATCTCTGGCTCCAGATGATCTTTGACTGGCATCGCCACACAGGGCGCGACCGGACGATTGGGGTAGGCTGTGGCATACTCGGAGATGCGCGGCGTATAGAAACCGGCCTTGGAGATGCCGGTCGCTTCGGGAATCTTGCGCGAAGTGAATTTCTCAGCGCCTTCACGAATGTAGGAGCGGAACCAGGGCCGTTCCTTCCAACGGTGCAGCGGCTCGTACTCGATCGTGATGGCGCGCGGTGGACAGGCCTTCTCACAGAGCAGGCAGGCCTCGCACTTCAGATTCAGTTCGGTCTTGAGTCCCTCTTCAGCAATCAACTGGATCAGCCCGCGGCTTCGCGGCGGCAATTTAGGCTTCTCATAAGGATAGAGCCGTGTCACCTTGGGCCGGAAGAGGTGGCTGAAGGTCAGCCCCATTCCCTGCAGGATGCCACGCATGGGCTACACCTCGCCTTCCTTTTCACCGCGCACCTTCAGGCCCTGCTTGAGAATCTTCTCGCGCAGCTTGAGCAGCCCTTCGATCAGCGCCTCTGGCCGCGGCGGACAACCTGGCACGTAGACATCAACCGGCACAATGGTATCAACGCCCTGGACGGTGTAGTAACTATCGTAGAACTCACCGCCCGAGTTGGCGCACTGCCCCATGCTGATGACCCACTTCGGCTCGGGCATCTGCTCCCAGAGCAGGCGTAAGCGCGGCGCCATTTTGACCGAGACCGTGCCCGCGACAATCATCAGGTCGGCCTGGCGCGGGCTGGAACGGAAGACTTCCGAGCCAAAACGGGCCAGATCATAGTGCGACTGGGCGCTCGCCATCATCTCGATGGCACAGCAGGCCAGACCATAGCCCAGCGGCCACACCGAGCGCGAGCGCGCCCAGTTCTGAGCCCATTGAAGCATATCGGCTAGGCTGGTAATCGCCACCGGTAGCTCTTGATCACCAGGCGTATATTCGTGGGGGCCTGTCGCCATCGCAATGGGAACGGGCTTGCGCCGCGTTCCAGGCACTGAGGCTTTCTCCCCCGCTTGCTGGCTCGTCGTATTGCTCATAGGATGATTGCTCCTCTACTGATTGCCCCTCGCCAAAGATGAGGTGATTTGCTCTCTCGGAACTGGAACAGGGGTTCCTCGCTCGGAGGGAGGGGCGATGCTTCTCCTGGCCTTGTGGTCCGCAGTTTATTATAGCACGTTTCACCCATTGACGCCAGAAAAGGGCGCCGCCGCGGAGCGGCCTCCGCAGTCGCTTCCTCGCTCTGGCGCGCCCCTTCCTCTCCAGCGTCCACCCGGCTCTTGCCCCTACACTGTCCCCGCTCTGCCTTGCCTTGCCGTCTCGAATCGGCTATCATGGCACTGTCCATCCAGCGGATAGCGAACCTATCCCCACGTAGGTTCACCTCAAGTTGGAGGTCAAGGCCTAAGATCGTACAGGGAGGATTCCTGCATTGGGTACCTACAAGATCGCCGTCCTGCCAGGCGACGGTATCGGCCCCGAGGTGACCACTCAGGCTCTGCGTGTGCTGGAACGGGTCGGTGCCCGCTTTGGCCACACTTTCCAGACGACACAAGCCCTCGTCGGAGCCGCAGCCATTGAGGCCGAGGGCGATGCTATTTCCGATGCGACGATGGCCCTCTGCCAAGAGAGTGATGCCATCCTGTTCGGCGCTGTGGGAGGCGTCTCTCGCTACGAAGGACCCAACTCCAAGGTCCAGCCTGAGCGCGCCCTCTTCCGCCTGCGCAAAGAGCTGGAATTGTTCGCCAATCTGCGCCCGGTGCGCCCGTTTAAGGCGCTGCTGAACGCCTCAACGCTGAAGCCTTCGATCCTTGAGGGGACCGACCTGCTGGTTGTGCGTGAACTTACGGGCGGCATCTATTTCGGCAAGCCTAGCGAGATCCGCCAGACCCCACACGGCCAGGAGGCCATCGATACTCTGCTCTACAGCGAAGGGGAGATCGAGCGCATCGTACGCACGGCGTTCGAGTTGGCCCGAGGTCGTACCAAAAAGAAGGTGACCTCAGTCGATAAGGCGAATGTGCTCAGCTCCTCTCGCCTCTGGCGTCGTGTGGCCGAGCGCGTCGCCGCTGACTATCCCGACATCGCTTTTGAGCATTTACTGGTCGACGCCTGCGCTATGCATCTGATCCGCCGTCCAGCTAGCTTCGATGTGATCGTGACGGAAAATATGTTTGGTGATATTTTGACTGATGAGGCCTCGATGCTGGCTGGCTCTATGGGCATGCTTCCGTCGGCAAGCCTGGGGACGCGGCGGACAGCACACGGCACCTTCGGCCTCTATGAGCCGATTCACGGCTCGGCCCCCGATATCGCCGGCCAGAACAAGGCCAATCCAATCGCCTCGATCCTCTCGCTGGCTATGCTGCTGCGGCACTCCTTGAGTCTGGAGGCAGAGGCTCAGGCGGTCGAGCGCGCTGTTGAGCAGGTGATCGATGCCGGCTATCGTACCGAAGATCTGCAGGAAGAGGGGAAAACCATCGTCGGGACCGAGGAGATGGGCCGTCTGATCGCTGAGGCTGTCACGGCGACCTCATCCTGATCGACGGCGAGGTTATCCTGCCCTGCCTTCCTTACTTCTTCGGCTGCCTGGTCGCCTTTACCTTGCTCAGGCGCAGCCAGTTCAAGCGACAGGAACAGGCAGGCCAGTGAGGAAGCAGGTAAGAGACGGCAGGCAGCCGGTGGGACGGAGCAGTCTGTGCGCAGGTGCGGCGAGCACTGTCAGGCAGCTCCCCGCTGGGATAAGCTGCCACCTGCAGCAACCTATTGCTTCCTAGCCCATCATTGGTTTCGGGCAGGGTCCCAGGTGCTGGAGACGCGTTCGCGCCTCCTCTAGACGGGCAAGAAGCTGCTGCCGCTGCTCCTCCCCCTGTTCCGTTCCTTCTGACGGCTGCTCCCTCTGCTCTTGCTCAATAAGAGCCTGCTCAAGACTTTCAATCTCGGTGAGCAGCCGCTGGCGCTGCACATACCAGCGCGTGACCGCTCGTTCTACACCCATTGCTCGCTTTGTGATTCCTGGCTTCATTCCCACAGGCCGATCAGGCCGGGCCATGCGCGGCTACGCTATGCGCAGGAGCGATGTCATTAGCCGCGACGCGACTACGAGCGGCGCAGCAGTTGAGCGCCCGCATATCACTCGCCGATTGGCCCGGCCCTCCTGCCCGCTGACCTAGGCACTGGCGCCATAGACGAGGCGATTCAGCGTCGAGATCAGCTCCTCATCCTGATAGGGTTTGACAATATAGGCGCTGGCCCCAAGCTGCATGGCGCGCTGCTTATGCTTCGAGGCTGCACGTGAGGTCAGGACCACCAGCGGCAAGGTGCGATACTGCTCTTGTGAGCGGACAGTGGCCATCAGCTCGTAGCCATCCATACGCGGCATCTCGATATCGAGCAGGACTGCTGCCGGTGGCTGACTAGAGATCAGCTCCAGGGCTTCGACGCCATCGCGAGCTGTCTGGACCTCCCAGCCGTGTTGCTTGAGCATATTACTTACCACGCGGCGCACACTCGGGCTATCGTCCACCACCAGCACATGCTTGCCACGCTCCACCCGCTGCGAGGGAAGCGGCGTCGCTGGCGGGCGTACTGCAGGTAGCACGCCAGTATTGACGGTCACTGTTGTTGCCGCCGCAGCCACCGAGGCCGGCATCTGGGCTTGCGCGGTCGCAGCCATCGCCAGACTCTCTTGCGGTTGCGACAGGGTCCCCGCGATGGCTCCCGTGCCGCGGCGCTGCACCGAGAGCAGCTCGTTCAGCTCCAGGATCAGAATCACACGCCCGTTGCCGAGCACCGTGCCGCCAGCGATTCCATGCACATGGCGCAGATGGGGACCCAGATTCTTCATCACCACATCCATGCGGGTCCTGACTTCGTCAACCACCAGGGCTACACGATGGCGACCTGTATTCACCAGGAGCAGCGGAGAGCGCTCATCGATTTCGCCGGCAGGTAGCTTGAGATAGTGGGCAAGCTGGCTGAGTGGATAGACATCGTTCTGCACCACGACCGCCGGGCGCCCGCCGTGAGTTGTGCGCTTAAAGGTATCGAGCCGTCCAATGGCCTCGACCAGCGTTGTCGGGACAGCATACTGCTGGTCGCCGACGCGTACCATCATCACGCTTTGAATGGCCAGGCTGGTCGGGAACTTCATAGTGAAAGCGGTACCCTGGCCCGGCGTCGAATCGACCTCCAGCGTGGCCCGCAGACGTGAAATGCTATCGCGTACCACATCCAGGCCCACGCCACGCCCACTTTCTTCGCTGACCACCTCAGCAGTCGAGAAGCCGGGGCGGAAGATCAGATCGATGACGTCGCTGGGTGAGAGAACCTGATCGGGCCGGATCAGTCCACGGGCAATGGCTGCCTGACGCACCTTCTCGGGATCGATACCGGTCCCATCGTCGCGCACCGTAATCACTACCTGATTGCCTTCGTAGGAGGCCGAGAGCTTGACGAGGCCTGCGGCTGGCTTGCCCTTGCGCACACGCACCTCTGGCTCCTCGATGGCATGATTGACAGCGTTGCGCATCAGATGCAGCAGCGGACCGGCGATCTCCTCATAGACCGTGCGATCAACTTCTGTATCCTCGCCTTCGGTCACAAAGTTGATCTCCTTATGCTGCTTGAGAGCGACGGAGCGGACCGCACGATAGAGGCGCGGGATCATCGACGAAAGCGGCACCAGGCGCGTCTTCATCAGGCGGTCCTGGAAGGTGGTGCTTAAACGGCTTTCGCGGGCGAAAATGCTCTCGCACTCGCGGATGACCGCCTCCATCTCGCTGCTCAGAGTGATCATGTCCGAGACACCCTCGCTGAGGCCGCGGGTGAGCTGATGGAATTCCGTATAGCGGTCTAGCTCCAGCTCATCGAACTCAGCCAGGTGTGCTGGCTCGTCGTTGCCGGTAGGAACAGGGCGTCCGGCCTGGAGAGCAGGCAAGCGAGAGGCGCCATTGCCCGCCCCGGGAGGAACCTGGACCACGCGCCCACTGGGCAGGGTTGCCGCCTCAAAGCGGCTCTCCAGCTTCTGGCCCACATCGCGCAGGCGCTCACTACTCATGCTCACATCGGACACCAGGCGCATCAGGCGCTGGATATACTCTTCAAGAGCGCTGCGGTTGACCAACAGTTCGCCGAAGAGGTTCACCAGCTCATCCAGTTTCTGCAGACGCACACGCACGCTCAGCTCAGCAGCTGGTGAACGTTGCATCAGCAATTCGCCGGCGGAGGAAGCGGCCTCGGAGACGGTACGAGAGAAGGTCGAGCTATCAGGGCCTTCGCTGCTATCGAGAAGGCTCTCCAGCTCCTCTTCAGCTGGCAAAGGGGAGAGCTGCTGCTCACCAAGCAGTTCAGCGTAGCGTGCTCGCATAGCCGCCACAGCTGCTTCCAGGGTTGGGCGATCATCGCCCCGGTTATTGATGAGGCGATCGAGGGTCTCCGCTGTATCGAGAATGATGCCGATTACAGGCGGGGTGATGGCAACCCGGCCTTCCATGATACTATCGAGCAGATCCTCGGAGACATGGCAGAGGTCCGCGATGAGGCGGAAGCCCATCATACCCGCTGCCCCTTTAAGGGTATGGGTCGCGCGTCGGATACTCTGGAGAATATCCCGATCCTCAGGCGACTTCTCCAGAGCGGCCACATTCATACTGATTGTCTGCAGATGCTCCTCCGCCTCCAGTCGGAAGATCTCAGCGGCCTCCTCGCCAAAGTCAGTGCCTTCACTGACCGCCGAGCCGCTACCTGCTGACGACATAGAAGGAGCAGGGACAGGTGAAGGTGGCGGTGGCGGAGCGACCACAGGTGGAGGGCTGACCTGAGCCCGTGGGATCTCCAGCGCAGGCAGCGGCCCACTGCCCGACAGTGGTTGCTGCAGGTTGGCACCCGTCTCTAGATCAGCGTTCCCTGTCAGCTGAGCCAGAAATTCACGGCGCACCTCAATCTCAATCTCATTGCGCAGCCGCTTGACCAGCTCCTCATAACTTTCCTGTCCATCGGGTCCAACGATCTCATGCTGAAGCTGACGCTGGCGCTCAAATTCCTGGCGCACCTCCTCACGAATCTGGCGCTCCAGCTCCATACGTGCAGCCAGAGAGAGAGGACGCTGCTCATACTCACGGCGCAGCTCTTCGCGGATCTTTGCCTCCAGCTCAGCGCGCAAGGCTGCCAGATCTCCCTGGCGCTCAAAGGTCACGCGCTCGCGCACTCCACTCACATCGCGAGCGACCTGCATCTGCCAGGGCGTCCAACCCGGCTCTTGATTGGCCAGCGCCTGGGGCAGGCGCTCCAACAAGTCGCCGCAAGCCTCGACCGAGCTGCGAAGTTGGTGCAGAGTGGTCTGAATCTGCTCATCGGTCGCCTCAACGCCGCTTGTGATGCGCGAGAGCAGCTCAAGCACCTTCTTGAGCTTGGTATTAACCACCCACATCACTGAGAGCGGCAGATAACGGCGTACCTTCTCGGGACTTTTGCGCAGATTGAGGCCCATCGCCTGGCCTGCCCAGTCTTCCATCCGCTCCAGAGCATCTTTCGAGCCATCAAGGAAGCCGCGGAACTCGCTGCGCTGCTCCTCGATGATGCTCACAGCCTGCTGCAGTTGGGCCAGCAGGGTATGCAGCGTATTAACCTGCTCTTCAAGCGAGAGGGTCCCCTGGCGCAGATCGCTATAGAGCCGAGAGGCAGAGGCAGGCAAGACAAGCGCTTCCTCGGTCAGGCCCGAAGGTTGCTCAGACGGGTGCGGCCCGAGCTGTGGCCAACTCGGCGGTGCTTGCAACGGCTGCTCTGGCAGTGGTTGCAGCGGCTGAGGCGGCTGTACAAACTGGGTATAGGGAACAGACGGCTGCGACTGCGACCAATCCGGGAGAGCACCCAGGTCTGCATCGGCAACGGTGGCCTGGCCCTGAGCTTCGGGTTGAGGTGCAGTAAAGCGATTGACCAGCTCTTCCAAGGGCGAAGGAGCGCGAGGCGAGCGCGACTGTTCCTCGCCAGGAGGAGAGCCAGCCGGCGAAGGAGCTCCCTCGGAACTGCGGAAGCTGGCGGCTAACATATCTAGGGCGCTCGGAGTTGCCGGGGCGGCGGGCGAGGCAGGAGACACTGGCGTCTCGGGTGACTGTTGAGAGAGTGGAACGGGATCTTCCGGCCAGAGTGGTTCCTCAGCGGGCGGAGTACTGGGAGTACGAAAGGCAGCCAGCATCTCATCG
This sequence comes from Thermogemmatispora sp., assembly GCF_019683635.1. Taxonomy (GTDB): domain Bacteria; phylum Chloroflexota; class Ktedonobacteria; order Ktedonobacterales; family Ktedonobacteraceae; genus Thermogemmatispora. The sequence continues at coordinate 7,272 of NZ_JADGIA010000104.1, read as the reverse complement.
AAGGACGGCAGCGATCCCTCCTGACCGGTCGAAGGCGGATAGGGCGATTCGGGCAAAGGCGTCGACTGAGGAGGAGAGGCGGATACCGACCGCTGCTGATACGCATAGGACTCGCCTAAGCCCAGACCATCACCATCCTCCTGGAAACCGTAGTGCTGAGAAGGCGGCGTGGGAGCGTGGTAGCGCGGAGAGTCATAATAGTCCTGCTGGGGCTGACCCTGGTAGCCTGGTTGATCTGTATGATAGTCCTGGTATTCCTGTGCGTAGTGCTCTGGGGCGACCGATTGCTGAGATTGAGGCTCCAATGGCTGGGAGGAAGCAGAGGCCAGATCGGGCGAACCCGGGACAACCTTCCCAGCGGCCTCCTGGAGGGCCCGATAGCGACTGTAGTCGGCATCGTCTTCAGCAATAATGGCATCCTGGTTGACGGAATTATCGCGAATTCCATCGATCAGCACATGCAGGCGTCGCAGAGAACGACGCAGCAGGGCCAGCGTAGGCTCATCGAGGGTAGTCAGGCCATCGAGCACATCCCCCAGAATATCCTCCATGCCATGAGCCACATGGGCCAGGCCGGGGAAATCCATCATCGAGGCTGAGCCGCCGATTGTATGCGTGCGACGATAGGTCTCTTCGAGAGCATCCATGTCGCCGGGAGACTGAGCCAGGCGGTCAAGGTTCGCCTCGATCTCTGGCAGGTAGCTCTTCACCTCTTCGATAAACGAATCGAGCACTGACAGTTTATCAAATGTATTTGACATGCTGCACGCACCCACTTATTCTAGTCGATCGAACTCGGTTTCGCGGGATGCCGAGGCGCGAAACGTAGAAACACGGCGGGGGGCGCTGGCCCGACCTCGCCCCCTGGTCGGAGTCCTGGGCGCCCCTCCCTCCGTCTTCGCCTGATGCTGATGGTGCAACGGCTACTGGCCGAACTGTCCGTTATTCCCTCGCGGGAAAGGCGTCTGTTCTGGCTTTGGGAACGGCGACTGACCCGGCTGTTGATGCGGCGACTGCTGAGGAGCAGCTCCTGGCGGGGTCCAGGGCTGACGCTGCTGCGGACCCTGTCCCTGACCCGACTGAGGTGGCGCCCCAAAGGTCTGCGGAGGAACCGAACCGAACTGACCGCCACCGGAGTAGGGGACTGCTCCCTGGCCAGAGCCGCCGAAGCCCGCCCCTGACGCGGGGGGATTAGCGAAAGGCTGCTGCGAGAAAGCCGACTGTCCCTGCGGGCCAGAGAAGCCCTGGTTAGCAAAGGGATCGAAGGAGCCGAAGGCCCGCTGAGCCTCGAAAGGTTGCGGGTTAGAGAAAGCCGAAGCGCCGAACTCCTGGTTAAAGGAGGGAGCGGGGCTTGAGCCGAAAGCGGCTCCGAAATCCTGCTGGCCGGTATTGCCGAAGGAGCCCATGTCGGAGAAGCCAGGGACAGCGCCGAACTCCTGCGCGGAGGCAGGGAAGCCGAACTGAGCCTGATGCTGATTTTGCGCCACGGGCGAAGACATTGCCACCAGGCCAGCGCTTTCCGGTTCAGGGAGCGGCGGGAAATTAGCGCCGTAGCTCTGCTGCTGCGGCTGCATCCAACCATCGCCCGAGGAGGCATAGAACTGATCGCTACCAGCAGGCAGGCCGGGCACAGCCCCTGGGCCAGTGGCCATACTGCTATTGATCGACTCCAGCACATGATCGGGCAGGCGGAAAGTCGAGACCGAAGCGCGGAGCTGATCGGCCAGCTCGGCCAGGTAGCTCACGCTAGCGGCAGCCTCCTGGGTACCAGCGTTGGTCTGACGAGTGATTTCGGAGATCTGGCTCATAGCCACCGCCACGGCCTCCGACACACTGGTCTGCTCATTAGCAGCGCGGGCAATGCTCTCGATCATCTGGGCCTGGCGTTCCACGGCGCTATAGATCGAGTTCAGAGCGCGCCCAGCCTCATCGGCGAGCTGAGACCCCTTGACCACCTCCTGCGTGCTATCTTCCATAGCCACCACCGCCTCATAGGTATCGCCCTGGATACTCTTGACCAGGGTGGCGATCCGCTTTGTCGACTCTGTCGAGCGCTCGGCCAGGAGGCGGATCTCATCGGCCACCACAGCGAAGCCGCGGCCATGCTCGCCAGCCATTGCCGACTGAATGGCAGCGTTGAGTGCGAGCAGGTTTGTCTGATCAGCGATATCCTCAATGATACGTACAATTTCGCCGATCTCGTTCGAGCGCTCGCCCAGGCGCTTAATCTTCTTGGCCGTCTCCTGGACGTTCTCGCGGATCAGCATCATGCCTTCGATCGTTTGGCGCACAGCTTCCTGACCGCTTTGGGCATTGCGCAAAGCCTCCTGAGCGGCCTCATGGCTCAGCTGAGCGTTACGGGCCACATTTTGGATGAAGATGGCCAGAGCCTCGACCGCCTCAGTGGTCTGCGAGATCTGCTGCACCTGCATTTCGGAGGCTTGGGCCAGCTCGGCGGCGCGATCCAGAATACGGCGCGTGGCGTTGGTCACCTGCATGGCCGTGCTCTGCACTCGACCGACCACCTTGGCCAGCTCCTCGATCATGTAGTTGAAGGAATCGGCGAGCACGCCCAGCGTATCGGGAGTCACCTCGGCCTGGACACGCAGGTCACCATCGCCGACGGCACTCACCTCCTGGAGCAGTTTCTCGATCTGAGCCTGCAGAGCGGCGGCGTCGCTGCCGGAGCCCAGGCCAGAGGCACTGTTCGCCTGCGCACTCTGCTGATCGAGCACTGTATTCACCGAAGCGACCAGGCGGGCGAACTCATCATCGCCATCTACCTGGGCGCGCACTCGGCGATCTCCCCCGGCGAAATCGTGGCAGACATCGGCCAGGGCCAGGAAGCGGTCCTTGATACGGCTATTGACCAGGTAATTGGTGATGACCACCGCCAAAAGAGCAACGATAGCGCAGATAATGACCACGACGATCAGGACCGACGTATCGGCGGTGGGCATGCTCAGCCGGGCATAGATGCCCACCAGGATGAGCAGGAAGGCCGGGATAATGGCGGAGACGGCCAACCCCAAATTCATCAGGCCGCTTACCGTCATCCCACCTCGATTACGATCCGGGTTCATCCGCCAGACCTCCTCTATAGAAAATACAGAACAATGGCTGCACTGTTGGTCCTATCCTAATCCAGAGCTTCGTAATGTTGCATCTTTTCCGAGAACAACAAACGTGCGGCATCGAGCAAGATAATGGCACGTTTGCCGAGCACTGCCGTTCCGGCGGCATAGGGAGCAACCCACTGTGGAATATTGGTCTGGCGTGTGCTCACACTGGCGATAACGTTGTCAGGAATGGGGAGCATCTCGCTGACGCTATCCACCACCAGACAAATCACCATCTCATTATATTGCACCGATAGCAGGCGAGTGCGTGGATTGTAGGGTAGCGGCTCCCTATCCAGGAAGGTGCGCAAGTCCACCACGGAAGCGATGGAGCCGCGGAGATTGATCACCCCTCGGACCCAGGGAGCAACATTCGGGACTGGGGTCACGTCGAGCAGGCGCTCCACGCTTTGAATGTACTCCGCTTTGAAAGCGAACTCCAGATCGAGCAGAGTAAAAGCAAGGTACTGCTCGCCGGGTACCTCAGTGGGTACACCGGGAGCAGCTGCCGTATTGGTCCGCACTTGCTCAGGCTGCAACGCCGAGGCCCCCCATGCCGGAGGATGCGCTCCCCGTTGCTGCTGAGCCAGGAGAGCGCGTTGCAACATGTTCAGGTCATCGCTTGCCACAGGATTACTCCCAGCTTCTGGTCGCACATCGGGCTGTCCCCCTTGCCTCGCCTGTCTAGGGTCGCTGACTGAAGCTGGCTAGGCTACAGGAGCCGGCGCACATTGGCTACCAGTTCTTCCTCGTTAAAGGGCTTGGTCATGTATAGATCAGCGCCCTGCCGCAGGCCCCAGGAGCGATCGAGGGGTGTATTCTTGCTTGTCAGCAAGATGATCGGGATATGCCGACTTAGCTCCGATGATTTGAGCTTGCGGCACAGCTGAAACCCGCTCTGTTTAGGCAGGACTACATCCAGGACGATGCACTGTGGACGCTCCTTAAAAACTTTTTCCACAGCCTCGTCACCGTCGACCGCTGTTACCACCTCGAAGCCACTGTTGCGCAGTGGGGTTGCGATCATTGTGAGTTCAGTCCAGCTGTCGTCTACAACGAGCACCTTCTGCCCTGGCATTTCCCCTATACCTCTTGTTGTAACTTCTCCAGAGTCAAAACATTAGCTTTTTAGGAAAGAAAGGCCAGTCGCTGTAATCTCTACGCGGGTTCGGGCTGTGTTCTGACCTGGATCTGACAGCGGGCCAGAGCTACGTTATGGAGCAAGCGGAGCACCACTATGCTGTCTGTGGGCCTGGCCAGCGAACTGACAGATCAGATAGGGAGGCAAGCCTGTGATGCGCGCTGACCGATCGGTCCTCCTACGCCTCGCTTCGCCTCGTCTCGTCGAGTTCTGGACCGCCGCCGGGCGGTCTCTTCCCCCTCCCTCGGCCTTCCTTCTCTGCGCCCTCTCTCTGTCTCACCACTCACCTCCGGTAGTGACTCGACTTGACTTGACCCGAGACGTCGATCAGAGCGTCTTCTCCTTCCCCTGGTTGGCCCCACTGCCCTGTCCTGTCCTGCTCTACCGTCGAAGCTGGCCCAGCACCCCCTTAGACAGACCCAGATCACTGAGAGAACCGCCCCCTTCCCTAACCGCGGCGACGCAGCCGCGGGCGCATACCTTCGTAGCGAGGAGGGACGCGCTCCTGCCAGTTGACCAGGTGTTTCTTGACCGTTTGGACCAGCTCGGCAGAATCGAAGGGTTTCGTGATGTATTCGGTAGAGCCGGCTAGGCGACCGCGCATCTTGTCGAACAAACCATCTTTCCCACTGAGCATAATAATAGGTATCTGTCTAAACTGCAAGTTTTTTCGTATGATCTGGCAAATTTGGTACCCGTCCATGCGGGGCAGCTGCACATCCAGGAGAATCAGTGCTGGCATTTCGTCCGCTACCGAGGTGAGGGCGCTCAGCCCATCGCCCGCGGCAATGACACGGATATTTTCGCGCTGCAGGGTCATCTGCACAATCTTGCGCACGGTGGGGCTATCATCTACAACCAGTACCGTCGGTACTGCTGACATGCTTAGATCGACCTCCTTCGCGTCTCAGGCCACCCGTAGGCGCTACCGCTCTCCGGGAACCCTTGCCATTGTCCCTCCTCCCCTCGACGTGGCGGTTGCGGCTGAAACTCACGCCCCCTGGCTCGCTGGACGTTGCGATAGGCTCTGACCTTCTGATATTCCTGTATCTCAGCGTCGATCTCGGTCAGAAAGGCCTTCCAGGCAACGTTGAGCTGCTGTCTCGTGTGCGAATTGCCGACTTCATCTTGCAAGACGGCGGTAAAAACCATTCGCAAGAACGCCGACAACCCCACGACCGCCTCCCAATAAAATTCTTCTAGCTGCTCACCTTTGACCAGCTTGTCCAGGGTCAGGATATCACCACAGTCAAGCTGCCCATCGACAAAGCTGGCTGTCTCAAGAATGGGATAATACTGCTTTGCCAGGAGCTGCAAAGGCTGCGAGAAGGTACGCTCAAGATAGCGAATGATTTCACCTGTGGGCACATGCCCCCTCCCGCGCAGGCTCCTGGCAAAGCGCCCGTGATGGACTAGTAGACCATTGATGCATTCAACCAGCACACGAATGAGATTCAGCAGATGCTGCTCAGGGCTGACATTCCTGCGCTGCTGCCAGAGCGTGTGCTGGCAGCGAATCAGGAGATCGTGCAGGTCATGCTGAAGGGCTTTCTCCAGCTCGGTGTCCACTAACTCGATCAAGCCTAGCTCCAGCAAGCGGGCCATGAGACGGGCAACTCGCGCCTCCGGCATCATCAGCGCCAGTGAGATGGCCTGCAAGGGGATTTCGCCGTTACAGAGCGAGAGCACCTCGATGTACTCCTGGCTCAGCCCCAGGCTGCGCAGGTCGTTGCTGTTTTTGACTTCCGGCAGCCAACGCGCTACACTGGCGCGCGTCAAATGTAGCTCACCCATCTCCTCCCATTCATCAGCCTGGCGCAGGGCCTCTAGCAGGACTGAGTCAATGTCGAGCGGCTGCATACGGCTCTCGATCGCCAGCAGGCGCCGATGAAAGGAGAAACGCCCCTCGGCCCAGCGTAAGGCGTGACTGATCGACTGGGTCACGGCAAACTCCAGCCGACGCTGCATCTCCTCAGCGCTCATCCAGCCTCGTTCAACCAGCAGCGCCAGTGCCACTTGCATATCACCTCGCGCCAGCTCGCGAATCATCTGCGCCCTGCGTGGATCAAGCCGATTGAGCAGACAGAGCATGGTGAGCAGATCAAGCTGGGGGGCGCCCTCTTCGCGCAAGGCCACAATCTGGCCCTTGCGCAAAGCGATCGAAAGCGTCTCAGGACCGGAATGGACAAACAGCGTGCCTGTCTTACCGCTGAGGGCAAGCATCTTGAGAATGGACTGCAGACCCAGCGTCTGCAGGTCACCATCCATAATACGATCTTGCTGCTCCATTCTTCTCTTCTTCCTTTTCTTCTCTATGCAAGTGGTCGCGTTGCCGGTGCCAGTTTCTGCAGCGCCTGCTCAATCGCTGCCTGCAGGTGCTCGACAAAGAAGGGCTTCTCGACGTAGACCACCGACTTCTCTTCTCGTAGATAGGGCCTGCGCTCCAGTTGCCGTGGCGTCAGGGCACTCATCAGCACAAAGGCCGGCGGGCTGGGCAGCGCACTGCGCTTCAGACAGCGCATCATTTGATAGCCGTTCATCCAGGGCATGATCAGGTCGGCAACTACGCAATGCGGTCGCCACTCGACACAACGCTCCAGCGCCTCTAACCCATCGTGAGCCACCGCTAGCTCGTAGTCAGCAACGGCCTTGAGGGATTGCTGAATTGTCTGAGCAACGTCAACGTCGTCGTCGACGATCAGCACCCGGGCCCGTTGGCCTTCAGACCCCTGCCGATCGCTGATGAAATACTCGCCTCGTTCTTCGCTCGTCTGAACCAGCCGCTGCAGGGTACCGAGGTAGCGTAACAGCCGTCCCACGTCAAAGGGCTTGAGCAAAAAGGCCACAACGCCTAGCTCCTCTAGCCGGCCTCGCGAGACGGAGCTGCTTCCCATGATCACAGTAAAGCGAGCTTCCGGCCAGCTTCTTGGAGGCTGCAGCAGCTTCTCCCCCTCTCTTCCTCTAGCCCCCTCCCCATCTCCATCCATGTCATATAACAGGACGTCTCCTACC
>NZ_JADGIA010000330.1 GCF_019683635.1 Thermogemmatispora sp. | reverse complement strand
ACCGATGACAACTGCTGAGATCTTCGATGCAATGGTTCAGAATGTCAACCCGTCAGCCGCGAGTGGGCTGAACAAGACATTCCAGTGGAACATCACCGGAGATGATCCTGGCGTCTATGCCATTAAAGTGGAGAATGGTCAGGCCGAGCTGATCAAAGGCGGCGTGGAGAAGCCCGATATCACCCTCACAGTCAGTGATAAAGACTGGGCCTCCATTGTCGAGGGCAAGCTTGATCCTACCACGGCCTTCATGACCGGGAAGATCAAGATCAGCGGCGATATGATGCTGGCGATGCGCCTGCAGAATCTCTTTAATCGGCCTCGCTAAGCGCAGGCTTCAGCTCCTATTTCCGGCTGAGCGAAGCCACTTCCAGCCGCGCACAGCCAAAAAAAATAGAGCAACGCAACGAGCAGAGGCGCTCACGCGGCGTCTCCCGGCTGAGACACCTTGGTCCCATGAGAGGCTTCTCATGGACCCGAGGTGTTCTTCACTTTAATCGCTCCTGCGCTGCCTGCCATCGGCTCCCACCCTCGCTTTCTCGCTCGCCCCGTGGGTAGCTCTCGCGAGGCGGCTTTCCTCTCTTATGCCTTGCTAACCCTCCCCAGGTATGGTATACTCACCATGAACAATTGTATCTCGTCTGCTGCTTGCTTGCGCCGACTACTGGCGTACTGCGACGAGACGAAAACAAGCGAGACAACCAGCATCCCAGGTGGAGAAAGGCGTCCAAGATGGCCCTACGGAGTGATGAACTGCACTATAATTTGCAGCATCTGAATGGCATGCTGACTACCCATGAGGCCGCCAAGCAGCTCGATCTGAGTTACTGGCATTTTATGCATCTCGTAGAGGCCGGACGCATCCCCGGCGTACGAGTCGTCGATCGCTGGCTCTTCTCTCCGGCGGACCTCGATGAGTATAAGCGCCAGCGCTATGGTGAACTGGTCGATCTGGCCCGTACCGCGCTCTCTCACCCCGATGTTGATCTGACCGAGAAACAAGCCACCATCTGTCGTTATCTGGCCAATAGTGAACGCCCCTCCGCTATCGCCCGCAAGCTTCAGCAGTCCCGCCAGGCTGTCTACTCCCAGATTACCCTGATCCGCGAAAAGGTGGCCCGCATCCTCAATCAACGCAGCGATGCCAACGCCGACAGCGAGCAGCCCTCTTCCCGCCGCAAGGGCCGTCGCCGGCAGAGCAACAAAGGGCCAATTCCTTTACCCACTGCGGCCTCTGAGGCAGAGGCTTCCGCTCGCTCTCCCAGCGCCGAGACCCCTGAGAATGGTGCGACCCCTTCATGAAGCGCCCCGCGTCTACACCCCCTTCTCTTCCTTCTCCTCCTCTCTCTTTGCCCCTCGCTATCCAGCCCGTTCCCTCGCCCGTCATCCCTCTGCTCTGCTCGCCTGCAGGCAGGCCCGGCTCCTGCTTGCCCTGCCCTGCCTGTTCGCCCTGCGTCGCCGCGCGCTAAGCTGCCTCCGCCTCGCCTAGCAGCGCGGGCCGGATCGCCGGAGCGAGAGCCGGTACGCGCTCAGCCAGGGCGCGCAACAGGCCGAAGCAGCCTGCAAGCATCATGTCGCCGTGCGGCACAGCCTCGTAGTGGGGCAGGGTCGAACCGCGCAGCAGCTCGCGGCGGGGACCGGTGACCGCCACAAAAGGTAGCTCCGAGGTGACCGCGGACGATGCGCGCGCCTGCCCAGGCTCCAACACCAGCGCGCCATGTCCACTATCGTAAAAGACCTCATCGTTGGTCAACGTGCCGGCGGCCAGCTTCCGCAGCAGCTCCTCCAGCCTTGCCCGACTGATCTCGCCGGTATGGTGCTCAAAGAGGCCCACAATGCGCCCCTCCACCAGGTGGAAGGCCAGCGTATGGAAATTGCCGATATTGCAAAGCAGGCTATGTCTCTGCCGGCGCACGCGCGGGTCCTCCAAGGCCCCCAACGCAGCCGCGGCCCCTGTATCCATCAAGAGCACCGGCAGCTCTGGCGCCGAACCACTGTATTCCACATAGCGGGCAACACTGCTTTTAATAGCCTGCAGGCGAGTCAGCGCCGGTGGAATCTCCTCCGCCAGATAAGCGAAAGTCGCCGGTGTGGGCGAGCGGCGGATCATGCGCTCCAGAAACTCGAAGCGGAAGCGCCGATCGCTATAGCCCGGCGGCGCCGCCCCATGATCAAAAGCGGCGATGGCCAGCGCATCCACCCGCGGATCAAGATCGAAAGTGCGCAGAGCCTGGACGATCGCCCGCGCGTCCAGATCCTGCAGCTCGATATGGACCACATCCGGGCGGCGGGCCTGCCGGGCGGCCTCCTCCTCACTAATGATCTCAAAGCCCATCTGCGCCACCGCGGTCAGGTCATCGTCGAACGTGCGCGCCGCCTCGGGAGTCACTGCCACTGGATAGCCAGCCAGGGCATGATCGCGCGCCGCCCAGTGCGATGGGCCGCCGCCCATTGTCACCCCGGTCAGCAGCAGAGGCCGGCCCGCCGCCGTCGCCCGACGAATGCGCTCGGCCACAATCACCGTCGGCGAAGGCATCACCAGCTTGACATTGTTCTCCATCGTCCTGCCGCTTTCGAAGAGCAGGATATCCTGTGTTCCCGTGCCGATATCGATCGCCAGCACGCGTGCTGCTGCAGATGCCATACGCAATCTAAGCCCCCTTTCAGCCCTCTTCCTGAGAAAGAAAGAAAGAGCAACTAAAGGCAACGGACCAATCTACAAAAGGACGAGAGTAGAGCAACCTGGCGCTGCTCGTGACGCATGAAGAGTGGCGCCGCGTCAATTCAGTAGAGCATCTCGGCGTCAGAAAGAGAGCGTCGTGCGAGCGAGCAGGCTGGCGCTGGCATCCTTGCCTTGCCGTGCCGGCTAGCTAGAAACTAAGTAGCGTGAAGCCGGAGCGCGTTGTGATCGGGCGAACCTTCTTCAGCGAGCGCCAGGCCGACTTACTCATACGGGCCCGTTTGCGCAGAGCTGCCAGCTGCCCATCGGAAAAATGCTCGGACGCCACCAGCACAAACGTCCGCAGTTCCGCGCGCAGCTGATTAAGACGGCGCTCCAGCTCGGCCAGGCGCGCCCGATCGTGTGGCAGCCCCTGGACAGCCAGGCGGGCCAGATCCGCCCACTGGCTCATCAAGGGACGCAT
>NZ_JADGIA010000103.1 GCF_019683635.1 Thermogemmatispora sp. | reverse complement strand
GTCCCACTGGGGGAGGTGGGGCCAGCACCCATGCCCCGGCGCCGACTTCAGCGTCCTCGCGACCTGCGGCTCGTCCCCGTCCTGGGGGAGGACGGCCTGGCTCCTCGTCTCAGCGCAGCCATGAGCGGCATAGCAGTATCGTCAGGGAGAAACCCCCGACCGGTCCGGTGGCTATTCCGCCGCAGATTGTCGTCAGGGACCTGGCCGAGCTACTGCACTCGACGCCTACGGAGATCATTCGTCATCTGATCAAACATCACATCTTTGCCAGCATTAACCAGGTGGTCGATTACGAGCAGGCAGCCCTGGTAGCGCGCGATCTTGGCTTTGAGCCGACGCCGCAGGTTATCTCGCCGACCAGTGCCAGCCTGCAGCGGGGGGCGCTGCCGACCAGCGCTGTATTGGAGGCGGCGCGCGACGACAAAGATACTGTACCTATTCCGCCGGTGGTCACCATTATGGGCCACGTCGATCACGGTAAGACTACCTTGCTCGACATGATCCGTAAAACCCGTGTGGCCGCTGAAGAGGCTGGAGGAATCACTCAGCACATCGGCGCCTACCAGGTGGAGGTCAAGGGGAAGAAGATCACTTTCCTCGATACACCTGGCCATGAGGCTTTCACCGCCATGCGCGCGCGTGGAGCGCAGGTCACGCACATTGCCGTCATTGTGGTGGCTGCTGATGATGGGGTGATGCCGCAGACGCGCGAGGCTATTGATCACGCTCGCGCCGCCAACGTGCCGATCATCATCGCTATCAACAAGATCGACAAGCCGACGGCCAATCCTGAGCTGGTCAAACAGCAGCTGGCCGAGATCGGTGTGATCGTTGAGGACTACGGCGGAGACACGGTCTGTGTGCCCATCTCGGCCCGCACAGGGGCTGGCATCGATGAACTGCTGGAGATGATCCTCCTGGTCGCCGAGATGCAGGATCTGCGGGCCAACCCGAATCGTCCAGCTGTCGGCGTGGTCATCGAAGCCAAGCTGGAAAAGAGCACCGGCCCGATGGCCACCGTCCTGGTCCAGGAAGGCACCCTCAAGATGGGCGACCACATTGTTGTCGGACCTTTGGCGGGCAAGGTGCGCGCTATGTTCAACGACCGCGGCAAACGCATTCAGAAGGCGCCTCCCAGCACACCGGTGAGCATTCTGGGTCTGCCCGAGGTCCCTCAGCCTGGCGATCGCCTCGAAGTAGTGCCTGACGAGCGCACTGCCAAGCAGCGCGCTGCAGAGATCGCTGAGCAGCGCCGTGCCGAGAGCAGCTTGCCGGGCCACGTCAGTCTCGATACCCTCTACATGCAGATGCAGGAAGGAAAGACCAAAGAGCTGAATATCGTCCTCAAGGGCGATGTTCAGGGAACGGTCGAAGCGATCAAGAATGCCTTGCTCAAGCTGGGCGAGGAGAAGATCAAGCTGCATCTCATTCACGAGGGTGTTGGCAACATCACCGAGACCGATGTCCATCTGGCTGCCGCTTCCGGCGCCATCATTATCGGCTTCAACGTCAAGGCCGATAACGCAGCTCTGCGTCAGGCTCAGAAAGAGGGCGTCGAAATCCGCTATTATGATGTGATCTATCAGCTGGTTGAAGACATCGAGGCCGCCCTCAAGGGCCTCCTGGAGCCGACCTATCACGAGGTGGTCGAGGGCCATGCCGAGGTGCTGCAGCTCTTCCGCAGCGGCAAGAACACCGTGATCGCCGGCTGCCGGGTCACGGATGGCAAGATTACCCGCACTTCGCAGGTGCGTGTGCTGCGTAACGGAACAAAGGTGCACGAGAGTCGCGTGGCCTCATTGCGGCGTGGCAAAGATGATGTGCGTGAAGTGGCCGCCGGTTACGAATGTGGTATGATCATTGAAGGCTTCAGTAACGTGCAAGTTGGCGATATAATTGAAGCCTTCAGGCAGGAAAAGGATTGAGGCCCAGGAAGGGGATGGATCATGCCAAACCTGTATCGCCAGGAAAAGCTGGGTGAGTTGATTGCCGAGGAACTCAGCGATCTGCTACGCACGCGCATGAAAGACCCGCGCATCGGCTTTGTCAGCATTACGCGGGTAGAGGTGAGCGGTGATCTGGCCCACGCCAAGGTCTATGTCAGTGTGCTGGGCAGCGATGAGGAGCGCCGCAATACGATGGCGGCCCTCAAGCGGGCTACCGGCTTTCTACGTCATGAGCTGGCGGGCCGTCTGGTGCTGCGACATGTGCCTGAGCTGGTCTTCAAGCTGGACCTCTCGCTGGAGAAAGGGGCCCAGGTCATGGAGCTGATCAAGCAGATCGAGCAAGAGCATGCTCAGCAGCAGGAAGCTCAGACTGGCCTTCCTGCTCAGCCGGACGCGGAAGAAGGGCGAGATCAGACTACTGATTCAACGGAGGCCGAATGAGCGCATCTGCGACTGCCCTGGCGGCCCAGCTAGCGGTGGACCAGGTGGAGCGTGCCCTGGCCTTGCTACGTCCGGCCCGGCGCGTGGCCCTGCTGGCCCATGAGCATCCCGATGGGGACTGTCTTGGCTCCGCCCTGGGCCTGGCGCATATGCTCTGGGCCTTGGGCAAGGTAGCGGTACCCTGTTGTGCCGACCCGCTGCCGCGTGCTTATTCCTTTCTTCCGGCGCAGGAGCGCTTTCAGCAGGACCTGGGAGATGAGGATTTCGATCTGGTGGTTGCGCTCGATGCCGGAGAGCTGCCGCGCTTTGGCAGCCTCTATGAGCGTCACCGCTCCTTCCTGGAACAGGTGCCGCTGCTCAATATTGACCACCATATCAGCAGTGCAGGCTGTGGGCAGGTGACGATCATTGATCCAACAGCAGCGGCTACAGCGGAGCTGCTGGTCCTCTTCCAACAGCAGGCCCAGCTGCCGCTGACGCCGGAGGCGGCCCTCTGCTTACTGACAGGCTTGATGACCGATACTGGCTCGTTCCAGTTCCCCAGCACGACCGCTCGCACGCTAGAGGCAGCCGCTCTGCTGCTGCGGGCCGGAGCTTCGCCCGAGCCGATCGCCCAGGCCATCTTTCGTACGCGCCCGCTGGCCCAGGAGCGCCTGCGGGCCAGGGTCCTGCTACGGGCGCAGACGGCCTGTGATGGGCAACTGATCTGGTCGTGGGCCGATGATGCCACGCTGGCCGAGACTGGAGCTTTGCCAGAGATGGATGATAACCTGTCCGGCCTGCTCCGTGATATCGAAGGAGTGAAGATTGCGGCCTTCTTCAAGAGCTACGGCACACCCGGCACGACGCGCCTGAGCCTGCGCTGTGCAGCTCCCTATAACGCCGCGGAGATCTGCCAGCGCCTGGGGCGCGGCGGTGGCCATGCCCGCGCCGCGGGCGCCACTCTTGATCTGCCGTTGGAGCAGGCGATTCCTTTTGTAGTAGCCAGGCTGGAGGCTGAGCTGCAGCGGGGAGAGGAGCAGTGGACGGCATCCTCAACATCAACAAACCCGTAGGTCTCACCTCGCACGATGTCGTCGCGCGCGTGCGCCGTCTGCTGCATCAACAGCGTGTGGGCCATGCTGGGACGTTGGACCCGCTCGCCAGCGGCGTTCTGCCCGTCTGCGTTGGTCTCGCCACGCGCGTTGCCGACTATCTGAGCGAGAGTGGCAAAGCCTATCAGGCCGAAATTATCCTGGGTGTAGAGACCGACACCTATGACCGCGAGGGGCAGGTGCTGAGCACGCAGCCGGTCCCAGATATCACCCGTGAACAGATCGAGAGCGTCCTGCGCACCTTTATCGGGCCGCAGCTGCAGGTGCCTCCGCCCTACTCAGCAATCAAGCTGCAGGGGGAGCCGGCCTATCGTCGCGCCCGGGCTGGTGAGAGCCTCAAGCTGGAGGCCCGCCCAGTTGTGATTGAGCGTCTTGTCCTCCTCGCCTGGGAGAGGCCGCGGCTACAGCTAGAGATCGAGTGCAGCAAGGGAACCTACATTCGCTCGCTGGCCCATGACCTGGGCCAGCGCCTCGGTTGTGGGGCTTATCTGAGCGCCTTGCTGCGTACGCGCAGCGGGCCGTTGATGCTGCAGGAGAGCATTACGCTGGAGCAGCTGGCCGAGGCGTTAGCGAGCGGCAACCTTGAGCGTTATCTGCTGCCGCTGGATATTGCTCTCCTGCATTACCCGGCTCTCGTCGTCGATGCTAAAACTCTGCAGCGGGTCCTGCATGGGAACAGCTTTCGCGCTCCCGGGCCGGAGTCAGGGAGCCTGACCCTGGTCCCGACTCCCAGCGAGGGAGAACAGCCCCGGCTGGCGCGCGTCTGCGACGAGCAGGGCCGGACCTGGGCCTTAGCTGTCTGGAAGCCAGAGCAGCGCCTCTGGCAGCCGACGCGGGTCTTTGTGGCCGAAAGACGCTCTTGAGCGGGACGGCGACGGCGGGCAATTCCCCCAGGCTGGTTAAGAAAGCGCGCGATTGTTGCCTGACCACTAGAGCTGTGATACTATTAAAACGCCCGCTGAGGGTGCTACACTGAGCAGAACGTAAAGGGCCACCACTATTCATTATGGACTATCAAACCACCGTAACCGCGCAGGAGCCAATTGTCATTACCATCGGAAACTTCGATGGCATTCATAGAGGACACCAGCGCCTGCTCCATGAACTGCGAACATTGGCGGCGACCCTGGGCTGTAAGCCAGTGCTGCTGACCTTTGAGCCGCATACGCTGGCGGTCGTACGGCCCCATGTGCCACTGCAGTGCCTGACCTCGTTGGAGGAGAAGCTGGCGCTGGCGCGGCGCTATGGCGGGGTAGAGGACTACATCGTGATCCGGTTTACGCCGCAGGTCGCGGCCATGTCGGCACGCCAGTTTCTGGATGAGCTGCGTGCGACCTTTGACCTGAAAGGGCTTGTGGTAGGCGAGAACTTCAGCCTGGGGCATAATCGCGAGGGCAATATCGCTTTCCTGCAAGGCTATGGCGCAGAGCATGGGCTGGTGGTCCGTGCGCTCCCACTGGAGGAGATTCGCGGGGTACGCGTGAGTAGTACAGAGATTCGCACGCTCGTCAGCGCAGGCCGAATCGCCGAGGCCGCCGATCTGCTCGGACATCCCTTGCTCTTGAGCGGCATCGTCGTTCACGGCGATCATCGTGGCAGGCTGTTGGGTTTCCCAACGGCCAATATTGTGCCGGAGCCGTTTCGCCTACTGCCGGCCAACGGCATCTACGCGGCGCGGGTGGCGGTGGAGGAGGCGGGAATGAGTGACGTGTTTTCTTCTCCTCACGTCTATAAGAGTGCGGTAAACGTCGGGATTCGTCCTAATTTTCCCAGCAAGCGCCCACTGGTGGAGGCGTACCTGCTGGATGTCGAGCTTGATCTCTACGGCAAGCGCATTCTGATAGAATTCATCGCGCGATTACGCGATGAGCGACGTTTTGACAGTATAGAAGCCTTAAAGGAGCAGATGGCTGCCGATGTGGAGCAGGTTCGGCAGATTCTATAAAGGGAGCGTGAGCCAGGGTGAAAACGCGCCAGAATCCACTCTCACGGTTTGAAGCCTTTATGCAACGGCTGATCGAGGGGCCGTTTGCGTTTCTCTTTCCTTCGAGACTGGAGCCGGTGGAGGTGGCCCGCAAACTGGAGCGGGCGATGGAGGATAATGTCTTCCAGGGGGTGGATCGCCTGCTGGCACCAAATGTCTACGATATTTATTTGAGTATCAAGGACCATCAGCGTTTCTCCCCCAGCCAGGCCATTCTGGTCCGAGAGTGGCAGGAGGCTCTGGTGAATCTGGCTCGCCAACGACACTATACCCTGCGCTCCAATCCGGTGCTGCGCCTGCACGCCGACAGCAGCTTGCGCCCTGGCCTGGTTCGCATCGAGGCCGAGCTGGTTGACCGGCAGCATCGCACCGGTGATCCCAGCGTCGATGGCGAGGTGATGGAGACCCAGGCCCTGAGCGCCGAGCAGCTCGCGCAGCTGCGGGCTCAGTTGCAATCTGGCCAACTGTTGCCTGGCATCGATGTCCCCGCCGGCTCCTCGATGAGTGATCTGGCGGCCATGCGCCCCGCTCCCCCTATGCCGCAAGCCTGGCTGACCATTCGCGTGCCACAGGGCCAGCAGATCTATCGTATCGAGAAGCCGGTCGTCAATATCGGGAGACAGCTTAATAACGATATTATTGTTGAAGATAAGCGCGTCTCGCGCTACCATGCTCAAATCAAATATCAGCCCAATGGCCAGTTTATGCTCTTCGATCTCGGTAGCACGAATGGAATCACAGTGAATGGGATGCCCGGGGTACGGCAGCATACCCTGCGCAGCGGCGATCGTTTCACCATTGGAAGCTACGATTTCTACTTTGAGCGAAGGTAGGGACACTGACTCATGCCTTTGGATGTCTTTTTATTGATATTAAGAATTTTGCTGCTCATCCTTCTCTACCTCTTTTTGATGCAAGTTGTGCTGACGATCTCCCGCGATCTGCGCAGGACGGCGGCGCTGGGGAGCGAGATGAATGTGCGCACGCCGCCGGTGGTCGGGCATCTGGTGGTGGTCGATAGCGGTCCCAGCAATCTGCTGCCGGGGACGCGCTTTGACCTGATGCCACAAACAACGATTGGCCGTGGTCCTACCAACACGATCCAGTTGCCCTTCCCTTTTATTTCCGCCGAGCATACGCGGCTCTGGTATCGCAATGGTGTCTGGTATGTCCAGGATGCCGGTAGCGTCAATGGTACCTTCCTGAATAGCAAACCGGCTCGTGAGCCGTTACCCGCCCGGCCCGGTGATCTGATCCAGATCGGGCCGGTCTCTTTTAAGCTCACGCCCTAGCTCGCAGAGCCTGCTCTTCCCTCCCCGATCCTCTCTGACTCGCTCACTTGCTCATTCGGTCGGTTGAGTTGGGGGGCGCACTGGTAGGCTGTGGCGTGGCTGGTTGGGTTGGGTTGAGTTGGGTTGGTTACTGCTCATTCGCTCGCTAGGGTTCGGGGGTATGGCTCGGCGCGCCCCGGTTTGCCAAGAGTTGCTGACGGTGAAAGGTCTGGCTGCAATGACGTTTCGCTATCGCTGGAAAGAACTGGGATTGTTCATTATCCCATTTCTGATTCTGCTGCTGGGCATGTCCCAGCTCTTGCTCGCTAATCGCGATCAGACCTCCTCGCTGAGCACGCGCAATTTGCCGCCGATCCAGGGTCTCATCCCTATCCTGGGTCTGATCGCCCTGTTTGTGACGGTCAACATCGTGCTGAGCTTCTTTTTCTCACGGGCCGATCAGATGCTCCTGCCGCTGGTGGGATTACTCAGCGGCCTGGGGGTCCTGATGGCGATGCGCATCGGCCCCGATATCAATCGCCCCACGCTGGGAACGCAGCAGCTGATCTGGGTGATCCTGGGCATTATCATGTGCATGGTCACGCTCTTCGGCCTGCGGCGCATGCAGTGGCTGGAGCGCTACAAATACACCTGGGCCGTGCTTGGCCTCCTTCTGGTCTGTGTCACCCTGGTCAATACCTTACATGTGAAGAATCTCGACAGCCCGACGCATGACCAGCTCAAGCTGGGTCCCTTTGCCTTCCAGCCCTCGGAGTTGCTCAAGATCTGCATTGTCATTTTCTTTGCGGCCTACCTGAGCGAGAATCGCGATATTCTGGCTGGCAAAGGCCCGCGCTTTGGCCCTTTCCGTCTGCCGCCATTGCGCCAGCTCGGTCCTGTGTTTATGATGTTGGGCATTGCGTTACTGCTCTTCCTGGTGGTCCGCGAGTTAGGGCTGGCCCTGTTGATCTACGGCCTCTTCCTCTGCATGATCTACCTCAGCTCGCAGAAGAAGTCGTATGTCTTCTTTGGGTTGCTGTTGTTCGCCCTGCTGGCCTTGGTTGGCTACTCGCTCTTCAGCTATGTGCGCAATCGCTTCGCGGTAATTGGCTTTGACGTGGTAAACTGGCAGCGCTGGACCGCTGCCCAGACCAACTTTGCCGAGAATCAGGGCTTCCAGATCGTCCAGGGACTGATTACGCTCTCCAGCGGTGGCATTCTGGGGGCCGGCCTCGGCCTGGGGCATCCGACGATTGTCCCTGTAGTAGAGTCGGATATGGTGCTGACAGCCTTCGGCGAAGAGTTGGGGCTGGCGGGCTTGCTGGCTCTCATTGGCCTCTATCTGCTGCTGATCTACCGCGGCTACCGCATTGCTATGGAGGCCCGCGACCCCTTTAACCAGTTGCTGGCGGCGGGCCTGACCTCCATCTTTGCGCTGCAGACCCTCATTATCGCCGCTGGCAACATCAAACTGCTTCCCCTCACTGGTATTCCCCTGCCCTTCCTGAGCTACGGTGGTAGCTCGGTGATCGCTAACTATATCATTATCGGCCTCCTCCTGCGCATCTCTCATAATACCGCTCTGGAACGTGAAGGGCTGGCTTAGCTGCCAGGACTCTACCCTCGCTGGTTCCAGGTGCATGAACTGAGCCGAAGCCGGCGCGCCGTCTGATCAGGGCACAGGTGACGCGCCGGGATTCTGGCTCTCTCCGGTGGGGGTCGTTGCCCATCCCGCTCATTGCCTTGCCTCCTGGCCTGATTGGAACTCACTCAGGACACTGGCAGGCGCCCCTGCCGTTGCGGGTTGCGCCCCTGTCCGCGGCTCGCCAGCGGCAGCGGTTGCGCTGCTAGCGTTGACCAGGTTCTTTGCTGACGTCGACGTTGTGCCAGCACTAGCGGGATGAGCAGTAGCAGGAAGGACCAGCCCCACAGGCCGCGCAGCCAGCTGATCTGTAGGCCTGGGAGGAAGGGAAGCCCTGTGCGCTCCATTCCCCAGACATAGCCGGCGTAAATTGAGAGCATACAGAAGGCAGTGAAGGCCGTAGTAACGGCAAAGGCTCGCGAGTGGAGCAGGGCCTGCCAGCGCTTGTCAGTGGCCAGCATGAGCAGGCTCAAGCCAACCCAGCTCACCAGGTACCACGGCCAGAACCAGGTTGAGCCAACGAAACAGAAGAGGAGCCAGGCCAGGGCCATCCAGCCGAAGAGGGCCGGTAGCGAACGGATGGAGGCGGGACGTCGCAAGGTGTAGAGGCAGAGGCCACCATAGGCGAGGACGAAGAGCAGGCTGGCGATGGTGTGAGCGACAATCTCAGGGTAGGAACCCGTATTTGGATTCATCTGAATCAAGCGAATCTGGGCAATCGTCGCATAAAGATGTACTAGAAATTCGTAGGGGGTGTTGCGGGCCATCGAGGCACTGGGATTGACCCGGAGCAGGCGCAGGACTGCCCCGTGCTGCCAGAATGGCCAGTAGAGTAGCACAATACAGCCAGTATAAGCGAGCAGCATGGCAGCGGGTAGGCGCAGGCGCTGCCAGAAGGGACGCCGCTCCTCGCGGGCCAGGAGGAAGAGCAGCAGGCCGGGGAAGATGACAATAAAGGTAATTTTGAGACAGGCAGCCAGGGCCAGAGCCAGCGTGGCTGCCAGCAGCCAGGGCAGCTGCTGACGGCGCTGCCAGTGGAAGAGGAGCCAGCAGGCCAGCATGATGAGGAAGAGAATAGTGGCGTCGTTGTGAGCATTGACGCAGGCTTCCAGGAGGAGCAAGGGATTCCAGGCTAGAGCCAGCGTGGCGGTCAGACGGACCAGACGGAGGCGCGGAGACGAGGCCTCCTGCGGCGCCAGCGCCAGGCCGCTGCTGCTCCAGAGAAGGATGGTGGTGCCGAGGTGCATGGTCAGACCGAAAAGACGCAAGAGAAGAACCATGCCCCAGACACTGCTGTGGTGAAGCTGCAGAGCCAGCCACTGCAGCAGGCTGGTGCAGGCGATCCAGGTTGGACCATAGGCCGAGGGCTGAGTTGTCCAAAAGATGTATTGATAGATGGGATCATGAGAGATAGCAATGGGCAGAGTGGTCAGGGGATTGAGATGGTAAATTACGCCTATACGAGCGTAGGTAATGTAAGAAAAAACGTCTTGTGAAGTCAGAGCAGGATATAATACTAAAATGAAACCGAGGAAAGCCGTCGATAAGAGGATAAAGCGGTAGGAGATCAAGGGAGGCAAGGCGCGCAAGGCTAGCAGATAAAGCAGGCAGACCAGAGCCAGCGCGCCTCCGAGCAGAAGCAGGTCGTGCCAGTTCAGCGGTACATTGTGCAGGGCCTGGGTGTCAAGGGGATGCCGCGATGAGACGAGTGGCTGGTGGGGAAAGAGGAGGCGCGTTGGCAGGAGTAGCCAGTGCTCCACCCACGAGCCGGGAAAAGCCTGGTAAAAGTAGAGTGCACGCAGGGGAAGGATGAGGCCAAGGACCATCAGGGCCATCCCTAGCAGCAGCACGAAGAAGACGGGTAATGATCCTGAAGCAGGCTCCGTCATCCATGATTCTTTTTTATAGCCTTGAGCTAGAGGAGTTGCTGGGTATGTCATCTGAAAAAGTACCCCCGCCGTGATTTGTGTACTATCCACGCCCTGGTCCTGTTGAGACGGGACCAGTACCAGTATTTCTGCCTAGCGCTAGGCATAAATACCTAAACATAGTATACGGTCTCGTGTAAAGTGCGCTTGTTCGTGGGGGCCAGGCATGGTATACTTTGGCAGAAGGGAGCCGCGTGCCATTCAAGCGACTGCTTTGAGCAGAGCAAGTACGATGGGCCAGTACCAGCAATGGCTACTCTGTCAGGAGACTGATCAGAGTTTGAGACGGAAACTGGAGGCGCTGGAAGCTGAGCGGGCCTCTTTGTTAGAGCAGCTCAGCCAGCTAGAGCGAGCGCAGCCGCGACCAGAGAATCAGCTGGTGCGTCTTCTGCTGAGCGCGTTGGAGGGGGAAGGGCAGCAGCAGGCTCAGCAGGCGCATGTCAATCTCTCGCCGTCGTCCTCCAGTGGTTCTGGGGCCTTACCTAGACATCAAACGAGCGAGGCCACTGGAAGCTTTGGCCCCGCCCCTGCGCGGACACCGTTGCCTGCGATAGGTGCTGAGCAGCGCGGTGGTAGTCTTCCTGCTCCTCACCAGGAGAGCCTGGCGCAGCTGGGATGGCCGGTGAAGTTGCAGGCGCTTGAGCTGCCTGAGTGGCTCCATCGTCTGACCGTCTCCTCGGGTAAAGATCGGCGCCCCGGTCCCATCGATGAAGAGCGGATACGCACCAATCGCCTGGTACAGCGCTGGTTGGAGCGCTGGGGGCGCATTTCCCCCTCGCCATCTTCGCCCCAATCCCCCGCCTTGGGAGAGGGCCCAACCCAGGAGTAAAGGCTCCTGTCAACTGACTGGCCCCATGCTCTGCTTGAGGATACCGAGATGAACAACAGCGAGCAGTTGCAGCGTCTCTACAGCCGCCTGAGCCGGCGCGATATCGAGGAGTTCTATGCTGGCTATCAGCTCTGGTTAGCCGAGCAACGCCTGGCTGTGTTGCAGGCGGAGATCCAGGCTCTGCGTCTGCAGATTGAGCAGAATGCGGAGCGTCTGCGTCAGCTTCAACCGCCCGAGGGAGTGGTGAGCCTGCTGGCAGCTCTGCGCGAGTGGGGTGTCAGCGATGTCGTCTTGCTCGATCGCCTCTGCGAGCGAGGCGAGGAATGGCTGCAGGCGATGTTTCGTCGGCTCGATACCTGTCGTCGGCTGGGCCTCTTTGATGGCGATTATACGCGCTGGTGTGAGCACGCCCTAGAGGGAGCCTATGACTGGCTCGATTCGATCGAGGAGGGCACAACCCCGGTTGCTGAGATGCTGGCCCTAGCTGAGGATGCTGCGCTTGCCGCGCGCGAAGAAGATGGGACTGAAGACGAGCTAACAGAAGATGAGTTCTTGCGCCGCTTACTGCGCGAAGAGGCAACCGCTGGGAGCCTGCCCGCCATTGCACCGGCGGAGGTGGTGCTGGTCGACGGCTCTGAGCCTGCGGCGGTGGCATCTCCGGCGACACCCGAACAAATAGCTCCCGCTGAGGTGGTTCCGCTGCCTGAAGAGGAGGCGCTCCGGACGACGGAGGCCGAGCCGGCGAGTGAGGCCGCGATAGCAGAGGCGTCCGGTGACCAGAGAGATGGAGCGGCAGAGGCGGAGACACTGGAGAGCACTGACGAGGGGCCACAACCCAGTGATACATCTGGGACGCTGGCCGCCGAAGCTGGACTTGAGCAGTCCATCTCTTCTCTGGCAGAGCCGGCCATGCGTGAGCATGTGAGCTGCGCTGCGAATGAGGCAACGGTGGTCTCTGAGGCTGAAGAAAACCAGAGGGTGGAGAGGGAAGATGCAGCCGAGAGACACCTTCCCCTGGTGGAGCAGGAGAGAGAGTCTTCTCCAGGAGAGACTTTCTACGAGTTTAGTGCTGCCGGCTCCAACGGGGTTGTCTCGACAGCGGAGGAAGTGATCTGGCCGGAGGAGCCGAGCCTGTCCTTCTCAGCAGATGAGATCGCTGCCAGGGCCAGGGCCGGGCTGGAAGATCATGAAGACGACGGGACTGCGGAAGAAGTGTCTCAGCTCGCGGCTGAGGCCCAGGCCCAGAGCGACGCTTCTGCTGAAGCGGAGGAGGCGGCTCCCGCTGAGCTGGACGAGCAGCCGCGGGAAGAGGAAGAGCAGTCTGCGCAAGAGCCAGCCAAGAGTGAGGGGACCGGCGATCCCCGCGAAACGGCGACCGTAACTGGCGAGGCGATTCGCACGCGGGAAGATGAGGAGGAGGATACAGCGGCAGAGCTACATTTCTGGCAGCGTATTTTTGGCCGGCATGGCGTCGAACTCGATTGATCGGCTGACATGTGACTCACTACCCTTCCTCCTCAAATAGACAGAGAGAGGAGAGAGGGGTAGTAGAGGAACGACTATCCCCTGGGACGGGCAGCGCCAACCCGTCCTTTTCTTATGTCGGCTGTTCCCGTGTTTATGAGACTGGCTGAGCCGGAGCTGATCGACTCGGGCCAGGCACCTGGTGGCAAGTGCAATTTCACAACAGACGAGAGCGCATGATCTGCCTCGGACCACAGAGGCGAGGCGGAACTGCTCTCGCCTTAATAGCCTCCCGGTGGATAGCCAGCGGGAGGGCCGGGATGATGGCCGGGGGGTGTGCTGGGACCGGGCATGCCTGGGATACCGGGCATGGGGACAACCGGCGGCATCTGCGGAAGCGGGCCGGAAGGAATGCGCGCCACCTGCGCAGCCTGCAAGGCTGCCGCCTTCTCCCGCTCAAGTTCTTCCACACGCTTGCGCAGTCGCTCCAGCTCTCGCCGGTCCCTGAGCGAAGCCAGGACCGCGATCACATAGAAGACCAATGCGCCCAAGAGGAAGGAAAGCAACAGCAGCACCCCTACCGGAAGAGGAATATGGAGGTGCCAGGAGAAGAGTGACAGCTCAACGTCGCTCAATGGAGACCCGTTTGCAGTCATCATGGTGCACCGTTCAACAGCAGATCTATCGATGCGTGCTCATTGCTACATATAGTGCCGGCATCTCGACGTTCATGCACGAGCTTACCTTACGAGCGAGATAGGAGGAAGAGACCGCGCCAGGAAGAGCCGGGCCTCGCGACGTGGTTCCTCCAGCCCACATGGGGATGTTCAAAGTATATGCAAAAGCTGATCGTGCTGGCAACCGAGTAGGACTGAACAGCTAGCGGTACCGACGAGCGGCAGGATGGCTAGAACGCTTTTACAAAGCAGCGGATTCGGGGTAAACTAAGCATCACGCCAAGAGTCTCTGGGAGAGGTGAACCGTGCTATTTGAGGAGTACGAGAGAGGTCAGCAGAGCAACCATAGTCCGATCCGGTCTCAGTATCTTGCCATCAAGGAGCGCTATCCCGATACCATCCTCTTTTTCCGCATGGGCGACTTCTATGAGATGTTTGACGAAGATGCCGAGATCGTCGCGCGGGAGCTGGAGATCGCCCTGACGCGGCGCGATTTTGGCCGTGGAGAGAAGGCTCCGATGGCTGGGGTGCCGCATCAGGCTGCCGAAAGCTACATTGCTCGCCTGGTAAGCAAGGGCTACCGCGTGGCCGTCTGCGAGCAGGTCAGCGATCCGGCCCTCTCGCGGGGGCTGGTAGAGCGCGAGGTGACGCGCATTGTGACGCCGGGAACAGTAGTTGAGCCAGCCATGCTGGCGGCCAAGCGCAATAACTTTCTGGCGGCGGCAGTGATGGGGCGAAACGCCGTCGGCGTGGCCTATGTGGACATTACAACGGGCGAATTCGCCACGACGCAGATTACTACAAGCGAGCCGGAGCTGACCTTACAGCAGGAGATAGCGCGCATTGCCCCGGCGGAGGTACTGGTGGAGGCCCACTATGGGCAGCAAAGCAATCGCAAGCGGCGCTGGCTGGCAGCGCTGATGGACGAGAAGCCGCTCCCCCGTCTCGGCAGCAATGGCGATCCCGAAGGGGCGGCGGCCTTCTTGGGTGAGCAGGACGAGCTGGATGAGGACGACGATGAGGATTACGCTCCTCTGGCGCGCCTCTTTAAAGGGCTGGCCGGCCATGTGACCCCCTACGATGCACGCTTCTTCAGTGAGGCGGATGCGCGCCATCGCCTGCAGACGCACTTTGGCGTCGTCTCTCTAGAGGGCTTTGGCTGCGAAAAGCTGCCGCTAGCCATCCGCGCCGCCGGGGCTGTTCTGGCCTATGTGCAAGAGACGCAGAAGGAGATTGTGCCCCAGCTCACCGCTCTGGAGACCTACTCGACCGCTAGCTTTATGACCCTTGACCCTCATACACGGCGCAACCTGGAACTCTTCGAGAGTGGACGTAGCGGTACCCTCAAAGGTTCGCTGCTGTGGGTGCTCGATCGTACGCGCACCCCAATGGGCGGACGCTTGTTGCGCCGCTGGCTCGGTCAGCCGCTTCTGGATATCGTGGCCCTGCGTCAGCGCCAGGAGGTGATTGCGGAACTGTTAGCCGACCCGCTGGTACGGGCGCGGCTGGGTGAGATCCTCAAAAAGATCGGCGATGTTGAGCGCCTGATCAATCGCGTGCGCCAGCGCATCGCCGGTCCGCGCGATCTCATCGCCCTGGCAAGCAGCCTGCGCGGAGCTGCGGAGATCCGTGCCGATCTGGCTGCTGATGAGGAGGGGGCGGCAGCGCTGCGCACGATGCCCTCACTGGCGGCCTTGCTGCAACGGTTGGCTGATACCGAAGACGTCATTACGCTGATTGAGCGCGCCATTGTGCCGGAACCGCCAGCAAGTACCTCCGAGGGGGGGATCATCCGGCCCGGTTTCAACGACGAACTCGATCAGCTGCGCGCGCTCTCGCAGGACGGGCAGCGCTGGTTAGAGCGTCTGGAGCAGCGCGAGCGTGCCCGAACTGGCATCAGCTCCCTCAAGGTAGGCTACAACAAAAACACCGGCTATTTCATCGAGGTCTCCAATGCGCATAAGCAGCGTGTGCCTGCCGACTATCAGCGACGCCAGACCCTGACCAACAGCGAGCGTTTTGTAACGCCAGAGCTGAAGGAATACGAGGCGACCATCCTCAATGCGCGCGAGCGCATCAACAAGCTGGAGAGCGAGCTGTTTGCCCAGATTCGGGCCGAGATTGCGGCTCAAGGCTCCGAGCGAGTGCTGGCCACGGCTCACGCCCTGGCCGAAATCGACGTCTATCTGAGCCTGGCCGAGGTTGCGGTGCGCAATAACTATTGTCGTCCCGAGCTGAACGATGGGGATACCATTCGCATCATTGCCGGGCGTCATCCGGTTGTGGAGCAGGCTCAGCCCGAGGTGCCTTTCGTTCCTAACGATACGGAGCTGTCGAATCACGAGGCGCAGATTCTCATTATTACCGGGCCGAATATGGCGGGGAAGTCGACCTATCTGCGTCAGGTAGCGCTGATCACCCTGATGGCCCAGATCGGCAGCTATGTGCCGGCCCAGGCGGCCACCATCGGCATTGTGGACCGCATCTTTACACGCATTGGGGCCCAGGACGACCTGGCGACGGGCCAGAGCACCTTTATGGTCGAAATGGTTGAGACAGCCAATATTCTGCACCATGCCACGCCGCGTAGCCTGGTAATCCTCGATGAGATTGGGCGTGGCACCAGCACCTACGATGGCCTGGCGATCGCGCGGGCAGTGGTCGAGTATCTGCATAACAATAAGCGCTGTGGAGCACGGACGCTCTTCGCTACCCATTATCACGAATTGGTAGAGGTAGCGCGAGTTCTGCCGCGCATCCGCTGCTTTAATGTGGCCGTCAGTGAGGAGGAGGGCCGCATCATCTTTCTGCGCAAGATTGTCCCGGGCGGGGCCGATCGCAGCTATGGGGTGCACGTGGCCGAGCTGGCCGGCATCCCACGCCCGGTTATCCATCGGGCGCAGGAGATCCTGGCGGAACTGGAGCGCAAGGGCGAGGCTCAGGCGCGACGTAAGGCTATGAAGGATATGACCATGCCCTTGGGCTGGCAGATGACGCTCTTCGCCGCGGAGTCGCATCCGATTCTTGAGGAGCTGAAGACTCTGGATATCGAGAGCCTGACCCCGATCGAGGCCATCAGCAAGCTCTATGAGCTACAGCAGCGGGCGCGCCGTGAGGGCTGAGCGCGCCGCACCACGCCGGACCTGCCTCTGCGGCCCTCCTCTTCCTTCGGCGGGAGGAGGAGGCCTGTCCACCTGGCACGAGGGCGGCCTCTCTGTGGTATATTCCAAAACACAATGGTTGTGTCCTGTGCTTTGTTTCTGATCGATATCCAGCAAAGGAGCGTCGTCTATGGCGGTTTCTCATCTCTCTCCCGAAGAAGAGGAGCTGATTGCGGCTATTCGCGAAATTGCAACCGAGCGTGTGGCGCCGCGCGCGGCGGAGATAGATCGCACGGGGGAATTCCCCTGGGATATGAAAGAACTGCTGGCGCAGCAGGATATCTATGCCATGCCCTTCCCCGTGGAGTATGGGGGCCTCGGCTCAACGAAGCTGGCAGTGGTGCGCGCTATTGAGGAGTTGTCGCGCTGCTGTGCGACGACGGGCCTGCTGCTGGCAGTGCAGCAGCTGGGGGCTATGCCGATCCTGCTGGCTGGCAGCGAAGAGCAGAAGCGCAAGTATTTACCGCCGCTGGCGCGCGGCGAGTGGCTGGCGGCCTTCGGTCTGACCGAGGCCGGCTCTGGTTCGGATGCGGCGGCCATGCGCACAGTGGCGGTGCGCAAAGGAGATCGCTACATTCTCAACGGCTCGAAGCGCTTCATCACGAATGGCGGCCTGGCTCAGGTCAACACCGTCTTTGCCCTGACCGATCCGCAAGCGGGGACGCGTGGCATCAGCGCTTTCATTGTAGAAAGGGATTTTCCGGGCTTCGCCGTGGGGCGCGTGGAAGATAAAATGGGGATCAAGGGCTCGCAGACGGCGGAGCTGATCTTTAATGATTGTGAGGTGCCGGCGGAGAACCTGATCGGGCGCGAGGGCGAGGGCTTCCGCATTGCCATGCGCACCCTGGATCGCACGCGGCCCGGTATCGGTGCCCAGGCCGTGGGCATCGCTCAGGGTGCGCTGGATCTGGCTGTCTCCTATTCCAAGCAGCGGGTGCAGTTCGGGCGTCCCATCGCCGAAAACCAGGGCATTCAGTTCATGCTGGCCGACATGGCCACCAAGGTCGAGGCGGCGCGCCTGCTGGTCTACAATGTGGCGGAGATGATCGATCGCGGCGAGGAGCGCTTTACGATGTACTCGTCGATGGCCAAGATGTTCGCCTCGGATATCGCGATGCAGGTGACCAGCGACGCTATCCAGATCCTGGGCGGCTATGGGTACATGAAGGAGTATCCGGCGGAGAGGATGCTCCGCGACGCCAAGATCACTCAAATCTATGAGGGAACCAATCAGATTCAGCGCCTGGTGATTGCGCGCGAGTTGCTGGCGCGAGCTTCAGCCTAGGTGAGGCCGGAACCCGGGGCCCCGAGTAAGCAAGCGGGTGATCGTCGCTCGCCGGCTTTTGTCTAGCGAGAGGCGCGGCTGCAACTGTGGAAGCCTGGTGCAGTCCAGGGCTGCGCCTCTCCCGACGCAGGGCCAGGGACAGAACTCTCATCCAGGGCCTTTCACTATAACAGCTGAAATACATAACGATAGCTGCCTAACAAGAGAAAATCGTAAAAATCTCTAAAAAAGTTTTCATGAGCAAATCGCTCAA
>NZ_JADGIA010000329.1 GCF_019683635.1 Thermogemmatispora sp. | reverse complement strand
GCCCCCCTGGCCAGGCCGGCGGGGTCGGCCTGCCGCGCTCCAGGTCGGGCTGACCTGGCTGAGCTTGCCCTGGTGTTTGTTGTGGTTCTTGCACGATTTTCTCCCTTGCTTGCATAGCCTGGCAACGCTGGAGCCAGTGTCTTCTCAACGTGTCGTTGGTTGGTCCCGTCCCGAGAGGTGTCTCTGCGGGAGGCGCAGGGTGCTTCTGCCATGACACCTCGGCGCTTCGGCGATAGTGGCTGTCCCTGCTGGCTAATGGACTGCTTCCAGTGGTGACCTCCTCTTGATCGACTGAGCGCCGAGGTCTTTTGCTGGGCTGGCCAGCGGCGCAAAGGCAGCTTAGCAAGCAGGGCTGACCAGCCAGTGATTCAGCGGTTCCAACAGCACTCGTGCCCGTATTTGCCCGCTGTTGGCATCGCTATCCTCTGCCAGGTGCATGTTTCTCTTGCTGGCGGTCGGGATCGCTAAAGTAGAGATCGATTCCGCGCTTGAGGGCCTCTAGCAGCGGCTGATAGCGATGCCGCGACGGCAGATGGACTGGCCGACCGTCGAGCAGGCCCTGCAGAGCTTCGAAAAACTCTAGCTCTTGACGGCCCGTGCCCGCGCTGGCCAGACCATTGGCCAGTTGGGAACGCAGGATGTTGTGCGTGCGCTGGAGCATGAGGCGCACCTCCTGGCCCGCCTCGGGGTGGATCGTACAGACATCGACTACCGCTTCGCTGAGACAGGCCAGCATCTCTAGCGCCAGAGCGCCCTTGCTCATGGCACGCATGGCCTGCGTCGGCGGTCGCTCCAGGGCCTCGGCGATCACTTCGGCGGCGCGCGGCGCCAGCTCCTCTGGCTCTATAAGAATGCCTTCTTCGGCCAGATGCTCACAGAGCAGCCCTATCGCCCCCTCTACCTCATGACGCTGGTCAGCCGGTATCCGACAGCGGCTGAGTAGATCGAGCATGCGCAGGAAGCAGGCCAGGGCCACGCGCGTTTGATGGAAAAAGGCGAAGAAAATCCCCAGGTTGCTCAGGACGACGGCCTCACGCTCGCGGTCCTGGCTAAGGCGCGCCAGGTCGAGGGCCTCTCGATAGCAACGCAGGGCTTCTCTGGTCTGCAAGCAGGTCTGGTAGAGCTGGCCCAGGCCCCCCAGCGTGAGGGCCAGGAGGGAGTTGTCGTTTTCGCGACGCAGGAGGAAGAGGGCCTCCTGGTAGAGCGCATGGGCACAATGAATCTGCCCGAGGGAGAAGGAGAGCGAGGCCAGTTTGCTCAGGGTGGCCCCTCTGCCGCGCCGATCACCGATCTCGCGCTGTATGAGGAGCGCCTCCTGAAAACAGCGCAGGGCACGCTGAATCTGACCATGCTCTTGATAGAAGGTGCCCAGGTTATTGAGCGTGATGCCCTGGCCGCGGCGATTGCCAACTTCACGATGGATGGCCAGGGCCTCTCGATAGCAGATGAGGGCCTCCTGATCGCAATGCATCTCCTGATAGAGGGTGGCAAGGCGCCCCAGGGTGGTGCCTTCTCCCTGCAGGAAGCCGAACTCGCGCTGAATGTTCAGCGCCTGACGATAGACCATAAGCGCCTGCTCTCGCTCGCCCCGCCGCTGGTAGATGGTGCCCAGGCTAGAGAGGGCACTGGCTTCTTTGAGAGGCTTGCCATACTCGCGACTGCGGACAAGCGCTTGCTGGTAGTAGTCGCACGCCTGGTCAAGGCAATCTTGACGTTGGAAGAGGAGGCCGAGTCGGAAGAGGCTAACCATCTCACCATCCCGATCCCCTTCGATACGCTGCTTCTCTAGTTGCTTCTCATAATAGACAATCTCTTCATCAGGGGTCATCGGCCCCTGCTCTTCTTTCTCATTTTCTAGAGCCATTTTCTAGCCTCTCTTTTGATTAAGGAGCCAAGGTCTTCAGACCCGACCTCCTTCACCCGCTTTCCAGCCGATTCAGTATAGAACTGCTCTCGCTATCGGAATGGCTACCACCATGCCTCTCCACCGGCAGACAGGTACCTCACCCGGTTGAAGACATACCACGCTCTCCCCCTTTCTTTGCTTACAGCAATCTACGCTGTAATGTGAACGATTGGTTGCTTGAGCAACAACTGACGCATGGTCGCTTGCTTGGAGGCTATTTCTTTCTTAGTATACACCAATTCTTTGTGGATGAATATACCCATCCAAGTGCAAATTTGTAAAAGAGACTTGGAAGAAATGGGGATTTGGTCCGAAATGCCTATCTGGACAGATCGCTCGCAGTCTGACTGGCTCGCCACCGGGTCTGGCCACTTTGGATGAGGGCCAGGGGCGGAGAGTAGGGATGGTCCTCGGGCAGCGCGGAGGGCTGGCCCTCCAGCAGGGCTGCGAGGACGGCGTAGCAGTCAGCCGCTGCCGCCGCCGGGCTCGCTGCGCGGGGCTTCAGGCTGAGAGGGAGGGAAACCGCTGAGCAAACGCCTGGTACCGCTACCCTGCCATCACACCCTCAGATGAGGGGGGCTAGCTGCCCCCCAGACGACCTTTGAGCCGCTTGCGCTCTTCCTCGGCCTGCCACTTCGGCACGTCTTCAATGAGGGCGGTGATGGGCACGTCGAGCGCTTCGGCAATTCTATCAAGAGTATATGTGGAAACTGGCTTGTATGGGTTAATAAAAATCTCACGAATAACGTGATAGCTGACCTCTGACTTCAGCGAAAGGCGATGCATCGACATATTTTTCTGTTGAGCTACTTCTTTCACCCGCAGACGTAACACGTGCTTTCCTCAACTCTCCATCACTACATAACACGAAACAAGGCGAATAATGTACTCTACCTTCCTTGCTTGCTGATTCGTTTACTGACGGTGAGTGACCGCCAGCACTCGTCTATTTGCTTGCTCGCGGGGCGCCGAACAACGCTCGCATCGATCGGGGCGCGTCGCTGTTCAGCAAGCAGGCGCTTCTTTTCTGCGGCCATGAAGAGTATACACCATCTGTGAGGTTGAATGCACGTGTGCTCTCTTGCTTGCGCTGGCACCTTCCCCATACGACAGCCTTGTGCTCGCTGCCAGTGCTCGAACATGGACGGAGTGTTGAGCGGATGTCTGGTGTTGCAACCCTACGGTCAAGCGCTCAAGTGAGGAGACGCTAGCTGTCCTCCGGCAGGCTTTTGAGCCGCTTCCGCTCCTC
>NZ_JADGIA010000328.1 GCF_019683635.1 Thermogemmatispora sp. | reverse complement strand
CTTTGGACGCTATCCGCAAAATACTGCTCAGGAAAGTTATCCGCTTCTTGATTTTGTAATATGTCATGGAGATTTTTTAAACTCTGATCATGAATATATCCATAAAAATGAGAGTATTAAGGGATTTGGTAGCTATGGCGATATCCTGATCAGAGATAGAAAAATGTACGTTGTACCTACCCCTTTTGCTCTTGCTGCCGGCCTCAATGGTCATCAGACCCTGATTCTTCCAGCGGCTATCGATATTGAGGCAGAGGACGATTTTTTCCTGGTAGGGGAACTGGTGAGAAGAGAAGCCCCTCAGCGGCTCACTGGGTATATGTTCGACCTTCTAAGCGGCTCCATACGGCATACCTCTGCTGTCAATCCCCAAGCGGGAAAAAACCATCACTTCCGAGCCTGGCGCCTCAATGGCTCCTCTCCCGAGCCTGTTGTCCTGCGGACACCTCATCTCCACCTCTTTAACTCTCCGATGTGAATTTCTGGCACACATTTCATCCAATTCGAAAAAGAAGCTTGCTTCCTTATTTGGCTCTCCATCTAGCTCGAAGTACAAAGAAAGCCTCAGACGTTGTGCTACAATAGAGTGCAGGAAAAATACCAGCTCTGACCGGCCTGACCAGGGGCGAAGAAGCGGCCCCTTCCAGCCAGAGCTGGTCACCAGGTCAGAAGCAGCGTAGGCGTTCATTCCCGCCACAATGGCAACGAGACGAAAGGCAGGCAGTTCATCGCATGCTGAAACGACCACTTGAGGCTTCCAGACAGCTGCCGCTCCCCGTGGAAGCGCTGGCCCTGCCAGCCAACGGCCCCTTCGCTTTCTTCTTCGCCCAGGAGCGCCGCATCCCCCTCGTAGGCGACGGCGAGGACGAAGAAGAAGGTGGTAAAGGAAAGAAACCCGAGCCATCGATTACCTTCTACCACACAACCGGTCACGACTCCTCGTCGCCCAATCCCTTGCACAACGAGGAATTCGACATGGAGTACGACGATTAGATGGAACCCTACGTACTTATCCTCAGCTACCCAGGCGACAGTAGCGCCCGACGCGTACAACACGCTTTGCAGCGCAGCGGCTGTGCGACCCTCCTGCTCGATACGGCGGCCTTTCCCCAGGTGGTCACCCTGGCCGCCCTCTTGCGAGATGCCAGCTGGGCCGGCTCCTTTTGCTACCAGGGCAAGCGCTACGACCTGGAGGCCATCCGCAGCATCTATGTGCGTCGTCCCCATCACTACCAGGTGCGCGAGGATTTCCCCGAACTGATCCAGCTCTTTCTTGAGAATGAAGCCTATCGCGGCTTCGGGGGCGTTCTGCGCAGTCTTGACTGCCTGTGGGTCAACTCACTGGATGCCCAGCGGCGCGCCAGCTTCAAGCCCCTCCAGCTCAAAGTCGCTCAAGAGGTGGGCCTGCGCGTCCCTGCGACCCTGATCACCAACGATCCCGCTGCCGTACGTAGCTTCTTCTTCGAGGTCTGCCAGGAGCAGATGATCTACAAGACCCTGCACGGCAACTTTCTGCCTGGAGGAGGCGACCGCTATCATCTGATTTTTACCAGCCGCGTCGGACGCGAACGGCTGGCCGAGCTAGAGCAGGTTCGCCTGACCGCCCATCTCTTCCAACCGCTCATCGAGAAGGCCTACGAGGTACGCGCTACCGTCATCGGCCATACGGTCCTGGCGGTGCGCATCGACTCGCAAGAGCTGGAGGCGGCGCGGCTGGACTGGCGAGCGGCCTGCTATCAGGTGCGCTATCGGCCCTATGGCCTGCCCGAGGCCGTGGCCAGGCGCTGCGTGGCCCTGGTGCAGCGTCTGGGCCTGGTCTTTGGCGCGCTCGATCTGATCGCGACCCCCGAGGGCGACTATATCTTTCTGGAGTGCAACCCTGGTGGGCAGTGGGAATGGCTGGAGGTTGAGACGGGCCTGCCCTTTGCAGCAACCATTGCTCAGGTGCTCAGCTCCGGCAAGGAAGGTCTCGCCCTTTCAAGCGAGAGATCACTGGCTCAGCCACAATGAGCAGCGCCGTAGCGGATACGGATGGAAGGAGTTTTCTGGTGGATGATCTGATCGAGAGAACGACTGAAGATGGAGAGCGTCAGGAGCTGGTGAACAGCATTGAGGAGACGCGCGGCTACCCTCTGGCGCCTGCCGTACGCCGCGCACTCCTCAAGGTCTCGCGGGCCCACTTTGTCCCGCTCTACTGCCGGCAGGAGCAGCCGGGCGCCTGGACGACGCAGGAGGCGCGGCCCGTCGTCTACCATGATCAAGCCCTGGTGACCAAGGTCGACGAGAAGGGACACCCAATCTCCTCCTCCAGCATGCCATCGATTATGGCCGCCATGCTGGAGGCCCTGGCGGTACAGCCAGGGATGCACGTCCTGGAGATTGGAACCGGCACCGGCTACAATGCGGCTCTGCTGGCCGAGTTAGTCTCTCCCGGCGGCCAGGTGGTCACGCTCGATATTGATGAGGAACTCACCGCCCTGGCCGCCGAGCGCCTGCAGCAGGCCGGCTACGGCGAGCAGGTCCAGGTGGTGGCCGCTGATGGCCTGCAGGGCTATGCTCCGGCTGCCCCCTATGATCGCATCATCGCAACGGGCAGCTATCCGCGCGTCCCGCCGGCCTGGCGTGAGCAGCTGGCCCTGCAAGGGGTCATCGTGGGCGATCTGCTACGCCCGCTGACGACGCCCCTCTTTCGCCTGGTCAAGGTTGCCCCCGATCGTCTGGAGGGGCGCCTGCTGCGGACCCCGGCCTTCTTTATGCAGCTGCGCGAGGAAGAGCCGACGCGGCCCACGGCCCACCGCATCAGAGAGCTGGCCTTCTGGCGCGAGCAGCCGCGCCAAGAGGAAGCAGAGACCGACCTGGAGAGCTACGAGCTGCTCTACGAATCGGCCTTTGCCCTCTGGCTGGAGCTGCACCTGCCGGGCATTGAGCGCCGTCTTTACCCCGTGCCCGGGCGAGGTCTCGGAACAGGTCTGCACTGGCAAGAGAGCCTGCTCCTCTTGCTGCCCGCTGCCGAGGGTCCGCGCCCCACCCACTGGCACATCGAAGTCTATGGCCGGCACCCCCTCTGGTCGCATATTCTGCGGCTGCGCGAGCAGTGGCTCGCTGCCGGGGAGCCATCCCTGGAAGCCTATGCGCTTGAAGTGGCCGCTGATGGCACGTGCCAGCTCCAC
>NZ_JADGIA010000102.1 GCF_019683635.1 Thermogemmatispora sp. | reverse complement strand
AGGGATTGGAATTAAGCCCCAAAAAAAGAGCCAAGCCCCTTCCCCCTGGTTGGCGGGGGAAGGGGCGACAAGCTTCAGGGAGTCTCCTTGAGGTATCCAGAGCGGAAGCGCTAGAGCTATAGACAGCTCATCTGCTAGAGACGACTAGTACTCAGGAGCCGGCGCCGCTGGGGCCTTCTCCTTCTCTGGAATATCGGTGACGAGGGCCTCCGTCGTCAGGATCATGGCGGCGATGCTGGCCGCATTCTGCAGGGCCGAGCGGGTCACCTTGGCCGGGTCGATGATACCGGCGGCGACCATATCCTCGTAGCGATCGGTCAGCACGTTGTAGCCAACGTTCTCGTTCTTCTGCTCCTGCTGCGCGCGGCGCACGCCCTCGACCACCACCGAGCCATCGCGGCCCGCGTTGATGGCCAGCTGGCGCATTGGCTCCTCCAGAGCGCGGCGCAGGATCGACACGCCCGTGGCCGCGTCGCCCTCCAGCTTCACGTTATCGAGGGCCTTGATGGCATTGAGCAGGGCCACGCCACCGCCGGGGACGATACCCTCTTCGACCGCGGCGCGCGTCGCCGACAGGGCGTCCTCCACGCGCGTCTTGCGATACTTCAGCTCGACCTCGGTACCGGCGCCGACCTTAATCAGGGCCACGCCACCGGCCAGCTTCGCCAGGCGCTCCTGCAGCTTCTCGCGATCGTAGTCGCTGGTGGTCTCCTCGATCTGAGCCTTGATCTGGCGAATGCGGGCCTGGATGTCAGCCGGATTGCCACGGCCCTCAACGATGGTCATATTGTCCTTGGTCGCCACCACGCGGCGGGCCTGACCCAGATCGGCCACGGTCGCGCTATCCAGGCGGCGGCCCATCTCCTCGCTGATCACCTGGCCACCAGTCAGGATGGCCATGTCGCGCAGCATCTCCTTGCGGCGATCACCGAAGCCCGGGGCCTTGACGGCCAGCACATTCAGCACGCCGCGCAGCTTGTTGACTACCAGGGTCGCCAGGGCCTCGCCATCGACGTCCTCCGCCACGATGACGATCTCGCGCTTGCCCTGCTGGGTCAGCTGCTCCAGAACAGGCAGGATATCCTGGACGGCGCTGATCTTCTTATCGGTGATCAAGATGTACGGCTCGTCGATGACGGCCTCCATCTTCTCGGAGTTCGTCACGAAGTAGGGGGAGATATAGCCGCGGTCAATCTGCATGCCCTCGACATACTCGGTCTCGAAGTTGATGCCGCGGGACTCTTCGACGGTGATGACGCCGTCCTTACCGACCTTCTCCATGACCTCGGCGATCAGGTTGCCGATGGTCTCATCAGCGGCGGAGATTGTGGCGACCTGGGCGATTTCCTTCTTGCCCTCGACGGGGATAGCCTTGGAGCGGATATATTCGACAACGGCCTCGGTACCCTTGTCGATGCCGAGCTTGAGCTGCATCGGGTTGGCACCAGCGGCCAGGTTCTTCAGACCCTCAGTGACGATGGCCTGCGCCAGCACGGTGGCGGTCGTCGTACCATCGCCGGCGACATCGTTGGTCTTGGTGGCCGCTTCTTTCAGGAGCTGGGCCCCCATGTTCTCAAAGGGGTCCTCCAGCTGGATCTCCTTGGCGACGGTGACGCCATCGTGGGTGACGCTGGGCGCGCCAAACTTCTTATCCAGCGCGACGTTGCGCCCCTTGGGGCCAAGTGTAACCTTGACGGCCTCCGCCAATACGTCAATACCCTTCTTCAAAGCGTGACGCGCCTGCTCGTCAAAGATCAGCTGCTTCGCCATCGCTGTACTCCACCTCGCTTTCAAACTACTACTACTACTACTACTGCGTCTTCTTGTGCGCTTGCTTGCGTATCCCGTCAGCCTTCTCTTCTCACTAGCAGCCTGCCTCGGCCAGACCGGGCGGCCCGCGCGGCCTTGGCAAGCGCTTCCTCAAGACAAGCGGTAAGAAGTAACGATGTGGTTCAGTTCATTCACTAAAGTAGATAATACAGATGAGAAGAGAGATGAGCGCGATCTCGCGCGGCCCCGTTCAGGACGGTTCAGCTCAGCACGGCCAGAATATCGCTCTCTTTGAGGACCAGATACTCCTCGTTGTCGAGCTTGAACTCGGTGCCGCCGTACTTGGCAAACAAGACGTGATCGCCCTCGCGCACCTCGATGGGCACCCGGTCCCCGTTATCGAGCAGGCGCCCGCTGCCGACGGCGATCACTGTGCCCTCCTGCGGCTTCTCCTTAGCTGTATCGGGGATGACGATCCCGCTCTTGGTCACTTCCTCCTTCGGAAGCGGCTTGACCACGACGCGGTCGCCTACAGGACGAATCTTCGCCATGCGCACACACTCCCTTCGCTGTTCGTTCGTTCCGTTCGTTCCGCTGGTCGGTCGATCGATCGGTTGTGAACTCCGGCCAGGGGAAGAAGCAGGCTCACAAAAGGACGGCTGGCGCAGTCTCGCCTCCTGCCCGCCGCCCGCTCCAGCTAGATTTCGCCCGTCCGTCCATCCGTCCCTGCACCGGGCCGGTCTGGGACGGCCTGACTCCGCTCAGTGCGACACGGCAAGGCGCGAGGCGCTGACCGCTGCTCACCGTCCGTTACTCGACCTCGACCGTTTAGTGACTCTCTTCTTGGCTTGCTGTCCTGTCCTGGGTTCTCTCCGCCTATACTAGATGCCACATCCGCCGTTAGAACAACACAAGAGAAGCGTTAGAGTTCCGTAGGAATTGTGTTAGAGGAATGTTAGAATCATGGGCGCGGCCCCAGCGACCAGCGGTCAGCGGCATTGCCCCGCTCCTGGCTTCCCCGCAGCTCGTCATGATATACTGCCGGCAGAACCGGATGAGCGGCCTGATTCGGCAACCTACCTGGACAGGCAGGCCAACGGGAAAGACTGAAAGACCTGCAGAAGGCAGGCGAAAGGGGGAATTGTGCGATGCCTGGGCCAGAGGAGTCTTCGGCTCAGCTGAGCCACGTGGACGCTGGCGGCCATGTGCGCATGGTCGATGTGAGCGAGAAGGCGGAAACCCTGCGCGAGGCCACTGCCCGGGCCCGTGTGCGCCTGCAGCCGCAGACGCTGGCGCTCATCGAGCGGAACCAGATTGCCAAGGGCAACGTGCTGGAGGTGGCGCGCATCGCGGCTATTATGGCTGCCAAGGCAACGCCGCAGCTGATTCCGCTCTGCCATCCGCTGCCGCTGACGCACGTCGGCGTCAGCTTTGAGCTGCAGCGCGAGCAGGGGCTGATTCTGATCGAGACGAGCGCGCGCACGACCTACAAGACGGGCGTTGAGGTGGAGGCGCTGACGGCGGCGACGGTGGCCGCTTTGACAATCTACGATATGTGCAAGGCGGTCGACCACACGATTACGCTGGAGCAGGCTTACGTGGCGCGCAAGAGTGGGGGCCAGCACGGCCTGGTCGAGTTCTCGCCGGAGTCGGAGGCGCCCACTCCTTGAGCGGCGGGTCGGTCCGGCCTGCCTGCCTGCCCTCTCCGCGCCTGCTGGCGAAGCGGGAGCGACAGACCGGACCGGGCTGCCGGGCCGCTCAGGTCAGCAGGCGCTGATTCTGGCGATAACGGATCTGCAAGGCGCCGTCAGGCTGAGCCTCGATGTCGATGGCCTCGCCATACTCGGGTTCGCCCGGGTCGACGCCGTCAAAGAGGTAGTGGCGCAGGAAGGCGCGCAGGAGCGGCGAATGGGAGACGCAGAGGTAGCGCCGCGGCTGGCGATGCGGGCCGTCGGCCAAGCTGCGCGCGAAGGTCCAGAGGCGCCGCGCCGCGCACAGCGAGTTTTCGCCCGGCGGATCAGCCAGCCTGACCCAGTAGCCGATGCGGTCGGGCGTGCTCCAGAAGCCCTGCCAGAAGGGATGACGGGCGACGTCCTCGGCGCTGAGGCCGCACCAGGATGGCAGTTGCTCCACGAGGGCGGCAGCGCTGCTGACCATCTCGACGCGCGTGCCAGCCAGGTAGAGGTCGGGCGTGCGCAGAGCATCGTTGCGCCGTGGCTCGTGGATGACAATGCGCTCCTCCGGTCTGGCTGCCTCGCTGGCGCGGGCGGTGCAGGCGCGACTGAGAACCTCGTAGAGGACTTGAGCGGTCTCGCTGGCGCGTCGGGGCGCGGCGTGCAAGATGATTATCTCTTCGCCGGGCTGCAGGCGTTCGGCCAGCGCTTCGGCCAGGCGTGCGATCTCTTGCCTGCCCTCCTCGGTCACGGGGACATCGCCGCGATGCGAGGCGACGCGCCCGTGTCGCAGGAGCTGGATCACTAGCGGCGCGGGCCGCTCGCTCATGGCTGCTCCTCCGGGATGAGGGCGAAGGCGCGCGCCGGGGCGCTGTCGATGCCGGCAAAGTGATAGAAGGGGGCGAAGAACTGGCAGCGCGGTGGCAACTGCGCCAGGTTGACCAGCCCCTCAATGAGGGGAATACCCGCCCCGAGAATGGCGCGATGGACCACGAACTGATCGGCGGTCCAGCCCTGCTCACGGGCCGCCGGCTCCTCGAAGAAGTCGCAGCCGATGCTCTTGGGCTGCTTCGCGACCAGCCAGTGGGCCGCCGCTTCGGTCAGGGCCGGCGAGCGCGGGAAGTAGCGCGGCGTACCGATGGCGCGCTGGGCCCAGTCGCTGCGCAAGAGCAGGATGTCGCCCGGGCGCAGCTCTTCGCCGCGAGCGCGCAGGCGCTCGACTGCCCGCTCCAGCAGCGGGACGTCGATGAGCATGCGCTCCTCAACGGGCGTGAGGTCGAGGACGACGGCGCTGCCGATGACGCGCTCAAGGGCGACCTGGTCGATGGCCTCGCCGCCTTCGAAGCAGTGCAGGGCCGACTCGACATGACAGCCCGTATGCAGGCTCATGGTCACCTGGCCCGATTGCCAGTAGGGCCGCTCGCCTCTGGCCCCTTCGCCAACTTTAGTGCGCACTTCGAAGTGAACGCCGATGTTGGTCGACGGAGGTCCCTTGAAGCCCTCGGGGACCGCCGGCGTAAGATCGACAATTCTGGTCATAGCCTTGCCTTCGTTCTGTTCAATGGATTCCTTAATAGTATGTAATGGGATGGGCTGCAGGCCAGCCCGCCAGGCGGGTGAGCCAGCCTGCAGGTGGGCGCTGCTTCCTCTCCGCGCGGACGCGGCACATCAGAGCGTCCAGAAAAAGTGGCGCTCGCGGCTCTCCAGATTGGGAATGGCCTCGCCCTTGACATATTGTTCGAAATGGGGAGTGGCCATATGGGCCTCGTAGGCCGCCTCGTCAGCGTATTGCTCATAGATGAAGAAGAGGCGCGGGTCGTCGGGCGAGCGATGCGGCTGGTAGAAGAGACAACCAGGCTCCTGGAGCGACAGGGGCGTCATGATCTCCAGCACGCGGCGGATGGTCTCCTCCTGACCCGGCTTGGCGCGCCAATAGGCAGCAACAATGTAGGCCATAGCTTGCGTTACGCTCCTCTCTTCTGCTGTTTTTTGCCGATGCGGTTCCGCAGAACGCCGATCCCTTCGATCTCCAGCTCGACCACGTCGCCCTCGCGCAGCCAGCGATCCAGCTCCAGACCGGAGCCGCCGGCGGCGGTGCCGGAGCCAAAGACCTCGCCGGGATAGAGGGTCTGGGCCTGGGAGGCATAGGCGATCATGTCGGCAAAGGTATGGTGCATGTGGCCCGAGTTGTCCTCGCCCCAGACCTCGCCGTTAACGCGCACGACCATGCGCAGGTTGCCCGGATCGATCTCATCGGCGGTAACGATGCAGGGTCCCAGCACGTTGGAGCCATCCCAATCCTTGGCCTTGCAGGGTCCCATGTTGACGGGCAGCTCGCGCGTCTGCACGTCGCGGGCCGATACATCGTTCCAGATGGTGTAGCCAAAGATGTAGTGCATGGCCTCCTCTTTGGGGATGTCCTTGCCGCGCCGCCCGATGATGGCGGCCAGCTCCAGCTCGTGGTCGAGGCGCTCGGTGTAGGCCGGCCAGGGGATCTCTTCCTCGGGACCGATGACCGTATCGGGCAGCCCTTTGTAGTAGGCCGGCACCGTGTACCATTCGGGGGCGATGGGTCGTCCGAGGCGCCCCATCGCGTTCTTGAGGTGGCCCTCGAAGGCCAGAAAATCGCGCAGGGAACGAGGGCGCAGCGGCGCCAGCAGACGCGCCCCGCTGACAGGCTCCCGCCGGGCAATGGGGGCCCCGGCTTCGATGAAGGCCACCATGTCGCCCGTGAAGCCCACATCAAAGATCTGCTCTCCTTCGAGCAGGCCGACGCGCGGCCCCTGGCCAGCATCGTAGGTTACAAATTTCATGGTAGGCGACTCCTGATCCTCTCTCTTCTTCTCTAAGAAGGATAACACGGCGGCATTACGAGATAGAGGCTGGCCCCGGCTGCGGCTGGCGCCGCCGTTCTTCGGCCAGCAGGGCCGCGGCGCGCTGGGCGGCCTGGATGATCTTGAGATAGCAGCCACAGCGGCAGAGATTGCCCCCGAGCGCGCGCCTGATCGTCTCCTCATCCGGCTCCGGCTGCTCCTCCAGCAGGGCCTTGATGGTCAGGATCATGCCCGGGGTGCAGTAGCCGCACTGGAAAGCCTGCACTTCTTCAAAGGCGCGCTGGACCGGATGACGACCGCCGAGGCCCTCCACAGTAGTGATCTCGCAGCCCTCGGCCAGCGGCGCCAGCAGGATACAGGTCGAGATGGGCTGGCCGTTGAGCAGGGCCGTGCAGGCGCCGCAGATGCCCAGGCCACAGGTCTCGCGCACGCTGCGCAGGCCCAGCTCGCGGCGCAGGACCTCCAGCAGCATTTCGTCCGGCTCGGCCTGCACCGTCACCGGCTGGCCGTTCAGCGTGAAATGGATCTCCATTGCAGCCATGATGGCGCTCCTTCCCTTGCTTCTCCCCCTCCGTCCTGACTCAGACCGGCGCGGCCCGGCGGCGCTCGCTCGCTTCGAGGACGCGCTCAGGCGTGAGCGGCAGGTCGCGTACATGAATGCCGAGCGAGAAGAGGGCATTGCCGATGGCGGCGGGCACCGGCGGCAAGGCTGTCTCGCCCAGCCCGTGGATCTCGGCGCCCGGTCGCTCGATCAGCTCGTAGGTCAGGCGTGGCAGATCGTCCGCCGCCGGAATGTTGTAGTCGGAGAGATTGGCGTTGGTGACCTGGCCCTCGCTAAAGGCGATCTCCTCGAAGAGGGCGCTCCCGAGGCCCATGATCATCGAGCCTTCGTTTTGCAACTGGGCCGCCGGCGGATTGACGACGCGCCCGGCGTAGATAGCCGTGTGCAGGTGGACGACCTCCAGCTTGCCGGTCTCCTCGTCGACACGCACTTCGGCGGCAGCGGCCCCCTGATGCCAGTGGGTCGAGGCGATGCCCTGGCCGGTATCGGGATCGAGACCGCCCTCGTTGACGCACTCGCCGTAGCCCAGCTCGCCGTTTTCCTTGAGCTGGCGCACGGCCTCCACCAATGCCCGCCCCATCATGTAGGTTGAGCGGCTGGAGGTGGTGCGAGTATCGTAGGGCACGATGTCGGTGTCCGGTACGGGGAAGTGCACGCGCTCCACCGGTACACCGAGCTGCTCGGCGGCCAGCATGCGGATGGCGCGCCAGGCTCCCTGGCCCATCTCGGCGGTCGCGCAGTGGACGGTGTAGCTGCCGTCCTCGTTGGCCTCGACGACGATCGAGGCCCGGCTTGGCGTCTGCATGCCCTTGAGGAGCACGGCCAGGCCCTTGCCGCGGCGCCCGCCTTGCCAGCCGATCTGCTCGGCCACCGCCTTGAGGCAGTCGGCGAAATGGACATCGTGCATGACCTCGCCCGTGCAGTAGCGGTCGCCGTCAACCAGGACATTCTTGAGGCGCAGCTCAAGGGGGTCCAGGCCCAGGCGCTCGGCCAGCAGGTCCATCGTGCGCTCCGAGGCCCAGACGGCTTGCGTGGCCCCGTAGCCGCGGAAAGCGCCGTTAGACGGCAAGTTGGTGTAGATGCAGTAGGAGTCGACCCAGACATGGGGGATGCGATAGGGACCGGGCGAGGCGAAGCCCATTTTCTGGGCGACGCCGGGGCCGCAGTCGGCGTAAGCGCCGGTGTTGACCCAGCAGGTGACCTGCTTGGCGACCAGGGTGCCATCGCGTTTGGCTCCAAGCTTGACGTGGATGGTCGCCGGATGGCGGTTGAGCGTCAGCCATTCCTCGTCACGCCGCAGGACGAGCTTGACGGGCCGACCGGCTTTGCGCGCCAGGCAGGCGACAATGGCCTCGTAGCGCACGAAGGTCTTGGCCCCGAAGGCGCCGCCCATCGGCGGGGCGATGATGCGAATATGCTCCTGGGGCAGGCCGAAGATGCCGGCCAGGTCCATGCGCAGGTTAAAGGGCGTCTGCGTTCCCGTCCAGACCTCTAGCCGCCCCTCGGGGGTCCAATGTGCCAGGCAGGCATGCGGCTCCATCGGGACGTGCTGGGCGCTGGGTGTGCGATAGGTCTCTTCGACGATGACCTCGGCCTCGGCAAAGCCCTGCTCGACGTCGCCGTGGCGGATGCGAAAGTGATGGCAGACGTTGCGCTGCGGCTCGGGACGCATGCCGAAGTAGGCGGCGTCGTTGTCGGAGATGGCCAGATCTTCATGAAGCAGGGGCGCCCCCGGCTGGATGGCCTCGACGGCGTCGAAGACCGCCGGCAGCTCTTCGTAGTCGACCTCGATCAGTTCGGCGGCTTCGCGCGCGGCCCGCGGAGTGGCAGCGGCCACGGCGGCCACGGGATCGCCAATGTAGAGGGCGCGCTCAACGGCCAGCACCTGTTGATCTTTGATCTGGCAGCCATAGAGGCCGAGAGAGCGCACGTCGTCCGGGGTCAGGGCGACGACGTCGGCGGGCAGGGCCGAGGTGTCGACGCGCAGCACCCGCGCATGAGCGTAGGGCGAGCGCACAACACAGGCATAGAGCATATCGGGTAGCTCGACATCCTGGGCGTAGCGGATGGCCCCGGTTACGCGTGGATCAGGCTCAGCATAATGGGTGTTGTCGCCTGGCTCAGGCATGGCTCTGGCTCCCTCCTCTCGCTGCGATGATCCGGTTGAGATCTTCCAGGGCCCGGCGTACTTCGACGGCGATGACGCGCCGGCGGTAGTGGGCGGAGCCGCGGGCATCGCTGAGGGGATCAATGGCG
Organism: Thermogemmatispora sp.; assembly: GCF_019683635.1. GTDB lineage: Bacteria > Chloroflexota > Ktedonobacteria > Ktedonobacterales > Ktedonobacteraceae > Thermogemmatispora. The sequence goes on along the minus strand of NZ_JADGIA010000102.1, from coordinate 8,955 downwards.
GCGGCGTAGCGCTCGCCGATTTCGCGCGCCAGCTCTGGTTCGATCGTTGGCTGGCCTGCCGCCAGAGCGCAGATCTCGGGAAAATACTGCGGGCGCTCGGCGACGGCGCCGACGGCGACGCGCAGGCGCCCCTCGCGACGCACGGCAGCGACGGCCACGCAGGGGCGGTCTTCGCTGGAGCGTGAACGGAATTTGCGGTAGACGGCCCCTTCGAGGCCTCCGGGAACCTGGATTTCGGTGAGTAGCTCGTCGGGGCGCAGGCTGGTTTCGTAGTGGCCGACGATCAGCTCTTCGACGGGAATCAGGCGCTGCCCCTGGGGACTGCGCGCGACGACGCTGGCGCCCAGAGCATGGAGCAGGGCCGGCGGGTCGGAGGCGTAGTCAGCGTCGGCCAGGACGCCCCCAACGGTGGCCTGGTTGCGGACGCGCGGACTGGCGACCAGAGCGAAGGTGCTGGCCAGCACCGGCCAGCCGCGCTGGACCAGCGGCGAGCGCTCCAGGGCGCGGTGAGTGGTCATGGCGCCGATGCGCAGCAGGGGCCGGCCTGCGGCGCTGGCATCCTCGACGCGGAGATAGGCCAGTTCCCTGACCCGGCGCAGGGCCAGGAGGGCCGCCGGCTGCAGCAGACCCTGATTGATCAGGATGCCGACAAAGGTGCCGCCGGCCACCACGATCGCCTCCTCACCATAGCGGGCGCGCAGCTCCAGAGCCTCCTCCAGGGAGGTCGGGGCAAGCCACGCAGGAATTGGTCTGGCCATAGGGCTTCCAGCTTCTTTCTAGTTCGCTCGCTAGCTCTCGCGCTCTCTCTTACTTACTTGCTTGTACGTTCGTTGGCCGACAGGCGGCGCATCGCTGCCTCTCTGCCGGGGTGGGTCAGCGCCAGCCGTTCCACCCACTCGCCCGCCCCGTCCAGAGCCGGCCTCACCCCTATGAGTGGGGCCGCCGCGGCAGGGCGGGCGAGCCTGGCAAGGAAGAAGAAGAAAAAGAAGAAGCAGCGCACCGCCGCTCAAAGGGTGGTAATGGGCCGCGACTGGAGCAGGTAGAGCTGTCCATGTTCGATGGCCCATTCGATATCTTGGGGCTGGCCGAACAGCTCCATCAGGTGCAGGCCCAGCTCCGTCAGGCGGCGAATCTCCTCCGGCTCCAGCACGCGCTGTGCGCCGACGATCTGCTCGCGCTTGATGGTGCCGGCGCGGTCAACGACGTAGTGATCGGGCGTGACCTCGCCCGAAACGACCTGCTCGCCGAGGCCAAAGACCGCCTCGATGATCAGGCGATCGCGGCGCCGGTTGACCGGGTCAACGGTGAAGAGGACGCCGGATTTCTCGGGGGCCAGCATCTTCTGGACGACGACGGCCATGCCGAGGTCGTGCAGCGAGCCTTTGCGCGCCCGGTAGAAGATGGCCCGCTCGCTGAAGAAGGAGGCCCAGCAGTCGACGACGCGGCGACAGACCTCCTCGGCTCCGCGCACATTGAGGTAGGTCTCCTGTTGGCCGGCGTAGCTGGCCGCTTCGGAGTCTTCGGCGCAGGCCGAGGAGCGCACGGCGACCAGGCCGTTGCCGGGCGCCAGGCGCTCGTAGGCGGCGCTGATGGCGGCGCGCGGCGGTTCGGCCTGGCGGACCAGGGCCTGGGCCTCGGCGTGGCGCTGGGCCAGGGTCAGCTCTAGCAGCCGCTCGCGCTCGACGGATTGCTCCAGGATCGAGGCCGGGATGACGAAGCCTGGCGGTACTGGCAGGCCCTGGGCGGTCATGGTCGCCAGGCTGGCCCCTTTGCCGCCGGCCTGGCGCACGTCACAGCAGGCCGCTTCGTCGAACCAGAGAATGGCCCCCTGCTGCACTTGCTGTCGCATGATGCTCTCCTTCTCTCGTCTCCGTGTTGGATGGATGCAGGCCCTGGCAGCTGCGCCCGGGCTGTCGGCTCAGGCTAGCTCTCATCTTCGATAATGCCGACGGCGCGCACAGGGGCGCCGGTCGTGCCGACCCATTTGATGGGGAAGACGGCGACCTTGAAGTTGCAGGGCGGCAGCTGATCAAGGTTGACCAGGTTCTCCAGGTGCCAGTAGTCCTCTTCTTTCATGACCAGGTGGGCCTCCCAGAACTGTTTGCGCTCGAACATGGCCCAGACGGGCGGGTCAAAGGTGGGGGCATCGGTGCCCATCATGCGCACGCCCTGTGAGATCAGGTAGCGGGTGGCCTCGGCGGTCATGCCGCAGTGGTCGGTGAGATAGCGCGGCTCGGTGTTGTAGGCTGAGGCGCCGGTCTGGATCAGGACGATGTCGCGCGGCTTGAGGGTGTAGTTGATTCTGGCGAGGGCCTCCTCAATGTCGGCGCGCGTGATGCCGTAGCCGTAGGGCTTGTCACGGAAGTCGAGGACGACGCCGTCGGAGTAGCAGTATTCCAGAGGGATGCCCTCGGGACCGGGCGCCTCGGGGCCGCGCACGTGCTTGAGGGCGTCGCAGTGGGTGCCGATGTGGTCGCCCTGGATGACGAGGTAGGAGGCCGTGAGCCAGGTGGCGCCGTACTGGGCGGCGCCGATGCCCTCGGCGAATTCCTGCCAGGTCTCGTACATCAGCAGGGCCGGCGGCACGACCCGAGGAAAGGTCATCATGCCTTTGTGCACCGGCATCGAGAGATCGACAAGGCGAGTCATGCGTGTTCTCCTTTCAGGACCAGTTCCCCGAAGAATTCGACATGCTGGCGCAACAGGCGGCCTGCCAGCTCGCCATCGCCGGCGCGCAGCGCCTCCAGAATGGGACGGTGCATGTCGGCCAGCTGGTGCGGCTCGATTTCGGTTTTGACGACGCTGATGAGGGTGCGGGCCTCGATGCGCAGTGAGCGCCAGACTTCCTGCAGGACGCGGTTGCCGCAGGCTTCGACGATCAGGCGGTGAAAGGCGACGTCGTGACAGACCTGGGCGTAGAGGTCGCCGTCGTCGGCGGCGCGGTGCATGGCGGCGATCTCGGCCTCCAGGGCGCTGACGTCGCCGGCCAGGCGGGCCGCCGCCGCCCGGGCCGCCACCTCTTCGATGGCGGCGCGGACGGGGTAGACTTCGGCCAGCTCCTGCTGCGAGACGGCGCGAACGCGCGCCCCGCGGTAGGGGATCGACTCGACGAAGCCCAGCGCCTCTAGCTCGCGCAGGGATTCGCGCACCGGCGCCTGACTGGTGCCGAATTCCTGCGCGATCTGCAGCTCGATCAGGCGGTCGCCGGGCTGGTACTCGCCCTGCAGGATGCGCGTCAGCAGGATCTCTTTGATCTGCTGGCGCAGGCTCTTGCGTGTCAGCGTCAAGCAAGGACCTCCACTACGCCGGTGGCACCGTTGACGCGGATGCGGTCGCCCGTCTTGATGCGCTGGGTGGCGTCGGAGGTGCCGACCACTGCCGGAATGCCGAATTCGCGCGAGACGACCGCCGGGTGCGAGGTGACGCCGCCGGCGTCGGTGACGAGGCCGACGATGCGCGTGAAGAGGACGACCCAGGCGGGATTTGTCATGCGGCAGACCAGAATGTCGCCTTCGCGCACCTGGTCGAATTGCTCCAGCGAGAGGACGACGCGCGCCGGGCCTTCGACGACGCCGGGCGAGGCGGCCAGGCCGCGGATCTCGTCGCTCTTCTGGGCCGGCTGCTTGTAGAACTTCTCCGGGAAGCCCCAGAGGGCGTTGTAGGGGAAAGCCAGGGCCGTCTTGGTGGCTGTGCCAACCCATTCGCGCGGGCGAATCTGATAGGCACGCTCGCGTTCGTCGCGCCGCTGTGAGACCAGCTCGCGGGCGGGCACGGCGCCGGGATTGGTCATGAGCAGGCGCAGCTCGTTGTAGCGCAGATACATGACGTCCTCGGGGTCGTCGAGCAGCCTGGCCTGGACCAGCTTCTTGCCGATGGCGATGAGCACCAGGCGCAGGCGGGCGTTGGTCCCCTGGTCGATGTAGAAGTGGTGATCAGGGGTGAGCGGGTTCATGCGCAGCGAGAGGTCGAGGGCCTGCTGCAGGCGCTCGCGCCCTTCGCCCGGTGGGACGTCGTCCATCAGTTCGTGAATGGCGCGGTCGAGGTCTTCGCGTACGCCCTGGATGGTGCGCGGATAGTCGTAGTCGGTCTCCAGGTAGCCGCGCAGGATTTCGATGATCGGGGTGGCCTGCTCCTTCCAGGTGGGGAAGGCGAATTCATGGGACCAGATCGATTTGTAGCCGAATTCTTGCTGATAGGGTTCGATGCGCTCGCGAATGAGCTGCTGGCCGCGCGAGGATTGTTGCAGGGCACGCCAGATGTCGGCGGCGGTTTCGCCGCGCTTGAAGAGCTGGCGCAGGTCGTCGTCGGCCTTGATCTCTTCTTTGATGCGCCAGAGGGCCTCGATGGAGTCCCAGTTACGGTCGGCCAGCGAGCTTTGCAGGCGCCCCATCAGGTTGGGATCGACTGCGCCTTTGATTTCCTGAATGAGGGCGTTGAGGTTGAGGGTCGAAGAGAACTGGGCAAAGTTGAGCATCCAGTGGATTTTCCAGTGTCGGTCGTGGATGTCGATGGCGTCCTCCAGGAGGACGGCCAGTTCGACGAGGCTGGCATGCTCGGTATCGTAGTTGTCGAGATAGGCAAAGTTGCGCTCCATTTCGGGGCGCAGCCGTGTCTGCCACCAGTCGAGGAAGTTGTGGGCGTAGTGCGGCAGGACGGCGTTCATGTAGGCGCCGATTTTCTGGGGATAGTCGGGATCGCGCGGGACGCGCGGGACGTAGCGCGCCTGGTATTCGGTGGCTTCGGCGTGCAGTGAGGAGTCGGCGGGCACGGCGGCGGTGTAGACGTAGCCGTTGATGTTTTTGGCGATCCAGTCGCAGGCGAAGGGGGTGCCGAAGCGCCGGAACATGTGGTCACAGGTGAGCCACCAGCCGCCGATGTCGAAGAACATGGGCGAGACGGGGTTAGGAATGTGCAGGTCGTCGTAGATCCAGAACAGTTCCTGCTCGCCCTCTTCCCAGGTGATGGGAAAGCTCTCGTCGCCGTAGAATGTGCCCAGGACTTCGTCGTTGCTGCTCATAAAATAAGCCTTCCTCTCTGAAAACGGGTCCCGACCGGACCGCGGGCACGGCGGTGGTGCGCTGCGGCCCTGCTTGGCGGGCCGGTGATCTGGCCGGCCCTGGTCGGGTGTAAGCGTTCCTCGCGCTGAACGCTGGCCGCGACCGTGTGGCGCGTGCACACGGCGGGCGCACGTGGCAGCAAGCCAGTAAGAGCAGGTCCCGGCTAGCCAGGCTGGCAGGCACATGTCTCTGTGCCGCTGCTCTCTACCAATCAAGAATAAATTATCGATAAACGAAAGTCAAGCGGGGAGAAGGAGGGAGCCGAGCAGAGGAGGGGCGAGCGCGCGGGCTGGCTGGCGCTGATGGCCGGAATGGGCCTGCGACCGCTTGACGGGCCCAGCTCGGGATGGTACCGCTGAGGGCGGGCCGGGCGGTCTCGCTTTGAGCAGCCCACGTGGTTGGAAACAGCGTCTGCCTTCAGGAAGTATCTGGCACCATTGCAAGAGGAGATTGCGATGCTCAAAGCTGAGCTGGGCAAGGTCGATCTCCTGTTCGAGCGCCAGGAGAAGGGCCTGATCTGCTGCCGAGGAAGAGACCTGCTGCTCCTCTGGCGGGCCGGGGTATCTGAGCGCTGAGGGACGGCGTCGTTGAGTGAAGTGATGGCGAAGGTGCTCGGGACAAGCTGGCGGTGTTCTTTTTATATTTTCTTTTGCCAGAAATACCGTTCGAATGCAGAATATATTTCTGGTGCCTGTCGCTTCGAGGATCTCGGCTCCCGACTTTCCACGCAGCGATCCTCGAATGGCTTTTGAAGCGGTCCGAGAGTCAAAGTGGCTGGCAACATAGCCGCACGAATGCGGTCACTGATGACCGATTTTTTGGGATCATCGAAAAGCCTTGACAGAGGCCGCTCCAGATGCTATCTTAGAAGGGGTACCGTCCGAACACCGCTTAAGCCCGTTTAGGGATTGGAACATAGAATGCTTGTGGCTTCATGTCTCCTGATTCTCCGTCCGAACACCGCTTAAGCCCGTTTCGGGATTGGAACCGCAACCACACATGATCATTCCGAACGATGCCATTGTAGGTCCGAACACCGCTTAAGCCCGTTTCGGGATTGGAACCAGACGCGCGCCAGCCAGACAAACTCACCGGGGACCGTCAGAACACCGCTCAAGCCCGTTTCGGGATTGGAAATAACAAGACTGCCTGCTCTGGCCAGCAGAGTCAGAACACCGCTTAAGCCCGTTTCGGGATTGGAACGGTTGGGCCAGCTCCCTGCAGCAGGAGACATTGCGTCCGAACACCGCTTAAGCCCGTTTAGGGATTGAAACTCAAAAAAGTACCCTGGCCGCCTGAACGGCCAGGGTGTCCGAACACCGCTTAAGCCCGTTTAGGGACACGAAGCACACTGAGCAGACCCGACCCCTGGCATATGCTCGCTCGCTTCCGCTACCAGGGCTGAAAGAGATCTTCCAGCTCCTTGACGACCTGCCGCTCATGCGGCCAGCGCCCCCGCAGACGCTCATAGACCTCTGCCAGCTTGTTGAAGTAGAGCCGCGACCCCAGTCGGCGCGCCAACTGCACCGCCTCAGCCACGACGCTGCCGGTCTCTTCTATCCATCCCTGCTGCAGGCGCACCTGCGCATAGTAGTAGAGCAGATCCACCCTTGTGATCGGTTCTCTCTCTATATCACTCGTTTTTTTCTCTGCCGACTGCAGCGCCTTCTCTGCTGCTTCCGGCTGTCCCAGAAAGAGCTGTGTCTGCGCATCTCCAAAGACATAGAGCGAGTAGCGGCTCGATCGCTGATAGCCATAGGCTGGGTCTTCTTCAGGCCGCTGCGGATAGAGTTCATAGGCCAGTCCACGCGCCCGCAGCGCCTCTTGTCGGGCCTGTCGCATCGCATAGACCTCAGCCAATCCCGCATACGTGCGCCCTTTCAGCAAAGGAGTGACCGCGGGAGTGAAGCGCGCCACAGCCTGCTGATAGCACAAGAGCGCCGCCTTGCTTTGCCGCTGGTGAAAATGGAGGTTAGCCAAGCCAATCCAGGCCGCCACCTCCAGATTCCGATCATCAGCCTGCCTGGCCAGCTCCAGCGCCTGTTTGCCCGCGCGCGCTGCCTGCCCGAAGTCTTCGCGATCGGTGCCCAGCTCGCAGGTCAGCAACTGGGACTGAGCCGCCAGCGCCGCGGCTCCTGCCTGGCTCAGCGTCGGCGACTGGGCCAGCAGCATGATTTGCTCCCTATAGAGGGGGAGCAGGGCCTCTACCTGAGCAGGGGCGCCGCCAAAGTAGAGATCTTGCAGGGCCCTGATGCCTCGCTGATAGGCAACCAGCAGGTCTTGAGCGCAAAGCTGGGCGAGTGGCGGCAACTCCTGGCCGGCAGGCGCCATCAACACACGCAGATCCTCAGCCAGAGCACGGCCAGAGCCTTCCTCGGCTGGCAAGCCCAAGAGACCCAACGCTTCGGGCGAGGCCTCAAGGCAGCGACTCAAACGCTGGATGCTATCAATGCGGATCGCCTCGCCGCGTTCAGCCCGCTCGACCGTCGAGAGCGAGACCCCCGCAAAATCGGCCAGCTCGCGCTGACTCCACCCGCGACGCTTGCGCGCCAAACGCAATGCCTCGTTTCTCATCAGCTCTTTCTCCTTATACTCATTGCAAAAAGCAGCACAAGTCATGGCCAGAAGACGGGTTATTCAAGGAACAACTGCCAAAACAGCCGCTACAATTTAACAGCATGAGACAGATCCTGGCTGCCGCCCAGCTCGTGTAGAGTAGCTTATTCAAAGGGATTATAAGCGAACAAGCCAGGCTCACGCAAGCAAGGAAGCGCTATCATGAGGGATAGCATCAGAGAGGACAAAATTCCTTTTAATAGAGAAAGAGTTAGCGCGGATCAAACGCCTTCTCCCGGCGTAGCGCCTGGCAAGGCAGAAAAGAAAGATCAAGAAAGGAGGAAAAAGAGACAATGGCCACCGCACCCCAACCTGCTTCATTCCGAGCGCCCGGGCAGATCGTACGCCCTTGCGCGCGCTGTCGCCTGCGTGACCTCTGCCTCACCACGCCGCAGCCTATTGTCCTGCCACGCCTATCGCGCTTGCAGTGGGCTGCCCAGTTACGTTGTCTGCTCTCCCACCAGACCACAGAAGAGGAGGAGCGCGCATGATCCGCCACTGGCTTGCCCGTCTGCTCGGCTTCCCAGCCAGCCAGACCGCCCAGGACGCCGCCGGTTCCCTGGCTCCCAGCGGTCCCGACGAGACCTACGTCCTGCCCCGCTCGCGCCAGGAACAGGACCGCCTCGACCTGCAACACTTCGCCCTGCGCCAACTGCTCGGCACCCACTTCCTGGCTCCCGTCCAGCACCCGCAGGCCATCCTCGACGTCGGCAGCGGTACCGGCATCTGGCTACGCGAGGCCGCCCGGCACTGGCGCCAGGCCCAGCTCATCGCCCTCGACAAAGACCTCTCCCTCCTGCGTACTCCCCTGCCCCCACGCTGCCAATCCATTCAGGCCGACCTCCTCAGCGGTCTCCCCTTCCCCGACGCCTCCTTCGACTACGTCCATCAGCGCCTCCTCGCCGCCGCCATCCCCCTCACCGCCTGGCCCGGCGTCCTCGCCGACCTGCTGCGCGTCACCCGCCCCGGCGGCTGGCTCGAACTCGTCGAAGCCACCAACGAAGTCTTCCACGAAGGTTCACGCCATGCCCAGGTCCGCACCTGGTTCGAAGCCCTGGCCGCCCGCCGCGGCCTGCACCTGGCCGCTCCCCTGCAGCTCCCCGACTGGCTGCGCAGCCTCGGCCTCGACCCGATCGTGCGCCACTGGGAGGCCCCCCTCGCAGGCAAAGCCTGCGGCGCCCCCCTCTTCCGACAGGGCCTGCTCGCCTCCCTGCACAGCGTCGCCCCCGCCCTGGCCCGCGTCAACCAGCTCCCCCTGCAGCAGATCGAGGAGACCCTGGCC
>NZ_JADGIA010000327.1 GCF_019683635.1 Thermogemmatispora sp. | reverse complement strand
TGATCTCTCGGTGCGCGCTTATAACTGCTTGAAGCGCAGCAATATTACGAAGGTCGGCCAGATCCTCTCGATGAATGAGGAAGATCTGCTGGGCGTGCGCAACTTTGGCGAGAAGAGCTTGCAGGAGTTGCGCGATCGCTTGATTGCGCGCAACTTCCTCCCGACGAATCTGCGCGCCAGCACGGTCGGGGCCGAGATGAACGGCGATCACGAAAGGGAGGGCTAGTTAAGTTGAGGCATCGTGTTGCCGGTAACAAGCTGGGAATGCCGGAGCACCGCCGTCGCGCTGTCCGCCGCAGCCTGATGGCTGGCTTGCTCCGCTACGATCGGATCAATACTACCCTGGCCCGCGCCCGCGCGATTCGCGGCGAGGTCGAGCGGCTGATCGCGACCGCCGTCGAGGGCCGCGCCGCGGCCCAGCGCCATCTGGCGCAGGTGGTGCCCGATGAGGAGAAGGCGGCCAAGCTGCTGGCCTTTGCGCGCCGTGGCCGCTTCTCGCTCCATGATGAGGTGGCGACGAATGAGGAGCGCGCGGCTATGGGCATGCCCCCGCTGACAGAGCAGGGCCGTAAGTTCTTGGAGAATAAGTTGAAGGAGCGCCGTACGGAGCTTCTGCGCATTATTCCCAAGGAAGATGAGGCGGAGCGGGCTTTGCGCGCCGCTTATGAGGCACTGGTGATTGAGCTGCGCGCCCGCCGCTATGTGCTGAGCCACCTGCCCGATGAGCTGGTGGTGCGCCGCCTCTTCGATGAGCTGGTGCCGCGCTATATGGGCCGCCCCGGCGGCTATACGCGCATCACGAAGCTGGGACGGCGCAAGGGCGATGCCGCTGAGGTCGCTCAGATCGCTCTGGTCTGAGGTCTGCGAGAGGAGAGGAAGCGGAAGCGGACGCCTCTGCTTTCCCCTCGGGCTTGGCGGCTGGCTCTGGCGCTGCCTCGACCCCTCAACGGGCGGATGGCTGGCCACCAGCATGGGCGGGCCGGTGGATGAACGAGCGAGCCAGGAGAGCCGGAGGCAGGCTCTATATCTCGCTCAGCTCGCGTGAGGTGGCCCACTCTGAACGGGGTTGCCTGCTCTGCGGTTAGGCGATGAGACGCTCGATGGATAGGCGGATAGACGAGATCGCATGAATATTGCCTGTGGCATTGAGTACGATGGCACGGACTATCATGGCTTCCAGCGCCAGCCGGCGGCTCATGGCCCCACCATCCAGGGGGTGCTGGAGACCGCTATTGCGCGCATTGCTGGTGAGCGGGTTGTGGTGCACGGCGCCGGGCGCACTGATGCAGGCGTTCACGCCTCGGGCCAGGTGATCAACTTCCGCACGACGGCGCGACTTGCTCCCGAGACCTGGGTGCGGGCCTTGAATGCAACCTTGCCATCGACAGTAGTCGTGCGCTGGGCGCGTGAGGTGCCAGAGCGCTTCCATGCTCGTTTCAGCGCTATCAGTCGCTCTTATCGTTATACGATTTGGAATGATGCGATTCCGACGGCGCTCCTGGCTCGCTTCACGTACCATCGCTCTCAGCCACTGGCGGTCGATCTCATGGCTGAGGCTTGCAAGTGTCTGCTGGGGACGAAGGATTTCGGGGCCTTTGGGCAGAGTCCCGAGGATGCCTCTCATCCCGATGAGGCTGGCCCGCACCACTGTATCCGTACGATGCTGGCGGCCTCCTGCGTCCGCCACGGCGTCTGTATCTTTTGTGACTTTACGGCCAATGCCTTTCTGACGGGCATGGTGCGCCGTATTGTGGGAACACTTCTGCTGGTCGGTCAGCGGCGGCTCAGCGTGGAGGAGTTCGCGGCCATTGTCCAGCGCGCTGACCGTTCCCATCCTGGGGTGGCGGTGCCGGCGCGTGGGCTGTGCCTGGTGGGGGTCTCCTACCCCGAGGAGCTCGGCCTGCCAGAATCGTCGCCGGCTACGGCCACACTGGCCTCTGCTGTTTGGCCTGCACTGGCTGGCGTTGGAGCTGAGCCAGCGCCTGATGGAGGCCCGGCAGCCTGATAGACAGGCCCGGCTCACCTGTTCCTTGCTGGGCGGCAGGCGTGGAGCGCGAAGATGGACGGCTAAGGAGAAGCACCTTGCCCCGGCGCTCCGCGCTGGGAAGCTGTGTGAGTGAGTGAGCAAGCAAGATTGCGTTTTGGGAGATGTGATCTATGAGAAAGACCTATAGCGCCAGGGCTGCTGACCTGCGCCCGAAATGGTATGTGATTGATGCCGAGGGGCAGGTGCTGGGCCGGCTGGCGTCGCAGATCGCGACCATTCTCCGCGGTAAGCATAAGCCGACGTTTACTCCACATATGCCCTGCGGCGATTATGTGATCGTGGTCAATGCCGATAAGATCGCCGTAACGCGCGGGCGCCTCGATAAGAAGGTCTACTTCCGCCATACCCAGTACCCGGGCGGCGTGAAGCTGCAGACGCTCCGTCAGGTGCTGGAGGGTCCTCACCCTGAGCGCGCCTTGATTCATGCGGTGCGCGGTATGGTAATGCACAATAGCCTGGGCAACCAGTTGATGCGGCGGCTGAAGGTCTATGCTGGCCCAACCCATCCGCATCAGGCTCAAAAGCCTGTCCCCTGGCGTGGGCCACAGACGCTGCTGGACGAGTATCTCTCTGAGCAGCCGCCGGCCTCGGGCGAAAAGTAAGTGAGGAGCTATCGCTTCTTCTCGTTGTTACTTGCTGACCTTACCGATCGAGATGAGATGAGACAAGGAAGGGAGAGGAGTACGGACCTTGGCTGAAAGCACCAAACTGGAGCTGCCTAAAGGGGAGTACTACTACGGGATGGGACGGCGTAAGACGTCTGTGGCACGCGTGCGTCTCTATCCCAATGGGAGCGGCAGAATTATTGTCAATGGGCGTGAGTTTCAGAACTACTTTGGCAACCGCGAATCGGTTGTTGCAACCGCCCTGGCGCCGCTCCGCCTGCTGGACCTGACCAGCGCTTATGATATCTCGGTGCGTGTGCTTGGCGGCGGACTGACTGGCCAGGCTGGCGCTGTTCGCCATGCTCTGGCGCGGGCTTTGCTGCGCGTCAATCCCGACTGGAAGAATACCTTGCGTAAGGCTGGTTTCTTGACACGCGATCCACGCGTGAAGGAGCGCAAGAAGCCAGGTCTGAAGCGCGCACGCAAGGCGCCACAGTACACCAAGCGTTAAGTCTGGCTCTG
>NZ_JADGIA010000101.1 GCF_019683635.1 Thermogemmatispora sp. | reverse complement strand
TCGGTATGAGCAGGTACAGCCATCTTTCCCAACCTTCCTGAAAGCTTCTTCAGCGTCACTGTCACCCGTTAGTCTAGCCCTTTCCCCTGGATTCGTCAACTGGGTAGCCGTGGCAGGCCCAGCCAGGGCTTCACTGATGCCCGATCAGGCCGCCAGTCCCTTGCTTCGGGACAAGCAGGAAAGAGGAGCCGGAGTCCTTGCCAGATACGGATGACTCTGGTATACTGAAGTCACCAACATCGTGGGACGTCTTGCGCTGAAACGCAAGCTTCCCTCGATAATTCCAGGAAATACCTTTTGTACTGCTTCGCACGAGAGGACTGTTGCTGAGATTCATAGGCACGGTGCCCTCCTCTTACAGAGAAGAGGAGACGACGCGCTACCACGACGAGGCACACCAGCGAGCGGATGAGGAGAATGACCACCTATGTCCCTGATTAATATGGCCAAACGCGAGATCATTTGTAAGCTCGTCTACTATGGCATTGGTCTTTCCGGCAAGACAACAAACCTGCACTATATCTATCAGGCAGTCGATCCCCGCGATGTGGGTGAGATGGTCTCGATCGATACCGAGACAGAGCGTACCCTCTACTTCGATCTGCTGCCGTTGGAACTGGGCAAGGTCAATGGCTTCTCAATCCGTTTTCAGCTCTACACCGTGCCCGGTCAGGTGCTCTACCAGCAAACGCGGATCTCGGTGCTGAAAGGGGCCGACTGCGTGATCTTCGTGGCCGATTCCCAGGCCAGCAAATTGCAGGAAAATATCGAAAGCTGGAACGAGCTTCAGGAACAGCTCCGCCGCATGAACAAGAATATCACTGAGTTCCCGCTGGTGATGCAGTGGAATAAGCGCGACTTGCAGGATATTCTACCAGTGTCGGTGCTGGAACAGTACTTGAACCCGTACCGCTTCCCTAGCTTCGAGGCCGTCGCTGTCACAGGCTACGGCGTGATCGAATGCCTGCGCGTCGCCATCAACGCGACGCTCCGCCGCCTCGAACGCATCTAGTCCAGCTTGCTAGCGGTGTGCGCGCCTACGCGCTCGCTCGTCTCGCTCTCCTCCCGTGGCAAGGAGTCGCCGCTTCTCCTCTGACTGGCAGGATGGCCCGACCTTTTCTTCAGCAACTCTTTCTCCCCGTGCCTCTTCCACCGTCTATGTAGAGCAACTTTGCTCCTGTCTTACTCGTTGTTCATCGACGGTTTTCTGTGTATAATACAGCGAAACCTGGTTTGGTTATCTTCTCCCTCTCTATGAAGGGAGGTTTGGCCTTGCATCCACAAAGAGAGGAAAGGCCATCACTTCGAGGCGGCCCAGGCAAAGCGCCGGGCCGCCCGCTTGATCGATCGACTGTCCCGCTGCGAGGTTCTTATGGAGACTATCCGTGTCATCATCGTTGATGAGCAGCCGCTGTTCCGCGAAGGAATTCGCTATACGCTTGAGCGCCTGGGCCATTGCACTGTTGTGGGCGAGTCAACTAACCCCGCCGAGATTCTGGCGCTGGCGCGCGAGCCGGGAGCCGAGGTGATCCTCCTCGATGCCGGCCTCAAGAGCGCCGACGCCCTTGAGCTGGCCCGCCAGCTCCGCCAGCTGGCCCCCCAGATGGCCATTGTGATCCTTACTCCTTCCGAGGATGAGGAGCGCCTCTTTCAATCGATCAAGGTGGGCGCCGCCGCCTACTATACCCGCCATATTTCATGCGAGGAGCTGATCGAGGCCGTGCAGCGCGTGAATCACGGTGAGTATTTGATCAATGACGAGGTGCTGGCCCGGCCTCAGATCGCCAGCCGTGTCTTGCAGTCGTTGCGCGAGCTGCCGGCGGCCTCTCACGATGGTGCCACTGAGAGCGACGGCAAGGAGAGCTATTCCCCACTCTCCAGCCGTGAAATCGAGATTCTGGACTACATTGCCCGTGGGAACAGTAATAAGGAGATCGCTAAGTCTTTGAAAATCAGCGATCAGACCGTGAAAAATCACATTACGTCGATTCTCAAAAAGCTCGCGGTTAACGATCGCACCGCCGCGGTAGTACATGCTCTGCGTCACGGCTGGATTAAGATCCAGGATACGTAAGGCCAGCGCAGAGCGGGGGCAGGCTGCAGGCAGTACTGAGCCAGGTAGGCTCGCTAGGTCCAGAGACTGAGGAGCACCTTGCCGTTCCGAGCGTCAAGAAACAGATAAAAGTCATAGCTTGAGCGCGGGAAGGGTGTGGGATCAACCGAGGCATCGGCGGGTTGCAGCGGTACCTGCTCGTAGATGATCATCCAGGCTGGAGCATTCTCAATCTGGGGCCGGTTGCTGGTGTGCGGAATGTAGGTGAGGAGGACATAGCGTGCCAGGACCTTCTTGGCTTTGCTGGCGACCTCTGGCTCCCACTGGCTGGCCAGCAGAAGCGCCTCTTCCTGACTAAGGCTGGCTGGCTGGGAGGGTGTACCAAGAATAACGCCAGCGGTGTAGAGGGCGGGCAGCTGGACCGCCGAGGTCTGACTGGTCTGGGCCAGGTGGGGAACGAGCAGCCTCAGCCCTCCTTGGGGATGTCTGAGCAGGAGGATAAACCAGCCCAGGCCAATCACCAGCAGAAGCGCTCCGACGAAGCCGCTGATCTTCCAGGTACGCGATTGGATACGCTGTCGCCGCTTCATGCTGATACCTTTTCTCCTTCCTCTGAGTAGATGCGCCTGGCCTGCTGTCTATAAGGTCCTGACGAGCTGATCAGCGACGGCTCGCTTGCCGCCAAACAGGCTGGCTGTTGGCTGACTGACTTGCGGGCCTGGCGCTCGCCGTCTCGTTTAAGCACCTGGTTCATCCAGTATTGCCAAGTATAGTCGAAGATGCCTGGCAAAGACAAGCCTCCCACAGCGGAGGGAAGGCATATCGCTCAAGCGATATGCCATAATGAGAATGAGAAGAGGAGCAAGAAGCTAGGTTGAGCCTGTCTATGGTTTACAGGCTACAGGCCCGGCGCTGCCAGACCTGCGCCTCCAGGGCCTGACGAGCGGAGCGAGAACCCAGGGTGCAGACTGGGACCTCCTCTTGCCGGCTGTGGTACCCTGAAACAAGCTTTGCCTTGCGGCGGGAGGTCCGCCCCGGTGGCCTTTGACCTCTTGCCGGTCACGGGCTACGGATAGCGAGAGTTAACAACATAGCCCAAAGGCCAGTCCAGTAAGCGAAGAAAGGGAGCTTGATTTCCGTGAAAGTATTCGGACGCATGACCGTTTTCCCCATCATGCCCGCCCGGATTAGCCGCCTCTATGAGCTTGCTTACAATCTGTGGTGGAGCTGGCACCCCGAAGCCAGCACGCTCTATAGCGCGCTAGATCCCGAACTATGGGAGGCGGTCAGTCATAATCCTGTCCACTTTCTGAGCGAGGTGCGACCACAGTATTTAGAGAAGGCCGCTCATAATCCCCAGTATCTGCAGGTCTACGATCGTGTGCTGGAGGAATTCGACCGCTATATGCATCCGGCTCCGGGCAGCACCTGGTTCGCCCGCACCTATCCAGAGCTGGAGCAGTGCGTCATCGCCTACTTCTCGGCTGAGTTTGGCCTGCACGAAGCTCTGCCCATCTATTCCGGTGGCCTGGGTATCCTGGCAGGCGATCATTGTAAGGAGGCAAGCGATCTGGGCCTGCCGCTGGTGGGAGTGGGCTTCCTCTATCCCCAGGGCTACTTCCGACAGAGCATCACTCGCGAGGGTATTCAGGAGGCTTTCTACGATAAGCTGATCTTCTCCCAGGTGCCGGCAACTCCGGCCTGCGGCCCCGATGGCAATGAGGTCCTGATCAGCGTTGATCTGCCGGGACGGCGCATCCATGCCAAGGTCTGGCGCGTCCAGGTGGGTCGTATTCCCCTCTATCTGCTGGACACCGATGTTGAACCGAATGCTCCCGCCGATCGTGAGCTGGCGGCCCGCCTCTACGGTGGCGACCGCGAGATGCGCATTTCCCAGGAGATTGTATTGGGCATTGGCGGAGTGCGCGCTCTGCGAGCTTTGGGCATTTCTCCGGCTGTCTGGCATATCAATGAGGGACACGCTGCTTTCCTGAATTTGGAGCGCTGCCGCGAGCTAGTCGCCTGCGGGCTGACTTTCCGCGAGGCACGCGAGGTAGTGGCCGCCAGCTCCCTCTTTACGACCCATACACCGGTACCAGCGGGCAATGATACGTTTAGCTATGATCTGATCGATAAGTATTTCAACACCTACTGGGGCCAGCTTGGCCTTTCGCGCGAGCAGTTTCTGGAGGTGGCCCGCGAAGATCATGGCTGGGGGCCAACCTACGGGATGACGGTGCTGGCTCTGCGCTTGACCGGGCAGCATAATGGAGTGAGCAAGCTGCATGGAGCGGTCTCGCGTCGGATGTGGCAGTTTCTCTGGCCAGGCGTCGATCCCGATGAGGTACCTATCGATTCGATTACCAACGGTATCCATACCCTCTCCTGGGTGGCTCCCGAGATAAACGCTCTCTTCCAGCGCTACCTGGGGCCGGATTGGGCGGAACACGTCGATGAGCCGGATCTGTGGAATCGTGTGCTGGAGATTCCCGATGAGGAGCTGTGGCAGGTGCATTTGCAGCGTAAGCGCTTGCTGATCGACTACGTGCGCCGACGCTTAAAACAGCAGCATCTGCGCCTGGGTGAGGGACCACTGCAGATGGCCGAGTTCGAGCGTATGCTTGATCCCGAGGCCCTGCTGATTGGCTTCGCCCGCCGCTTTGCGACCTATAAACGGGCAACGCTGATTTTCCGCAATCCGGAGCGCTTGAAACGCATTATGAATAATCCTGAGCGTCCGGTACAGATTATCTTTGCAGGCAAGGCCCATCCCGCCGATGAACCTGGCAAGGCCCTGATCGAGCAGGTCTATCGGATCTCGCGTAGCGACGATTTCCGCGGCAAGGTGATCTTCCTGGAAAACTACGATATTGATATGGCGCGCTACCTGGTGGCAGGGACCGATCTCTGGCTGAATAATCCGATTCGCCCCCACGAGGCTAGCGGCACCAGCGGCCAGAAGGCGGCTTTGAATGGGCAGCCCAATTGCAGCGTTCTCGACGGCTGGTGGGCCGAGGCCTACAATGGACGTAACGGCTGGGCCATCGGCGAGGAGCGCGAGTATCACAATCCCGATGTTCAGGATGAGGCCGACAGTCTGTCGCTCTACGCTCTCCTGGAAGGGGAAATTATCCCTACCTACTATGAGCGCGATCTGGCCAATAGCGGTCTGCCTCATCGCTGGATCAGCTATATGAAAGAAGCCATCCGCTCCTGCGCTCCCCACTTCAGTACGCGACGGATGGTGAAGGAATACACGACACGCTTTTACGTACCCCAGATTCAGCAGGGCCAGCGAGTCGAGCAGAATGCCTACGAGTTGGCCCGCGCTCTGGCTCAGTGGAAAGAGCGCATTCAGCAGCGCTGGGAGGGCCTGGCTCTTTATGTGGAGGGACGCCGCGAGGGTCAGCTCAGCCTGGGCGAGACAATCGAAGTACGTGCCTGGGTGCGCGCGCCAGAGATTACCCCGGATGATCTGCTGGTCGAGCTGGTCTATGGCGAGAGCGGGGACGGTGAACAGGTCTCTAATCAACGGGCTATTCCCATGCAATATCAGCATCAGGAGCAGGATGGCTCGTATCGCTACGAGGCCCGCTTCCAGCCGGAGGAGAGCGGCAGCCTGGTCTATGGGGTACGTGTGCTGCCCAATCATCCCTTGCTGGCGGGCAAACATGATATGGGCCTGGTGCGTTGGGCTTGAGCGGTGGGAGCCAAGCCAGCAGTCCAGTTGCTTGTTTGTCCATGAGAACGGGCGGCGCAGGCACTGCCGCCAGAGGAGAATCCGCCCTACGCCATGATGAGCATGGAGACGAAACTCTTTCAACCCATCAGCATTGGGCCGCGAGAGGCACGCAATCGTCTGATTTTTGGGAGTCACACGACCAACTTCGCCCGCCATCATTTGCTGAGTGAGCAGCATGGCGACTACTACGCCAGCCGGGCCGAAGGAGGTGTCGGCAGCATCGTGCTGGAGGAGCACATCGTTCACGTCTCCGATTTTCCATACGAGGCTGCCCTGTTTGGTTATTTGCCCGAAACGCCAGCGGCCCTGGCCAGGGTGAGCGCCCGTGTGCATGCTGCCGGGGCGCTCACCATCGTTCAGCTGAACCACAACGGTCAGCAAGGAGTGAGCGACCATCATCAGCGCGAGCTGTGGGCGCCCTCCGCCGTACCCGATGTGGCCACGCGCGAGGTTCCCAAAGCGATGGAGCTGGAGGATATCCGCGCTGTCATCGCCGGTTTTGCCCTGGTCGCTCAGCACGCCGTGCGCGGCGAAGCCGATGGGGTAGAGCTGCAAGTCGCCGATCGCTCGCTGCTGCGTCAGTTTTTGTCGCCGTTAACCAATCAGCGCAGCGACGCCTATGGGGGATCACTGGAAAACCGTCTGCGCTTCCTGCAGGAGACCATCGAGGCTGTGGCTGCCGTCCTGCAGGGGCGCTATATTCTCGGGGTACGCCTCTGTGTCGATGAGCTGGCACCGTGGGCCGGTCTCACGCCAGAGCAGGGGGTTGAGATCGCCCGCCGCTTGGCCGAGACAGGTCGGGTACACTACCTGACGGTAACGATGGGCAGCATCCTGAGTACCCACCTCTTTCCTTTCCACGCCTCCATGCATGTCGCCCCAGGTTATACAGTAGCACTGGCGGCAGCCGTGAAGCAAGCGGTCTCGCTTCCTGTTTTTGCCGCTGGTCGCATTATGGATGCCGAGCAAGCGGAGGCAATCGTGGCGGCAGGCCAGGCCGATGGCGTTGAGATGATCCGGCCTCTGATCGCCGATCCTGCTTTGCCGCGTCTGGCTCAGGTGGGCAAGGCGGAGCGTGTACGACCCTGTCTGGCCTGTAACCAGGGCTGCCAGGTGCGTGGCCTGCTCAATGCCGCCCTCAGCTGTAACGTCAACCCTGATGTGCTGCATCCCTGGCCTCCTTCCATTTCTCTGCTCACCGAGCCAGCCGCGGAAGGTCTCCAGAGCCAGGGCAGCCAGGTTTCTACAGGTAAGATGCCCTCACTGACTGCAGCCTTTGTCGTGATAGGGGCAGGTCCGGCAGGACTGGAGGCGGCACGCACTGCCGCTCTGCGCGGGCGGCGGGTGGTGGTGTTCGAGCGCGAGTCGGAGCCAGGTGGGGCGGTGGCCCTGGCCGCGCGGGCGCCGGGACGCGCTTCACTGCGCCGCATCATCGACTATCTGGTGGATGAATGCCAGCGTCTGGGAGTCGAGCTGCAGACCGGCATAGCCGTGAGCGCCTCCTGGCTCCTGGAGCAGCGTCCTGGGGCGGTGCTTGTGGCTACAGGGGCGAAAGCGGGCCAGGGTCTGCTGCCGCTTCCCGGTCATGACCTCCCTCATGTGCTGGACGTGCGCCGCATTCTGCAGGGTGAACGCGTGACTGGGGCTGGCCAGCGCGCCGTCGTGATCGATGAGACGGCCTCACATGGTGTGCTCTCGACAGTGGAGCTGCTCGCCAATGAGGGATGGCAGATCGAGATTGTGACCGAAGACTGGTATGTCGGGCGCGATCTGGTCGCTACCCACGATCTGCCTGCCTGGCTGGGACGAGTACTTTCGCGCGGCGTGGTCATGACACCCCATACCAGCGTTGTGCGCATTGAGCCTGGACAGGTGGTCGTGCGCGATCGCTTCTCCCTGGCGGAGCGCGCCTTGCCCGCCGACATGGTGGTTCTGGGAGTCTATGAGCAGCCCGACCAGGATCTCTATTTCGCCTTGAAAGGACACCTCGCTCGTCTGCGCCGCGCTGGCGATTGCCTTGCACCTCGCCGCATTGAGCAGGCGATCGCTGAGGGGCGCCAGGCTGGCCTCTGGGCCTGAGCGTCAGCAGTCAGCCTATGCGTGAGCGTAGCAGAGAGCAGGTAAGCATGCGCCTGAGCAGCACAGGAGGGTCCACCAATGGCAGGCCAGTTTCAGTATTTGTTTACGCCGCTGCGCATTGGTACAGTGGTCGTACCCAATCGCATCGTCTTCGCCGCTCATTTGACGAACCTGGCCGAGGAGAATCAACCTGGCCCGCGCTTGACTGCCTATTATGTTGAGCGCGCTCGTGGCGGCTGCGGTTTGATCATTACCGAGGAGCAGTCGGTTCATCCCAGCGACTGGGCCTATCAAAAACTGATCCACGGCTTCGATCCCCAGGTAATCCCCGCCTATCGCCGTCTGACACGCGCCGTTCACGACTATGGGACGCGCATCTTTGCCCAGCTGAACCACAACGGCATGCAGGCGAGCAGTATCTACTCGCGCCGCCCCGTGCTCGGCCCTTCTCCTCTGGTCGATCCCATCCACCGCGAGATGTGTAAGGAGATCGAGGTCGAGGAGATTGCCGAGATCGTGCGCAGCTACGCCCTGGTGGCTCGCCATGTACGCGAGGGCGGTTTCGATGGGGCCGAATTGCAAGCCTCGCATAGCTCCCTGATCCGTCAATTCCTCTCCCCTTACTACAACCGGCGCCGTGACGCTTACGGTGGCTCATTAGAGAATCGCCTGCGCTTCGTGCTGGAGGTCATCGAGGCCATTCGCGCCGAGGTTGGTCGCGATTTCCCTTTGGGAATTCGCCTCTGCGGCGATGAGTTGATCCCCGGGGGCCTGACCTTCAGCGATGTGCGCGAGATCGCTCTGCGCCTGGAGGCTACTGGACAGCTCGACTTCATTAATACAAGCATCGGCGAATTTCATAATCTCTATATGGTTGAGGGGTCGATGCATACACCGCCCGGCTATCAGCTCTTTGTCTCGGCGGGACTGCGCGAGGTCGTACAGCTGCCGGTCTTCTGTACCGGGCGCATCAAGGACCCCGTCCAGGCGGAGCGTATTCTGCGCGAAGGGCTGGCCGACATGGTCGATGTAGTGCGCGGCCAGATTTGTGATCCTGCTTTCGCCCGCAAGGCGCGCGAGGGGCATAGCGAGAGTATCCGCCTCTGTATCTCTTGCAATCAGTATTGCATCGGACGCATGGGGCTGAATCTCAGTCTGGGCTGTATCCAGACGCCGGCCACGGGAAACGAGCTGCTCTTCCGGCCCTTACCCTCGCGGCCCTCGCTGCGGAGCGCCGTTCGCCGTCCTCGGGTGCTTGTGGTGGGCGGTGGGCCAGCGGGCATGCAGGCGGCCAAGGTGATTGCTCAACGCGGAGGCCAGGTACGTTTGTATGAGCGCCAGCCAGAAACTGGGGGCCAGATCAACCTGATCGTACGGGTGCCCAGTCGCGTTGAGTTTGGCGATGCCGCGCGGAATCTGCAGCGCGAGCTGGCCGAGGTGGGGGTTGAGGTGATCACAGGCACCGAGGTCGACGCCGACTTCATCCTGAGAGAGAAGGCAGACGCGGTGATTCTCGCCACCGGCTCCCGTCCCGGGCCGGTCCCAGTGCCAGGCGGCGATCTGCCCCATGTGGCCAATCCCTGGCAGGTGCTTCTCGGCGAGAAAACCGCGGCTGCCGGCCAGCGCGTTCTGATCGTAGATCAGGTTGGCTTCCACCAGGCGACAAGCGTGGCAGAGCTGTTAGCCGAGCGCGGCTGTCAGGTTGAGGTGGTGACGCCACAGTTTTACGTCGGTGGCGACCTCAGTGTGACACTGGATATCGAGCTGTGGTATCGTCGCATGCTTGCTCACGGAGCGATCTTCACTCCACATCATTACCTGGCGGCCCTGCAGCCCGGCGGGGCGACCATTGTCAATAACTATACCGGTCAGGCCCGCACTATTGAGGACCTGGCGCTGGTGGTCGTGGTCGCTCCCCAGGTAGCTGATGAGGCCCTCTATCAGGACCTCAAGGGTCGGGTTCCTCACCTTTATCGTGTAGGAGACTGTCTGGCGCCGCGACGTGTGGAGCATGCTATTCTCGACGGTGAGCGCGTCGGGCGAGCACTGGCGTTAGAGGGTCTGAGCGCTGTCGAGAGTGCTTGAGGCTTCAGCTCCGCCGGCCCCGGCTTCCGGCTCTCCGAGCAGGTTCGAGGCTTGTCGATTTCGCCCGAGATGCTACAATACAGGGAAACCCCTGTGCTGAACCCAGGGCGCCAGGAACCCAGATTTTGCCTGGTTCTGGCCCGCCGGCAGTCGTCGGCCTTCAGCCAGCGGTGAGCGCTAGGCCAAATGCTGTTTGTGGAGTAGATATGTCTGTTGAGCGTTCTTCCTTTTCGTCAGGAGAGCAAGGGGAGCAGTCCCAGACTGCCGCGTCATCTTCAACTGATCTGGCTGCTCAGCTGAGCGCGGGTCTCAATGCCCGTTATTTGATGGAGTCGCCTGCCCGGCGTGCAAGCGTTCCTCCTCTACCTCCAGAGCGGGCCTTGAGCCTGGCCTGGCTCTATAGCGCGCTCCTCGGCAATGGCAGGCTGCTCGTTTGTCTGGATGAGACAGCGACCCCCGTGCAATGCTTCTATCCGCACATCGACGGTGGTCCACATGTGCGTTCCCTGCTCCAGGGAGTCCAGGTCGAGCGCGAGGATCGGACGCCGCAGGTGAGCTGGCTGGCAGAAGAAGGCTGGTCGCACGAGCTGCGTTATCTGCCGTCCAGCACCGTGGTCAGCGCTCGCTCGGAGCAATCCGCCCTCGGGCTGCTCATTGAGCGTCGCCTCGCTGTCCATCCCGAGCACGATCTGCTGGTGATTGAGCTGCGCCTGACGAATATGGGGCAGGCTCCTCTGCGCTGTAGCCTGCTCACCTACGCTGCTATTGACTTCGATCTGCGCCCAGCGGGCAACTGCGCCTGGTATGATCCAGAGACGGAGCTGCTGACCTTCTTCCATGCTGATCGCTATCTGGCCCTGGGCAGCGACTGGCCCGTGGCCGATTTCGCCTGTGAACAGAGCCGTTACGGCTCCGTCGATGCAGCCTTCCAGATGGCCGCTGAGCAGCGCTACAGCCGCCAGGAGTTTGCTATTGGTCAGGTAGCAGCGGCCCTGCGCCACAACATCGGTGAGCTGCCTCCCGGGGCCAGCCACAGCGGGGTCCTGCTGCTCTCTTTCGGTCGCCGGCTAGAAGCGGTGCGTACGATCCTGACTCAGCAGCGAGGCAACAGCGGTCAGTTGCTTGAGGAGACGCTCGCCTATTGGCGCCAGCGCTGCTTACGCTTCGCTCTCAATGGTACAGAAGATGAGGTTAGTCGGCTCTACGAGCGCTCGCTCATGGTGCTCCATTTGTTGAGCGACCGGGAGACGGGGGCCATCATCGCCGCGCCAGAGGTGGACCCGACCTTCCGTTCAAGCGGGGGATATGGTATGTGCTGGCTGCGCGATGGGGCCTACAATGCCTATGCTCTCGATGTGGCCGGCGAGCATGAACGTGCCCGCGCCTTTTTTGACTGGGCTTTGCGGACGCAGGAGGCTGCTGGTTGCTGGTACCAGCGTTATGATACGCAGGGAAACCTGGCACCAACCTGGGGTCTGATTCAATTTGATGAGATCGGCATCTTTGTCTGGGCCTTGGGCCAGCACGTGGAGCTGACCGGAGATATAGAGTATGCGCGCCTGGCCTGGCCAGCTCTCAAGCGGGCCGGAGACTATATGTTACGCGAGCTGGACCCGGAGACGGGCCTGGCTCCGGTCACGAAGGATCTGTGGGAGGAGTTCGACGGCATCAGCACCTATGCCTGCGCCACGACCTGGGCCGGTTTCGCCACCCTGGCCCACCTTGCCACCCTCCTGGGTGAAGAGGCTGAGGCGCGGCAGTGGCAGGGTGCCGCCTCTCGCTTGAAGCAGGCCATTGAGCAGCACCTCTGGAGCGAGTCGGTGGGTCATTTTCTGCGCGGGGGACGCTTGAAAGTGGCTCCGCTGGAAGGTGAAGGGACGACGCCGCTGCCAGCCGATGAGGTCGCGATCGAGATCCGGGGTCGGCGCTGGCGTGCGCGCCGCAGCGATCCAACACTGGATATCTCGATTCTGGGTCTGGCCGTTCCCTGCGGTGTCTTTGATCCAGCCGATCCCCGAGTGCAGTCCACAGCCAGAGCTATTGCCGAACGGCTACGCAGCCCTGTTGGTGGGATTCTGCGCTACCAGGGGGATAGCTATCGCGGGGGGAATCCGTGGGTGCTATGCACGCTCTGGCTGGCCTGGTATGAGGCGCTGGCGGGACATCTTGCTGAAGCCGAGCAGCTCTATCGTTGGGCCGTCGAACATCGTACTGCTCTCGATCTGCTGGCTGAGCAAATCAGTCGTCAGGATGGCCAACCCTGCTGGATTATGCCGCTTGGCTGGTCCCACGCCATGTTTGTGCTGGTTACCCAGGTGCTCAGAGCCAAGGGCCGGCTCCAGGCTCTCGCACCCGGGGGAGCTTGAGAGAACAGGTGAGTCTCGTCAACAACAAATGCTGTCGACTATGCGGCGCTGATGCGAGGTGAAAGCGTGGCCGAACTCTGGGTCGTGCTACAGGAACAAGATGGCCTGCCCCCTGAGTACAATCAGGAGGTGCTTGCGGAGGCACAGGAGCTGGCCGAGCAACATTCAGGCAGATTGCAGCTTTGCGCGGTGCAGCTGCGCGCTCCTCTCCCTACTGCCACCGATAAGAGCACAGAGCCATTTTTCAAGACCATCGTGCCTGAACGCTTTTATGTGCTGGAGCATCCCGCCCTGGAGAGTTACACAACCGAGGGCTATGTTGCGGCGCTGAGCTGGCTCATCCGAGCGCACACGCCGGCGTTGATTGTGACCAGCGCGACGGCCAATGGCCAGGACTGGGCCCCGCGCCTGGCGGCGCAGCTTGGGTTACCCTTTGCGGCGCGCTGCCTGCGTTTTGCGCTGGAGCAAGACGCCCTGCTAACGCTGCGAGCGCTGTACGGCGGGCGGGCCTATGTCCAGACTCGCACCCGGCTAGGACGGCTGCCGGCGCTGGTGACCTTTGTGCCGGGCACGCGGGGAACACCGCCGGCAAGCCGTTCTCAGCTGGGACGTTCGCCGGAGCCAGAGGTGATTCGCTATCAGCTTCCACTGGCCATTGAGGAGCAAAGCCCGCGTCTGCAGCATCTTGGGATCGAGGCCCCTGCAGCGGAGGAAGTAGAGCTAGAGGCCGCCGACAAGATCGTCGCAGGCGGTCGAGGTGTTGGCCGCGAGGGGTTTGCCGAGCTTGCCACCTTCGCTCGTCTACTAGGTGCGGCGGTGGGAGCCAGTCGCGTAGCCACCGATCGTGGCTGGGTCGAGCCAGAGCGCCAGATTGGAGCGACCGGCAAAAGCGTCAGCCCAAGACTCTACATTGCCTGTGGTATTTCAGGCGCAGCTCAACATACCAGCGGCATTCGGGAGGCCCAAACCATCATCGCCATCAACCCCGATCGCAACGCTCCGATTTTTGCTCTGGCCGATCTGGGACTTTTAGGCGATGCCAGAGAGATTCTGCGCCGCGCCATCCGGCTGCTACAAGAAGAGTCGGTAGGGGTCTAAGCGTTTCAGTTCAGTCCTCTACTGCTCTTTTTACCTCTCTGTCTGATCTGGCCTGACCTGATAGAGCTGGCTGGCTGATTGCTAGCATTCTTTCTGGTTTTGCCAGTCACCAGGCGGAATGGATACAATATATCAAGCCAGGAGCAACACATCCTGACGATTCATGAGAAGCGAGGAGCAAGTCATCGCCATGAAAGCTGTGCAATTTGCTCGTTACGGCGGACCCGAAGTTTTGGAACTGCGCGAGGTCCCGGACCCTGTTCCCGCAGCAGACGAAGTGCTCGTCGACGTGAAAGCAACGACCGTTAATCGTCTGGATCTTTTTCAGCGGGCTGGCAGTAGGCCGGTACCCAACCTGCCTTACACGCCAGGTCTAGAGGCGGCGGGCGTGGTAGTCGAGGACAGCAATGGTTTCAAGGCAGGCGAGCGCGTGCTCACCACGCGGGCGCCGGAGGCGCGTGGGGGTGGTGGCTATGCCAGCCGGATCGCGGTGCCTGCCTCTCACCTGGTGCGCATTCCCGATGAGGTCTCTTTCGAGCAGGCGGCAGCTGCTGGTCTGGCGGCCTCGACGGCCTGGGCGGCGCTGTTCGACCTGGGGAACCTCAAGGCAGGTGAGCGCGTGCTCGTATGGGCGGGCGCAAGTGGAGTCGGAACTTGGGCCATCCAGTTCGCCAGGCATGTCGGTGCCTGGGTCACCACGACAGCCAGTAACACGGAGAAATCCGAGACGCTGCGCCGCCTGGGAGCCGACATGATCGTCAATTATCGAGAGGAAAAGGTCGGTCAGGTAGTGCGCAATGCTCACGGCGTCAACCTGGTCATTGAATTAGTCGGCACCACCCTGCAGGATAGCATCGATGCCTGCGTGAGCGACGGACGTGTGGTGCTGATCGGCAACCTGGGCGGCCAGCACTCTACTGTTGACACGCAGTCCTGGCGACTCAAACGAGTGAAGGTCATCGGCGGCGGCACCTTGCGCACCTCGCCTGCCAATGAGCAACGCATTCTGCAGTTGATCGCCGAGAAGGCAGTCTCGCCGATCATAGCGCGCGTTATGCCGATCAGCGAGGTGGCTGAAGCTCATCGGCTGTTGGCGGCAGGTGAGGTTACTGGCAAGATTGTCCTCCTGCACGGCTGAGTCACTATCAGGCCAGGAAGAGGTGGGAAGCTGGTCTGGAGCATAACAAGCGTGTCCCCAGCATCGTCTGTCCGACCTGCTTCAGACCGGCCCTCCCTCCAGTATCTCAGGTTTTCTACGTAGCAGCTAGCGATGTAGCTATGAGCAGTGCAACGTAGCAAAGGAGCGTGCTCCGAGGCTATGCCAGGCCAGGCTGGCACGAGCTGATCGCGAAGCAGCGGTACAGGCAGTACAGCAGTACAGTGTGACGACGAAAGCTGAGACGAAGCGATGCATGCGCAGCAGCAGTTTGACGTGATCGTTGTGGGTGCCGGGCCGGCGGGAAGTAGTGCAGCGCTGGTGCTGGCGCGCGCCGGTTTGCGCGTGGCTCTGATCGAGCGCGGCGAGTATCCCGGTGCCAAAAATGTCTCCGGAGCGGTCTTCTATGCGCCTGGCCTGCTGGCCGAACTGCTCCCCACTTTCTGGGACGAGGCTCCTTTCGAGCGCTATATCACGCGCCGAGTACTGACCTTCCTGGGGAAGGAATCTGCTTTCTCACTCGACTTCCGCACCCGTCATTTCGCTATCCCTCCTTACAATGGGGTGACGGTTCTACGCCCCAAATTTGACCGCTGGTTGGCCAGCAAGGCTGCCGAGGCCGGCGCGCTGCTCATTACTTCGACAGTGGTTGATGACCTGCTCTACGAAGGGGAGCGCGTTATCGGGGTTCAATGTCGGCGTGACGATGGTGCCCTCTATGCCCCCGTGGTCATTGCTGCTGACGGGGCCAACTCCTTCCTGGCCAAAAAAGCTGGCCTGCAACGGGAGTTTTCCGCAGAAGAGATGAGCCTGGGCGTCAAGGAGGTGCTCCGTTTGGGAGCGCGTACGATCGAGGAGCGTTTCAATCTGACGGGTGACGAGGGTATGGCCAGCGAGTATGTGGGCGAGGCCACTGGCAGCGTCAAAGGCGGGGCATTTCTATATACCAATCGCGACACGCTCTCGCTCGGGATCATTGTCCAGATTGCCTCGCTGGCTCAGCAGCGGGTCAGACCCTATGAGCTGCTCGATCGCTTCAAGCAGCACCCAGCGGTCGCCCCTCTGGTGCGCGATGGCGTGACACTGGAGTACTCGGCCCATATGATTCCCGAAGGAGGCTGGCAGCTTGTTCCCCGCCTGGTGCGCGCTGGCCTGCTGGTGGCTGGCGATGCCGCCGCCCTGGTCTTCGCCGCTGGCATTTTTCTAGAAGGCATGAACTTCGCTGTGGCTTCCGGCCTGGCTGCCGCTGAAACGGTGCTGGAGGCTCACCGACACGGCGATTTTTCTACAACGACTCTCACAGGCTATCAGAAACGCCTGGAGCAGTCTTTTGTGTTGCAGGACCTGCAGCGCTTCCGCCTGACTCCTGCCTTTGTGAACAACGAGCGCTTGCAGAATCTTTATCCTGAACTGCTGTGTCAGGCGGCTGAACAGGTCTTTCGCTCTGAGGGCAGGCCACGCAAGAAGCTAGGGTCAACGATCCTGACGGCGCTACGTAGCAAGGTCTCGCTCTGGACCCTCCTGCGCGATGGGTGGCAGGCGGGGCGCGCGCTCTTCTTTTAAGAATCCGGCGAGACGCGCTTTGCTTCTCCTGCCCTGTCTTTTAGTGCGCTTGAGGAGTGCATGGAGTACACGTGATTATGCAACAGATAGCATCTGAGCCAGTGGTGACCCAGCCTATCGAAGAACGGCTGGAACTGGTGCGTTTCAAGGTCGATAAGAGGCCACATATTCGCGTTAATACTGAGGCTTGCCGAGGCTGTGACCTGACTCCCTGCGTCTATGTCTGCCCTGCGGGACTGTTCGAGATTCTCGGGGGCGAGATGCATTTTTCCTACGAGCATTGCCTGGAGTGCGGTACGTGCTATGTGGCCTGCGAGCGCAAAGCCATCGAGTGGGATTATCCCCGCGGAGGCTGGGGTGTTAGTTTTCGAGCCTCATAAGAGGCTCTCCAACTCAGACTTGATCACAGCACAGGGAAGGCCCAAACAAAGGAGAGACCATGCGCATCGCTGTCTGTCTGAAGCAGGCTCCCGATTGTAGTTCGGTCTATGTTGATCCCGTCAGTGGCGAGGTCGATACGGAACGCTTCGTCCAGACCTTGAATGCCGCTGATGCTTGTGCCTTGGAGGCGGCCCTGCGCTTGAAGGAGCAATCAGGAACAGGGTCAGTTTTCGCGCTCACCCTCGGGCCTGGCGAGAGCGAGGAGGTGCTGCGCGTCGCTTTGGCAATGGGAGCCGATACTATCGAACGTCTCTGGCATCCGAGCGCTGCTGATTGGGGGCCATTGACGATTGCAGCCGCGCTGGCAGCGCGCTTGCGCGCTGATCCCTCCTTGCCTGACTTGATCTTCTGCGGGGAACAGAGCAGCGACTGGGCCTCTGGGACAGTGGGGCCAGCGCTGGCGGCCTACCTGGGCCTGCCCCAAATTACGGGCGTGATAGGGCTGGAGGCGCAGCAGGATTCGGGCCAGCTCCTTTTACGAGTCACTCGCCGTCTGGAACGCGGCTACCGCGAGCGGCTACTGGCCAGGCCTCCCCTGTTGCTCACTGTACACGAGACGCTCAATGAGCCGCGCTATCCCTCTTTGCCTGCTCACCTGGCAGCGCTGCAGGCCATGATCACTGTGCGCGACCCGCTGAGTTTGCCCCAGTTTGCCGCTGACTTCGAGGCAGAGGAGACAACAATCGTTGAGGTACGTACGCCTCGCCCGCGGCCACATCGCCTTCTCATCCCCGATAGTCAGCTGAGTCCTTTTGAACGTATCGGAGCGATTATCACCGGTGGTACGTCTCGACGGCAGGCTCGCCTGGTCGAGGGATCGCCTGAAGAGCTGGCCCACGAGTTGGTGCGCTTTTTGAAAGAACGAGGCTTTGTCTGAATAAGCAGTTCGGCAGCCTGCTCATCTAGAGCAGAGGGCGAGCAGGCTGCAGCAGATTACCTGCTGTCCTGATAGAGCACTTGCTCCGCCAGGGCAGCAGATCCTTTTCTCTCTCAGGATCGGCACCAGCTCAGGGTGTAACTCCCAGGCCCTTACGGATGAGAAGCGCCATTGGGTAATAGCCGGCATCCTGTCCTATGGGCTGACGCTGCCACCACCAGGCCCAGATGCGTTCCGCTGCCAGCACCGGGTTGAAGTGCGCCCCCGGCGGCGGATTGTCCCCATAGCTGAGCCACAGCAGCGGCCCTACCCCAACATAGGGAGCCGGCGGTCCACATCGCTGCTTGGCGCTGGGAATGCAAGGAGGCGGCATGTAGCCTTGATCCCACCACGAGCGCATCTGGTACTCATGATAGAGATAGTCGCCGTTGGGGCCAGCGTATTGCTGCTGGAAGCCGTTGGCGATACTATCGCCGCCCGCAATGATCACGGGAATGCTCTTGGCTATCGCCGGGCAGCCACTGGGGTACTGCAGACAGACATTGGGGTAGTCACGCAGATACCAGATAAGCGGCCAGGTCGCATCATCGGTGAGTCCGATGGCGAGCTGATGCCGCCCTCCATCCAGCTTGCGGTCCAGCTCCTCAATCTTGGCCATCACCGTGTTCACATCCGTTGTCGTCTGCACATAAATC
>NZ_JADGIA010000326.1 GCF_019683635.1 Thermogemmatispora sp. | reverse complement strand
AGCAGGAAAGCGGCGAGCTTGATCCGCGCTGGCGGCGCACCTGCCTGGGTGGCGGGCGCCTGAGTATAGAGCGGTCGCGTCTGCGTCTGGAGCTGGAGGCCAGCCGCCAGGGGAAGTATAGCGACGCGCAGATCGACGACTATGGTGAGCTGCCGCGCCGGGCTTTCCCCTGGCGTCCACCGCTGCGTCTGGAGGTACGGGCCTCCTTCTCCCACCCGGCGGCCACACTGGCCAGTACGGCGGAGACACCGGGGCTGTTGCGCGGGACCGCCGGCTTCGGTTTCTGGAATTACCCGTTCTCGCTGCGCGGGGATATATTGATGCTTCCCGAGGCAGTCTGGTTCTTCTACGCCTCACCTCCTTCGAACATGGCCCTGGTGCCCGGCGTGCCGGGCTGGGGATGGAAGGCGCAAGTAGTGCATGCGCTGCGTCCGGGCTTTCTGACGGCAGCTGTGCCCACGGCTCTGGCAGCCCTCTGGGGACGGCTCAGCGGTGAGCTGCGCCCTGCGGCCCGCTGGTTGCAGCGCCTGACCGGAGCCCAGGAGCGCCTGCTGGAGGAGGTTGTCCTCACAGACTGGCATACCTACGCCCTTGAGTGGTTGCCGTCGCTGGCCCGTTTCTTCGTCGACGGCAGCCTCCTCTTTACCGCTCCCTCACCCCCTGTGCGCCCTCTGGGCTTCGTGGCCTGGGTAGACAACCAGTATGCCATCGCCACCCCGCGCGCTACCTTGCGTTTCGGTACGATCGCGACGGGCCGCCAGTGGCTTGATCTCGACTATGTACGCATCGAGCCGCTCTAGAGGGCCGATGAGCCTTTCGCCTCCTTGATAGGTGGCTCCAGCACTTCGTCGATGATGCCATATTCGACGGCCTCGGCGGCGCTCAGGAAGAAGTCACGGTCGGTGTCATGCTTGATGCGCTCCAATGGCTGGCCGGTATGCAGCTGAATGATCTCGTTGAGCATGTCGCGGGTGTGCAGCATCTCACGGGCATGGATCTCGATATCGCTGGCCTGGCCGCTGACGCCGCTGGCGGTCCACGGCTGATGCAGGTGGATGCGGGCATGCGGTAGGGCGCGACGCCGCCCACGATCTCCGGCCATCAGAAGAATGGTACCGAAGCTGGCGGCGTAGCCGACACAGGTGGTGGCGATGGGACAGGGCAACATGCGCATGGTGTCGTAGATGCCCAAACCAGCAGTGATGACGCCCCCTGGTGAACTGATGTAGAGGTTGATCTCTCGCTCGCTGCTCTCGGCGGCCAGAAAGAGAAGCTGGGCAATGACCAGTCCCGCCATTTGCTCCTCGATGGGGCCGTTGATCAGAATGATGCGCTCTTTGAGCAGACGGGAGTAGAGATCGTAGGCGCGCTCGCCGCGTCCCGTGGCTTCAACGACGGTCGGTACATACAGGGTAGCGCTCATGACAATGGTCCTTTCTTCCACTCCTTCTTGTGGTTCGTCCTCTGTCTTTTGCTCCTCTGACGTTTATTCTTCACTGGCTGCCTCCTGCCCCGATCCGAGCAGGCGACGCACAAAGTAGTAGTGAAGCTGGGTGCCGCTTCCGCTGGCTCGCTCGTCGACGATCGCCTGCAGTAGCCAGCCCTCCCGCCCGAGTCTGGTCAGGCTGGCAGCGGAAAGCACTGGTTCTTTGTGTAGATCGAGGCTAATGAGGCGATACTCCCAACGTGGAGACTCCAGCTGGCGCTCCTCGTAGACGATGGGAATATGCAGGGTTGACTGGATGTGTTCTTGTGTGTATGACAGGAAGGAAGCGGTGGAACGTGGTAGCATGTAAGGCACTCCTTTCTTTTCTTTTCCTGCCTCCAGCGGGACCTGGCTTTGTCAGACCTCGCTTCCGCTTCCGTCTCCGCCTTCGCTGCTGGAAGGCTGGAAGGGAGGAAGGAGAGAACACCTTGAATATAGCAAAGCGGGGGGGTATAGTGATAGCAAAAAGCGATGCTGTCAGCATAGCCGTCCGCCAGGCTATGCTATGAGCATAGCTGCGGCAGACTCCTCCGCAAGGGAGGAGAGCAGAAAGGAGCGTGGGGATGGCCGATCTTCAAGAAACGCTCGGAAAGGTGATTCGCCGAGAGCGCCAGCAGCGCCGGCTGACGATGCGCGAGCTGGGAGAGCGCGCCGGTCTTTCCGAGATCTATGTTGGTGAGATCGAGCGTGGACAGAAGTATCCCTCAGCGCGGGTGTTGGAGAGTGTGGCAGCCGCCCTTGAGCTGGAGGTGGCCGAGTTATTGGAGCTGGTTGCCGCTGAACTGCGTGGAGCCTCGGAGGCGGCCCGCGGAGGAAACGCTGGTCTCGCCTTCGGCTTCGGGATGCCAACGCCTGCCCATAACGCTGTCGGTGCTCAGGAGAAGAGGGCAGGCTCCAGCGAGCCGCTGGCAGCCCACCAGGTGCTGACAATGGCCGGTTTCAGCTCACTGCTGCTGGCTGGACGGCTGGGAGAGGCTGCGATGCGGCGCTCGCGCTCGCATCGCTAGCGCCGTTCGATTTCCAGGAGAGGAGGGCCATCCTGCACGGCAGGGTGGCGCGGACCCTCCTCTCTTGAGTTTCTCTAGAGGCAATTTTTGCGTGAGCTATCGTGCAGTGACAATAGATGGACAGCGGGACCGGGCGCGGCTGTACGCGGTAGGTGATCTGACCTGGCCCGACAGAATGATGAGCGCTAGCGGCCAGGGCAGAAGAGTGCTTCCTCTTCCGTCACCAGCGCCACCAGCGGCGCGGTCGATGGGCATAACTGCCACGACGATAGTAGTAAGGGGAAAGGCGACGATAGGCGAAGGCGCTCCAGATGAAGACCAGGACCGCCGCCGCCAGTACCGACGTTACCAGTGGGACGCCGTTAAGGTATGGCTCGCCGCTGATGTGCCAGTGCAGGACACCATCGACCAGAAAGATGGCCAGCAGTCCCAGGAGAACAGCGCCGACAATGCCGCCGGGGGCGTGGCGGCGAGCGATGAATTCCCCCACTACGCCAACAATAGCCGCAATGATGACCCAGATGATAAGCTGCTCCAGGCTGATAGTCATGATAACATTCACCTCCTTGCTTGAGCCGGTCTCGCCCGGCTTTCCCTGGATGCTCGCTTCTACAGCATCTGGGTAAATCACGCGCTTCCCACGCTGCGAGTTTCAGCTCACCTGGCTACAGGCCCCTCCCGTCCCGGCCGCGCCTTTCTCTTGCGCCTCCCAGAAG
>NZ_JADGIA010000325.1 GCF_019683635.1 Thermogemmatispora sp. | reverse complement strand
GCCGAGGCGGCCAGCCATGCCGCTGAGGGCCTGGAGCTGATGGAGGATATTCACGGCTCAAAGCAGTATCGGGCCCAGATGGCCGCGGTGATGGCGCGGCGGGCCATTCTGAAGGCTGCCGAGCGCGCGCGCGGCTGAGCGTCAGCAAGCGTATGTGACGACTCCTGTCCCCCCGCCACTGGTCCACGGCTGACCGGGCGCGGGACTTGAGGACCCTGGGCGGGCCAGCCCGAGAAGGCTCCGCTCAGGGTCCTCTGCGTTGGTGAGAAGGTTGCTCGCCCGCGTTGGTCTTCTGCCGGGCCGGGCGGCGTGAGTGGCGCCAGGTGCTGATAGCGGCTGACAGACTGCTGATGCGCTGCGCCAACCTCAGCGGATCAGCGGCAGCCCTCCGCGCCGCTCGGCCTCAAGGATGTGTCTGATCAGCTCGGCGTGGTCGAGGAAGAGGGTGGGCAGCTCTGTCAGGCTGAAAATCTCCAGCCGCTGGACGCTCTTCCCCGGTTTGGCGGCCTGCTTAAGGCGTCTCAGGTCGCAATCGACTAGATAGGTCAGCGAGAGGACCTGTGCGCGCTCGGCAAGCGGGGCCTGGAGAAAGCGGGGATCGCGCTCGGGCCGCAGGAGACCGAAGAGTCCGGCGAGTTGCCAGCACAGGATGCCGCAGGACTGCAGCTTGCGGTTGAGGACGCCATTGACGCGGTTGGGCAGGATCTTTGTCAGGCCCAGCTCTTCGCGCAAGGCGCGCAGGAAAGCCTGGTCAGCGCGCTCTCCCCAGTGCATTTTTTCCCCCAGCAGGGCGTAACGTTGCTCGTCCTCGCGCAAGATCAGGGCGATCTGGCTGCGGTCCACGTCGGTGAGGATGAGGTCGAGGCCAATGGCAAAGCGGGCGTCTTCTGGACGTAACGGCATGGCGTCAACTCCTCTTCTGCTCATGATTCTCTGGCTGCGTGGCGTGGCCTGGATGAGCGGGCAGGCGCCTGGGCGTTCGCCTCATGCCGGCGCACATGGGGCGTCCGCCCAGGGCCTTCCCACGCGCTGGCTTCCCTGCCCTATGCAGCAGCAGGCGTCAGAGACTGGGGTGAGAGGGGTCTGCTGGCCCTTGCGCTGGTCCTTGCTGCTCTGGTGGCCTGAGCAGGGCTTCCGGGGGGCATTTCTCCCAGGGCGCTTGCTCGATAGCCTGGCGCCAGGAGTGGACGCCAAGCGTCTCGTAGATGCGCTGAAAATAGAGGTTGATGGTCTCGACTTTGACGCCCAGTTGGGCGGCAATTTGGCGCCGGGCCAGTCCCTGGCGGGCCAGGATGAGAACACGCCATTCCTGCGGGCGGAGGCCACCGGGACTGGCGACCCGTGGCCCACGGTGATAGGGTCGCCGCATGGTTGTTCCTTTCATGCTTTTTCCCTCCTCTTTCTTCTCCAAGTGCTTGGCTTCAGCCTGAGTGCGGGCAGGGCTGACGTTGCCAGGCCGACTGCGTTGCTCGTCTGCGACTGGGCTTAGCGCTGGCCTGCCGCCAGGTAGCAGGCGTAGCGTGTTTGGTGCTGGTTGCACTCCTGCTCAAGGGCGGCGACAGTCTGGCGAAAGTGAGCAGGGCTGATGCCACAGGTGCGCACCGCCAGGGCTTCCAGTCCGGCGAAGCCGGCGGCGAAGTCGCGTATGCAGAGGAGTCCCAGACGCCCGGCCCAGGCTCCCAGGGGGAGCCAGAGGGTGTGCGTATGGATCTGACTGCAGCCAGCCTGGAGCAGCCACTCATTGAGACGGCTCATGTGGGTGGCGTCGATGCCGCGCAGGGCCGAGAGCTGGCGCCCCCAGGCGATGAGCTGCTGCAGGTTGGGACCGGCGTTGCGCGTTTCCGCTCCCAGTTCGATGAGTTCGATCCAGCCACCCGGGGTGGTGACACGATACAGCTCCTGGACGGTTCCCGGCCAGTGCTCCAGGGGGATGGCTGCCACGAGAAAGCGCTGATGGGTGTAGTGAAAGGTGCGGTCGGCGAAGGGCAGGCCCTGCAGGAGATTCCCCTGAATAAAGCGATAGTTGGGTGGCGGAGTGGTGGCTTTGACCAGTTCGAGGTCGAGGCCCGTGACCTGGGTGAGGGGGTACTGCCGCGCGATCTCGATGGCCCAGCGCCCCGTTCCGCAGCCAACATCGAGCACTTGACCGCCCTGCCGAAGCTGCTGGTCAACGGGGGCGAAGGTGAGTTGTCCTAGCGCCAGCCGCAGGACGTAGTGCTGAAAGTCCAGACGGTTGATCTCGCCCAGATCCTTGGGGAGCAGGTAGGGCACGTCTGGCAGACGCCGGCGCCCATCGCTCTCGTTGTCTGGAACCGTTCCTGTCTGGTTGAACTCGTCGGCGGCCTGCTGTGGCTCTGCCGGGGAGGGACGCAGCCATTTCCAGAGGCGCATGAACATGCTCAGACTCCTTTGTATTCAGGGGTAGACAGCCGGTGGATCAGCAAGGGCGCTTTCTTCGCCACGCAGGTGCGCGACCAGCTCCTCGCTGCTGATGGGTTGCGGCCAGAGGGTGGCGGGCGTGGCGATGATCTGCCAGGCGCGCGCGGCCCCGAAGCGGGCGATGAGCAGGTCGATGGTTTCCCACATGTCGAGCAGCCAATCGATGAGGTGCTCGGTCTCCTCGCTCGCTCCTAGCTCGGCCCGCAGGGCGCTGAGATGGTCCTGACGGCTCGCTGATAGGCGGTGCTGACTGAAGGAAGATCCCCGGCTGAGGTCTGCTTCGTGACAGCGAGGACAGTAGTGCCTGGAGACCTCGCTGCTGCGAGGAAAAAGGGCAGTGGCCATGATGCGGCTCTCCTGTTCTAACTGATCATCCTGACGTCGATACATATGGTCAGCAGTATCATTGAGCATTGAGAAAAGCCTCGCCGTTTGTTTTGAGTGAATAGTCTCCCTTACCCTTTTTCTGAAGAAAGATAGGGTTAATATGGTGAAGAAGCTATATCTTGACCTGCTGTCGAATCTACTATAGCCAGCTTTGCCGCCACAGTAAAGAGTGATTTGTGATAGCTTTGTCTCAAGTTCATTTCCGTTAAAAAAGGAAGCCTTGAACTAGGTATGACCTGCTGTTATACTGTCAGAGGGAATACGAAATTCAGGCCCCTTGGTGTCCTTTGATGGGAGAGTAAGCGAAGAGGAGGAAGGGATGAGTCTGCTGCGAAAACTGCGAGAGCAGGAGCTGGCGGGCTTGAGAGAGCAGGCGGAGAAGATAGGGATTGCAGTCGGGACGCTGCTGGCGGCGG
>NZ_JADGIA010000100.1 GCF_019683635.1 Thermogemmatispora sp. | reverse complement strand
CTCTCGCGAAGCAGCAGTAGGTCAGGGTCAGCGAGACAGGCGCGCAGCTCCCGCTGTGAGCACCTGCCCGGCCCGTTGCACTGGATATCTATCGCGGCTCCAGGGTCTTGGCCTTCAGTCAGCCCCTTTTGCCTGCTAGCTTCTTGGAGAGCAGAATCGCTCGCTATCCTCTTTCTTCTGTTATGCAGCAGACAGAGAAAAAGCGCTTTCCAGGGCGAACGAGCCGCGGCTCTCTCAGGTAAGTCAGCGAGGATTAGCGAAGACGCCAGGGCACCACACCTTTGCATAGGAGCACTTTCAGGATACCCGTCGTCTGGGCCAGAACGACCTCTTCCAGTGTAACAGCAGCTGGTCTGACGATGAAAGGGAGAGTTCCAAGAAAGGACAGCCAGGGGAAGAGCGCTCCCGCCTCGGGATGAGCCTGCGCCATGCCTGCTGGGGCGGAGACGCTTTCAGAAAGATTCGGGCAAGCGACAGACGGTACAGACGGTAGGCGGGATCAGCGAGCAGAGACGCTGCCAGCCAGAAGTGGAGCACCGGGCCTGCTTCCGCCCGGTCACCAGCACTCACTTCTTATCAGCCAGATTTGCAGGATTCTTAGCATAGAGCGTGGCCGGACCGCACTGCAGACAGGTGAGCGCCCACAGCTCGCTATGGGAGAGGCCTGACAGATAGGCCACGCCAGGCTTCACTATGCACGCCGCGCTGACGCTCTCTGCCAGCGCACACCGTCCGCTGCAGGCAGGGCAGTTGGAGACGATCGATCGCGCTATATCCTCTGCCATATCGTCTTTGCTTCCTGGCCAGGCAGTCGCCTCGTCAAATCGACGAATGCCCCAGATAGCCAAGGCTGCTCTCCGAAGCAGGCCCAGCCACACCTAATAAAAAACAAGCCTCTGCTTTCTTTATAGAGACGCTGATCTTTCTCTCTGAAACAGCCTTTGGCAGAAGACAGCTTCAGTCGTACAGGCGGGCATCACTCGCCCACTGTCCGGTCGGGGAGATCCTGACCTCGATCCCGGGCAGTTTGCTGCTCTGCGGGGCCACCCTGCGCCTCCAGACTGTGGACGATGGCCTGCTCAACATCGTCGAGATGAGCGACCATACAAGCGCGGGCAGTCTGCGGATCATGGGCAGCAATTGCCTCCACGATGGCCGTATGCTGTTCGAGCGAGCGCCTGATGCGCTCCGGCAAGGCCAGACTGCGACTGCGCGCGGTCGCCAGCTCATCCAGCAGAGAGGCCATGAGCAGCACAAGCAGGCGATTGGCTGTACTGGCAGCGATCAGAGCATGCAGCTGCCCATCCAGCTCACTGATGAGCGTGCGGTCGACCTCTTCAGCAGTGCGGAGAGCGCGATCCCTGGCGAGCACGGCCTGCATCTCAGCAATCTGCTCCGGCTGAGCACGCTGGGCCGCCCACTCGGCTGCGGCCCCTTCCAGTACCCGGCGAATCTCGAAGAGCTGACGAATACGCGCCACACTCTCCTCTTCCGTCTCGCGAGCCTCCAGAGCCAGCGACAGGCGCTGCGCCGTGGCCTGCAGCGATCCCCCAACCACAAAAACACCGCGGCCATGCCGCGCCTCCACCAGGCCGAGCGCCGCCAGCGTATGCAGCGCCTCCCGCAGCGCCGTGCGGCTCACTCGCAACTGAGCAGCCAGCTCCCGCTCCGGCGGCAGGCGCTCGCCGGGCGTCAGCACGCCCTGCTCCACCAGGTCACGAATATAGGAAACGATGCGCCCCTCCAGGCTGCGATGATCATCCTGTACCGGTTGAAAGACACCCATTGCTCTACGGTGCCCTCCATACAAGTGGCCTGATGCCAAGCTCTGTACTCAGTGCAGCCAGCTCAGCGCGTGTCGCCGGATCAAGGGGAATGCCCTGAACCAGACGCTGTCTCCGCATCGCCGCACGCCGCTCGCCAGGGAGGCGGATCTCCTCGCCGGGAGCAGCAGGCTCCTGTCGGAGCGCCTCCAGCAGGCTCCCCAGGCGCTGCCGATAGATCTCCTGGGGCATTAGCGCCGGCAGAGAGAGCGCCAGACACCAGAGGCCCGCGTCGGTCGGCCCCGTCCAGTCCTCATACGGCGAGCGTACATGCGGTCCCCAACTAGAACCCGGCACAATCGCCGAGAGGATCTCGATCATCAGGGCCAGCGCATAGCCCTTGGGACCAGCCATCGGCAGCACAGCCCCGGCCAGTGCGGCCTGCGCGTCAGTCGTCGGGCGCCCCTCGGCATCGACAGCCCACCCCTCGGGGATCGAGCGCCCCTCACGGGCAGCCATGATAATATTACCACGCGCCACAACGGTCGTCGCCATATCGACCACCACCGGTGGCTCGCCGGGCGCCGCGCCGGGTGCGGCAAAGGCCAGCGGGTTGGTGCCGAGAAAGGCCCGGCGCCCTCCCCAGGGCGGCATGGCCGGCGGCGTATTGCAGACCATCAGCGCCAGACAGTCAGCCTCAGCCGCGCGCTCAACATAGGCCGAGAGCGCTGCTGCATGATTGGTATGGGCCACAGCCACCATGCCACTACCCTGGCTGCGGGCCAGACGCACTGCCTCGTCCATCGCCGCCACGGCAGCTACTGGGCCAAGCGCGTTATCCGCATCAAGCAGAGCCACCGCCGGCGCCGGACGACGCCAGCGCAATCTGGGCCGGGCGGCGGCCAGACCGGCGCGCACTCGCCGTGCATAGAGAGCCAGGCGCGAAACCCCATGCGTATCAATTCCCTCCAGATTGGCCGTCACCAGCGCCCAGGCCACCGTGCGAGCATCGGCAGCCGGTAGCCCAACGGCCTCCATGACAGCCGTGGCGAACCGCTCCAGCTCCGTGGCCTCCACCAGAGACGGCGCCACACCAGCCGCATCCGTCATCGTCTTCTCCCCCTTTCGCGGCAGAAACTTCCCCCCGTAGCGGAGAGACCGCCTCTCAGGCGAGTCGCAGCCATGTTCTCGCTCCTCATCCGACTGAGAGATCGGCTAAGCGCTGCAGGACCTCCGTCACCACCAGGCGCGAGGTTCGTTCCTGGGCCTCCGCCGTCAGGCCAGCGATATGCGGCGTGAGCAGCACCGCAGAGCAGGAGCGCAAAGGACTCTCCGCCGGCAGCGGCTCCTCCTCAGTGACGTCCAGCACGGCATAGCGCAGCCGTCCGGCGGTAAGCGCCTCGACCAGCGCGCTTTCGTCGACAATGCCGCCGCGCGCCGTATTGATCAGAACGGCCTGGGGACGCATCAGAGCCAGCCGCCCGGCGTTGAGCAGATGGTAGGTCTCCGGCGAGAGCGGCACATGCACGCTCACTACATCGGCCTGTGCCAGCACCTCGTCGAGCGAGAGCAGGCGAATGCCCAGCTCCGCCGGCGCATAGTCATAGGGGCCGATAAAGGGATCGTAGCCAATCACGCTCATCCCAAAAGCCTGCGCCCGCCTGGCCACGCGCCTCCCAATCTCCCCTACGCCAACCAGGCCCAGGGTACGCCCCCACAGCTCTGTCCCGCCGAGCTGCGTCCGCTCCCACTTGCCAGCCCGCACACTGGCATCCGCCGCCGTCAGATTGCGAGCCACCTGCAACATGGCCGCCATGACGTACTCGGCGACAGCAATGGCATTGGCATTGCGCGCTGTCACCAGCCCGATCCCCCGTGCTTGCAGCGCCTCCACGTCGATGTTATCGAGTCCCACCCCCAGGCGCCCAACCACTCGCAGGCGAGGGGCCGCCTCCAGCAGCGAAGCTGTCACGCGCGTCTGGTTGCGCACAATGAGCGCATCCGCTTCGGCCACCAGCTCCCGCAGGCGTTCAGGATCGCGCCAGAGCGTGGGATCGAAACGGATCGTGTGACCCGAGGCGCTCAGCAATTCCGGGCCGGGCGAGGCCAGCCACTCGCTGACAACAATCAACACAGCACATCCTCCTTCGGGGCAGCCAGAACACGGTCACCACTCACAGCTGAGATATTTGATCTCTTGAAATTCATCCAGGCCCTCGTGCGAGCCTTCGCGCCCCAGGCCGCTCTGCTTCACGCCGCCCATCGGGGCATAGGCCACCGAGGGCAGAGGCGAGTTCAAGCCAATGATGCCAGCTTCCAGGGCCTCCGCCACGCGCCAGGACCGCTCAAGCTGGCGCGTGTAGAAATAGGCCGCCAATCCCATCTCGCCAGCATTGGCGAGCGCGATCACCTCCTCCTCCGTCTCAAAGGGGAAGATCAGCGCTACCGGACCAAAGATCTCCTCCTGGACGAGCGCGCTCCCGACAGGGAGATCGACCAGGAGCGCCGGCGCGACGAAGCTTCCCTGGGAAGGAACCGTCACCGCCTCGGTGACAACACGGGCCCCCTGCGCTTGAGCCTCCTCCACCAGCCTGGCAAGCGCATGCTGGCGCTGCTCGTCGATCACCGGGCCGAGATCAGGTATCGGCTCCTGAACGGGATTGCCGACGCGCATGGCGTTGATGCGGGCCGCGAAGCGCTCGACAAACTCGGCGAAGATGGGAGCCTCGACGAAGAAGCGATTGGCCGCGATGCATGACTGCCCATTGTTGCGGAACTTGGCGAGCATGGCCCCCTCGACTGCGCGCTCCAGATCGGCATCGGCAAAGACGATAAAGGGCGCGTTGCCTCCCAGCTCTAGCAGAGGACGAACTATCCGCTCGGCAGCCTGACGCATAATCTGGCGCCCAACCTCGGTCGAACCGGTGAAGCTGACGACACGCACGGCAGGATGCTGCAACAAGGTCTCCGTGATCTCTGCTGCCGGCCCGTGAACCAGATTGGCCACTCCAGGCGGCAGGCCCGCCTCGTGCAGGCAGCGAAAGAGTTCGATCACGGCCAGCGGCGCTTTCTCCGAGGGACGCGAGACAACGGTACAGCCGGCAGCCAGGGCAGCGGCAATCTTGCGCGCTTGAATCGAGACCGGGAAGTTCCAGGGCGTTAAGCAGAGCGCCACCCCACAGGGCTGCCGCAGGGTGAGCTGCCGCCGCTGAGCGCTCTCAGGACGCAGCAGCTCACCAGCCGGACGCCGTACCTGCTCGGCGAACCAGCGCAGATATTCGACCGCAAAGCGTACCTCTGCCACGGCCTCGGGCAAGCGTTTGCCCGATTCGAGAGCTAGCAGGTAGCCAATGCGCTCGGCGCGCTCTTGCAGCAAGAGACTGGCTCGCAAGAGGAGATCGGCCCGCGCCCGCGCCGGCAGGCCCGCCCAGGCCGGAAAAGCTTCTTGCGCGGCGGCGGCTGCCGCCAGCGCCTCGGCCCGACCACCATAGCCAATGGCCTCCACCAGCGAGCCATCAGCAGGATTGCGGATCTCCCGCCGGCCACCCCCGTCGGGAGGGCACCACTCGCCAGCGATATAGAGGGAGGCGATCGATGAAAGATCGTGATCAGCCATAGCGATGCCTTGTCCTTCTATGGTAGCTCGCTGCTTCCTGCAGCAGGGTTTTCTCCTTGATCCAGGCGCTCAGGCGCTGCGGTAGAGCTTCGTTAACACAAATTCGCGGTGGCCCAGGGCCTCAGCACAGGTCAGGCGGCCATTGATGGTGCGAT
Organism: Thermogemmatispora sp.; assembly: GCF_019683635.1. Classification (GTDB taxonomy): domain Bacteria; phylum Chloroflexota; class Ktedonobacteria; order Ktedonobacterales; family Ktedonobacteraceae; genus Thermogemmatispora. The sequence continues at coordinate 12,764 of NZ_JADGIA010000100.1, read as the reverse complement.
CGATGAGGGCCATCAGTCGATCCCCGGCTTCGCGCAGACCATACTCGCGCCGAAGAAGGCCCGAGACGTCGAGATCGATGTGCTCGGCCATCGTCTGCGCTGTCAGGGGATTGGCCGTAATCTTAATCACAGGCACAATCGGATGGCCAACAATATTGCCCTGGCCCGTGGGGAATAAATGCAAGACGGCGCCCGCCGCTCCCATCAGGGTGATGAACTCGGCAGCCGCCGAAGAAGAGTCCATGAAATTGAGGCCACGCCTGGTCGGGGCCTGAGCTGGCTCCAGGGCATCCACGACAGGTACGGTGCCGGTTTTAGCAATATTGCCGAGGGCCTTCTCTTCGATGGTGCTCAGGCCGCCGCGGATGTTGCCCTGTGTCGGCTGCGATCCCAGCAGGTTGGCCCCACTGGCCTCGATCTCCCGAATGTAGCCATCGTACATGGCCTGGAAACGGGAGCGTACAGCCTCGTCGATGCAGCGCTGGGCGATCAGATGCTCACCCCCGGTCAGCTCGGAGGTCTCGCCGAAGATGACTGTGCCCCCCGCCTGAACATGACGATCAACCACCTGGGCCACCGTCGGACAGGAGGCCAGGCCCGTGGTGGTGTCGGACTCACCACACTTGATGCTGATGATCACTTCTTCCCGCGCCAGCGGCTCCCGACGCTGCTCGGAGGCGTCTTGCAGCATGAGCTGCGCCACGCGAGCCGCCTTCTCCAGGGTCTTCAGGTCGCCAAAACGCTCGATGGAGAAACCTTCGACCGGCTTGCCGCTGGGGGCGATACCTTCAACGATGCGCTGGGTCCAGTTCGGCTCAATGCCAATGACCACTACCGCCGCTACGTTCGGATTGGCCCCGGTACCAGCCAGGGTGCGAAAGGTCAGCTCCAGGTCAGCCCCGTACTGCAGTCGTCCATAGGCATGGGGCAGGGCCAGCGTTCCAGGCACCGTGCGCGCCACTGCCTCACAGACGGCGTTGGAGAGGTCGTCGACGGGCAAAATAACGACATGGTTACGAATGCCTACACGACCGTCAGGACGACGGTAGCCACTTAAATGCTGTTCTGCCATCGCGCGCTCCTGATGTTGTGAGTGTGGACATGCTGCCCGGCCTGGATAGGTCTGCGGGCCAGCCCAATCGGCAAACCATATTCGATCACCGCCTGCCCCTCGTCCAGGTCGCTGAGGGCTACTTTGTGCCCCAGAGGGATGGCCTCCAAAACGCTGATGGTGATCTCGCGCTCGCTGTCCATGTAGACAGCAAGATGACGACCTGGCTGCACATCTTGAACAGCGACAGCGACATGGTCACCTTCGTTGTGAATAAGAAAACCAGGCGCCGCCGACGCGCCGCGTCGCTCTTCCAGGGCCTGGCTATCAGCCTGGCTCATGCTAATGCTCCCCGCTTGTTTTTCGTCCCCTTCAGAGGTATTGGCGACTTCTGAAGCCGCCAGACCTTCCCGGGGTCCTCTCTTTTCCTTCCTCAATTCGAGAGGTAGGAGGTATGACCACACGATGAGGAGTATAGTTGCTACCGAGAGGGTTGTCAAGGGTTATGGCCCTCGCACCACTTACCATCGGCTGGTACCGTCTCGCCATTCCCAGCCGGGTCTGGGTGCCATCCTTACCTTTCCAGTGTGACATCCAACCCCTTGACAGGGAGTCCCTGCGCCGGGTATAGTCTTGGACAAGGCTTTAAATTAATTAAGTAAATCAATTTAAGGTGCGGCGAGAGGAGGAGCGATGACCACCAGTCTGACGCGGCATGGGTTACGCGAGGTCAACCGGGAGCAGGTGCTGCGCATCATCTTGCGGGAAGGGCCACTGGCGCGGATCGACCTGGCGCACCGCACCGGCCTGACTGCTGCTGCCATCAGCCACATTACGCGTGAACTGATCGAGGACGGACTGCTGCGCGAGGTTGGTCCAGCGCGAGGCAAGCGCGTGGGGGCGAGCGCCATCCTGCTAGACCTGCCCGAGGACGGCCCCATCATTGGAGCAGTACACCAGGGAGTGAGCGCGATACGTCTGGCGCTGTGCACTCTGCGCGGGCGTGTTTTGGTCCGCAGCCAGGTCAGCACACCGCGCCCTCTCAGCCCTGACGAGACGGTTGCCCTGATTGGCCAGAAGCTCCACGATCTGCTTGCCGACAACGGATATACGAAAGCCTCTCTGCTTGGAGTGGGAGCGGGCGTCGTTGGCCTGGTCGACAGCGAGCGAGCCCTGGTCAAGCGGGCTCCGCGTCTTGGCTGGGAAAAGGTCCCTTTAGGCGATCTGCTGGCTGAGCGGCTGGGATGCCCGGTAGCGCTGGACAACAACGTGCGAGCTATGGCTCTGGGTGAGGCCCTACTCGGTCAAGGGCGCTTCTGGCCGGACTTTGCCTTTGTCTATGTCGGCACCGGTATCGGCTCTGGCCTGATCGTCAACGGCTATCCCTATCGGGGAGCACATGGGAACGCCGGCGAGATCGGCCATATCACCATCGACCCGGAGGGTGAGCGTTGCACCTGCGGCAATCGTGGCTGCCTGGAGACCATCGCCGCCGAGCCGGCCATCGTGCGCCTGGCCAGTCTGCAGGGTCTGGCTCTCCCCGAGGAGGCAGCCAGTCCAAAGGAAACCGTGCGGCGTCTGGCCTCGCTCGCGCGCCAGGGAGATGAAGCGGCCCGCGCCGTTGTCCGCACCTGTGGCGAATCGCTGGGCATCGCCCTTTCGACGCTGACCGATATTTTGAATCCGAGCCGCATCGTGCTGCACGGGGCGATCGCCGAGGCCGGTGATCTCTTCTTCTCCGCCGTCAGTGTCTCGCTCCACCAGCGAGCCTTTCTGACCAGAGACGAAACCATAGAGCTGGTGGCGCCCACCTTTGGAGAAGATGCCGGCTTGGTCGGGGCCGCCAGCGTCGCCCTTGAGGCCCTGGTCTTGCAAGCTGCCGGGCGCGAGCGCTAACCCGAGTCCGGCGCGAACCGAGACGCGAGGGCAAGCTAAGGTTGTCACGCAGGCCGGGTCGAGTCAGGCCCGACCGACGCCCTTTCTCAAGAGGCGGGGTAGCCCGGTCTTGGCCGGCTGAGTGAGCGAGCAAAGCCAGGTAGAGCAAGTGATCATGAACCGCGAAAACCGACGAGAAGCACCGCTACCGGTGTTAGCCTTTGCCAGTATTGCGCGCCCTACCTTTGCCGTCGACTACGCCAGGCAGATGGCGGCGAAGGCCCTGGCAACCCTTCAGCAAGAGGGGTGGCCTGTCTACGGCGACACTACCCTCCTGATGGATGCCCAGGCCGCGCGCCAGAGCGCCATCCACCTCCAAGAGCGAGAGCCAGACGTCCTCGTCTTACTGTGCGCCACCTTCAGTGACGCTAGCATGGCCATCGAGCTGGCCGCTCATATCCCCGCGCCTGTCTGTTTGTGGGCCTTGCGCGAGCCGGGGTCTCCCGGTGAGCGGCTCTGGCTCAATTCTCTCTGTGGCGCCCATCTGGCGGCCCACGCCCTGCATAAAACAGGACGGGTGGTTCGCTACCTCTACGGCGATCCCGGCGAGGCCGGCCTGTTTGAGCCGCTCAAGGCTCTGGCCCAAGCCGCCGCGACGCGCAGACGCCTGCGCACGAGCCGTCTTGGTCTCGTCGGCGAGGCGCCTGCTGGCTTCTATGGCTGCCAGTTCGATGAGCTGGAGCTGGGGCGTGTGATCGGCACCAGCGTGCATCGCGTCAACCTCACCCGCATTTTCCAGGAGGCCCGCCAGGCCCTGGCCAGCGCCGTGGACGCGGCCATCGCCTCAACACAGGCAGGCTCGTCCGGTCTGTCAGCGCTTGACCCGGACGAGGTTCGGCGTTTCGGGGCCGCTTATGTTGCGCTCCGCTCCCTGCTGCAGGAAGAGCAGCTTGATGGGCTGGCGGTGCGTTGCTGGCCGGAGTTTCCCCAAGACTTTGGCCTGATGCCCTGTGCCACCCTCGGTCGTCTGGCTGACGATGGTTTCATCTGTGCCTGCGAAGCTGATCTTCACGGGGCCGTTACTTTGTTGATCTTGCAGTGGCTCAGCGGTGCTGCCCCCTTGCTGGCCGATGTCGTGGCGCTCAATGAGGAGGCCGGCACGATCTCACTCTGGCACTGCGGCAATGCTCCCGCCTGTCTGGCCCGCCCTGGCGAGGAGATCCCTCTTACCGTTCACTGCAATCGCCGGATCGGTGTGACCGGCAACTTCGCTATTCGTCCCGGACCGGCTACACTGGCCCGTCTTGGTGTTGGTCCCCGCGGCTATCGTCTGCTCTACGCCGAAGGCGAGCTTCTTGATGAGCCGGTCAATCGCTTCGCGGGCAACACAGCGGTCTTCCGTCCCAGCTGTGACGCTCGTCAGCTACTCAATACCCTCATTGAAGGCGGCTGGGAGCACCATGTCGCTTTCGTGGCGGGCCATCAGGCCGCAGCGCTGGCGGCCCTGGCAGAGCTGCTGGAGATAGAGAAGGTGGCGCTCTAGCGAGTCAGGCCAGACCTGGCACGATAGCGACTGCTGAGGCTGAGAAGAGGGATCAGTCGAGACAGCCCGAGGAACTGGCTGCCCTGCGTCCGCGCCGGCCCACAGGCGGGAACTGATCCCTGTTGCGCCTCTTGCGTCTAGCATAACAGAAAGGTCGGTATGAGACATGGTAATCAACGACGATGCTCCGCAGATGCAACCTGTACGATCCGAGATGGGACCAGCGGCTGGTTCCGCTTTTCGGCTTGAAGCAGAGCCAAACCCGGCAAGCTCCCCCAGGCTCACACGGCGGAGGGTGCTCAGCCAGGGGGTCAAGGCAAGCCTGGGGGTGACCGTTCTTGGCTCCTGGCTGGCCGCCTGCGGCGGAGCACCGGCCTCCACCAGTGGCCCTGTGACCATCCAGTTCGCGGCCCTGGTCGATACCACCGGCGAGCAAACGGCGGAGATCAAGCGCTTCAATGATTTGCATGCCGGCAAGATCCATGTGGACTATGTCGAGCTGCCTTCAGTGGCCACCGATCAGTACAGCAAGTTTGTCAATGCTTTCCGCGCCCAGTCGCCCACACCCGATGTGGTGCAGATCGATGTCACCTGGCCCGCACAGTTCGCCACACCCGGCTGGCTGGCTCCCATCGATCAGTACGTCACCTCCAGCTACCTGAACCAGTTCTGGCCAAGCGCGCGCACCGTGGGCCGCGTGAATGGCCACCTCTACGGTATCCAGCGCTACATGGACATCGGCATGCTCTACTACCGCACCGATCTGGTTGAGAAGTACGGCGGGAGCGTGCCGCAAACCCGCGAGGAAATGCAGGCTCTGGCCGAGCGCATTCTGGCCGGCGAGTCTTCACACGGGGTCAGTTACGGCTATCTGATGCCAGGCAAGAAGATCGAGGCCATTGTCGACGAGTGGCTGGAATTCCTCTGGGGCGCCGGCGGCTCTATTGGGGAACCAGGCAAGCTGCAGGTCAACGGTCCGCTTCAGGTCGATGCGCTGCAGTATATGCACGACCTGATCTACAAGTTTCGGCTGGCGCCAACGGGGACCTCAACCTATGTCCCCAATGATATTTTGGCCCTTTTCAGCCAGGGTAAGGCGCCGTTCATGCGCAACTGGGTCTTCGCCTATGCGATCGCGAATACGCCTTCGCGCTCAAAGGTGGCTGGGAAGGTAGGCGTTGCGCCCACGCTGGCCACCAGTGGTCACAGTGGCCACGGCTGCACCGGCGGCTGGGTGCTGGCGATCAACGCCAATTCGCAATATAAAGACGCCGCCTGGACCTTCATCGACTATATGCTGAGCAAGGAGACGCAGACCTCGATGGCCCTTAACGCGGGCTTGATTCCCAGCCGTCCCGATGTGGTCAGCGATGCCTCGGTGCAGGCCAAGGTGCCTTACTTTAAGCAGATCGGCAGCATCCTGAACAGTGGCCAGAACCGTCCGACGCTGAAGAACTATAACCAGTTCACAACCCCGCTTCAGGCGGCGATCAACTCCGTGCTGAGCAATCAGGCCAGCCCGAGCGCAGCCCTCAGCAGCGTCCAGACCCAGGTAGCATCATTGACATGAGGTGAAGCGGGTACGGCAGTGGAAGAAGAGAGGAGAGGACGAGGGCCAGCGGCTCCGGGCAGATGTTGGCCTTCGTTCCCGAGTCCAAACGAGCCAGGGAGAACCCGTCAGACTCTCCTTTCCTCTCCTCTTCTTCGTCCGCTGTCTGAGACCCTGGCGTTTGCGACTCTGTCCAAAGCAAGAACGAGGTGCATTTATGGCTACGATCGGGGCGCCGCTGCTGCAGACCAAAGAAGGTAGCCCTCGCGGCCCTTTGGAGCGTCGTGAGGAGCGGCTGGCCTGGCTCATGCTCCTGCCAGTCGTGCTGGCGCTACTGGCCCTTGGTGTCTATCCGGTGCTGAGCACGCTCTGGTTTTCCTTTCAGCAGGGAGGCTCTTTCGGCCTGGGCACGACGAGCGCGGGCCTGGCCAACTATCTGCGGCTCCTCCACGATGACCAGTTCTGGAGCGCCCTGCGCTTTTCATTGCTCTATAGCCTGGTGACTGTCTGCGGCCAGATGATCTGCGGGACGGCCCTGGCCCTGTTTGCCAATCGCCGCTTTCGCGGGCGCTGGCTGGCCCGTGCTGCTATTCTCTTCCCCTGGGCTATACCGACCGCCACGAATTCGGTGATCTGGGCCTATATGTTTAACGACCAGTACGGCCTGGTCAATAGCCTGTTAGAGCACCTGGGCCTGATGAATCCGGCGCATCCGATCGTCTGGCTAGGCTCCGCTCAGCTGGCGACGCTCCTCATCTACGTGCTGGCGATCTGGAAGGCCAATTCGCTGGTGGCGCTGCTGGTGCTGGCGGGGCTGCAGGGCATCCCCGAGGAAGTCTATGAGGCGGCACGTGTCGATGGGGCCTCGCGCTGGCAGATCCTTTGGCGGGTCACGCTGCCGCTGCTGCGCCCGGTGTTGCTGGTAACGCTTATTCTGCGCACCATCGAGTCGCTGCAGGCATTTGACCTGATTAGCGCTTTTACGAACGGTGGCCCGGGCAACGCTACACAGAACCTTGGCCTGTATATCTATCTGCAGATTCAGCAGTTCGGCGATTTCGGCTACGGCTCGACAATCGCTGTGGTATTGACGGCTATTACTCTGGTGTTCATCGTGCTCTATATGCGGACGCTTCTGCGGACAGGCACGAGATAACAGGGGTGTCGCTGAAGGAGAAACGAGTATGGCACTGGCTCCTACGACGACAGCACCGGCAACAGAATCCTCCCGGCAGGCGGCGCGGCCTCGCGGTCCTCTGCTGAAGCTGAAGCCACTGACTCGACAGACGCTGCTCTACCTTGTGCTGGCGGTGATCATCGTCGTGCAGTTTCTGCCGCTGATTTGGGCGCTGCTGACCTCACTGATGACCCCCCAGGAGACCACAGCGGTGCCTGTCCCTCTCTGGCCCGCTCATCCGACAGTGAGCAGCTACAGTGAGGCCCTTCAGGGAGATATCGGACGCTACTACCTGAACAGCATCATTGCCTCGCTCGTCTCGACGCTGGTGACGATGTTTCTGGCCACGCTGGCCGCCTACGCCTTCGCCCGCCTGCGTTTTCGCTGGAAGCGGCTGATACTGCTCTTTGTCGTTTCGCTCTCTCTTTTTCCGCCCTTCTCCCAGGTCATTCCTCTCTATATGGTCCTGCAGAGCCTGCATCTCATAGGGAGTCTCTTGGCTCTGATCATTCCATATTCGGTCTTTGGCTTGCCGATGGCCATTTTGATTCTGATGGCCTTCTTACAGGAGGTGCCCTTTGAATACGAGGAAGCAGCGGCCCTCGATGGCCTGAGCCGCCTCGGGGCTTTTGTGCGCATCGTGCTGCCCATGATCATCCCCGGGCTGTTTACCACCGCGGTGATTGTCTTTGTTGGAGATTGGAATGAATACCTGTTCGCGCTGAACTATACGACGACGGCGACATACACGCTGCCTGTGGGGATCGTGATCTTGAGCCAGACGGAATTTACGACGAATTTTGGTGTGCTGTCGGCGGCAATGGTGATGTCGGTGGTGCCCCTGGTGGCGCTGATCTTGCTGCTGGAGCGACGAATTGTCTCGGGTCTGACCGCCGGTGGCTTGAAAGGTTAACGAAGGAGGTTGCCAGGTTATGGATTTCTATCTCGATACAGCTCAGCTGGAGGAGGTGCGTGCAGCTGCCGCCTGGGGGGTATTGCGTGGAGTGACAACCAATCCCAGCCATATAGCGCGCGCAGGCGTGCGCGAGAGCGAGATGCGCAGACACATTCAAGAGCTGTGCTGGATCGCAGATGTGCCGATTAGCGTTGAGGTGGTGGCGCTCGATGCTGACGGGATGGTGGCCCAGGGATTGGACTTTGCGACCTGGTCGCCCCATGTGGTGGTGAAGCTACCGACTACCGTTGAGGGTCTCAAGGCGATGGCTCGCTTGAGTCGGAGCGAGGTCACGACCTCTTGCCAGGGCTGTGCCCATCTGACAGACTGCCCGATCCGCGCCCGCTTCGCTCAGCAGCAGCGGCTGACCCGCCGGCCAGAGATCAATGCGACGCTGATTTTTACAGTCAATCAGGCGCTACTGGCTCTGGAGGCGGGCGCGACCTATGTGAGTCCTTTCGTCGGTCGGCTCGATGCTGTTGGTGAGGATGGGGTGGCCCTGGTGGCCGATCTGGCCCAGATCCTACGTGTCCAACAGCACCGCGGGAAGATTATTGCCGCGGCCCTGCGCCATCCCGTGCATGTGACGGCGGTCGCCAGGGCCGGCGCGCACATCGCCACGATGGCCTACACGATCCTGACGCAGTTGATCGAGCACCCGCTGACAACAGCGGGCCTTGAGGCGTTCTTGCAGGACTACCGGAGGAGCCAGGAGGCGCGATGAGCGAGGCGATGCAGGTGATCGGCGATAGGCCGGAGATAGTGACTCAGGGCTTTTATCTGAGACGTCTGGTGCAGGCAACGGCAGTCCCGGGAGGAGTGCGCGCCGAGGTGGCCCTGGTTCCGTTTCGGACGCTGGGCGCTCCGCTCCGTCCCGTGGTGGTCAGCGCTGAGCCGCTGGCCCAGCAGATGACAACGACCGGAGTGCCCAATCGTCCGGCAGAGGCGGGGGATTTGGCAGGGAGAGGGTCCGAAGCAGGCGCTCAGGGCGGCCTTCCAGCTGCCGAAGCGCGGTTGACGTTGGAGCTGCAGGTGTTGTCTCCTCGCAGCGTGCGCCTGCGCCTGGGAGAGCCGGAGGCGCTACAGCAGGAGCGGACCTACGGGATGCTGGCGCCCGGCGCCCTGGAAGAGGTACTGACCGCAACCTACGGCCCGCAGCCGCCCTTGCCCTCCGTTGAGGAGACGGCAACGGGGGTCCGCATCCTGCTAAAGGGGATCAGCATCAGGTTGGAGCGCGATCCGTTTGCGGTGCAGATCGAGAGTGAAGCTGCTCCGGCTGTCACCTGGCGCACAGCGCTTGATGATCGCAATGTGCATGGCCTCCTCTGTACGCCGCCGCCGGGCCTGCATTCCGCGCCAGGGGAACGGAGAGCGGCATACTGGTCGTGGGCCATCGATCCCGCTGAGCATTTCTATGGCCTGGGCGAGCGCTTTGCACGCCTGGATCACCGTGGTACGGTGGTTACTCTCTTCAATATTGATGCGTGGGGGACGACGACAGAGGCGGCGTATAAGAATGTGCCTTTTCTGCTGTCGTCACGCGGCTATGGCCTCTTTGCCCATACGCCAACGCCTGTGACTCTGGCATTGGGGACGCCCTCGGCGCGGGCAGCGCTGGTACGTTGCGCGGAGCCGAGCCTTGATCTGTTTGTATTTTTCGGGCGGGAGGCGCGCGAGATTTTGGAAGAGTACACGCGTCTGACTGGACGGGCGACGCTGCCTCCGCGCTGGGTTTTTGGCGTCTGGCTTTCGCGCTGCCGCTACCAGAGCCGGGCGGAGGTGGAGGAGGTTGCCACCCGGGCCAGGGCCGAAGGGATACCATGCGATGTGCTCCACATTGATCCGGCCTGGCTGGCGCATCCAAATCTCTCCTGTGATTTCACGGTCAACGAGGAGGCTTTCCCAGATCTGCCGGGGTTGATCCGCGAGCTGGGTGAGCGTGGCTTTAAGGTCTCACTCTGGGAGCTGCCATATATCTCTGAGCAGGCGCCGCGCTATCAGGAGGCGGTCAGGGCAGGCTACTTCTTGCGCGATGAGCAGGGCGAGCCGATCGGGGCCGATTTTGGAGGGCCACCGCCCGATGGTCGCAAGCGGGCGATTGTCGATTTCACCAATCCCGCGGCGCGCGCCTGGTGGCAGGATCTGCATCGTCCGCTGCTACGGGCTGGAGTAGCGGTTTTCAAGACGGACTTTGGCGAGGGGGTGCCGCTAGAGGCGCGCGCGGCCAATGGGATGAGCGGTCATGAGCTGCGCAATCTGTATCCGCTGCTCTACAACGCTGCTGTTCATGAGGTGATCACTCAGGAGACGGGACGGCCTGGCTTCGTCTGGGGGCGCTCCGGCTGGGCGGGTACGCAACGCTATCCGGCTCAGTGGGGTGGTGATCCCAAAACCGATGTGGTGGCGATGGCTTGCTCTCTGCGCGGAGGCTTGAATCTGGCCCTGAGTGCTCCGGGCCTCTGGGCCCATGACATCGGGGGCTTTTACGGGCCGCCGCCATCGCCAGAGCTGTATATTCGCTGGGCCCAATTCGGCCTTTTCTCGCCACTGGCGCGGGCGCACGGGACCACGCCGCGGGAACCCTGGGCCTTCGGGGAGGAGGCTCTGGCTATTTTCCGTCGCTATGCGCGGCTTCGCCTGCGCCTCAATCCCTATCTGTATAGTCTGGCCTGGGAGGCCCATGCCCACGGTCTGCCAATGCTGCGCCCGCTGCTGCTGGAATTCCCGGAAGATCCGATCGCTGCCGTGATCGATGATGCCTATTTACTCGGCCCAGCGTTGCTCGTAGCGCCAGTCTTTAGCGAGGCGCGTGAGCCAGTGGCCCGCCGCCTCTATCTCCCGGTCGGGGAGTGGATCGATCTCTGGAGCGATGAGCGCCTGGAGGGTGGGCGCTATGTGACGCGGGTGGCGCCGCTGGAGACCTTGCCCGTCTATGTGCGCGCTGGTAGTGTGCTGCCGCTCGGGCCGGAGCGGGCTTTCCTGAACGAGGAGGCCCCCGACGAGGTGACGCTGGAGGTCTACCCCGGCGCTCCAGGTCGTGGGCATATTGTCTGGGATGCCAGCGGTGCAGCTACGGAATGGCAGCTGTTGCCCACCCCAGCAGGCGGCTGGCAGCTGCAGATTAGCGGCCAGCGCCAGGTAGACTGGTCGCTACGCTGGCATACGACCAGAGGCATAGTGGAGCAGGCGGTAGGCTACGCAGCGAGCGCCGTGCTCTCTCTGTAACAGGACAGAGGCCGCTGATGGAAGAGTGAGCGATGCTGATTGATCTCTGGCAGCCAGGTTGCCCACATACTACTATAGGAAATTTCATAAGGAGAGCAGCCAGAGAGTCAGCGCTCTATTTTCCACAATTGGCGCATAAGATGAATAAAAAAAGAAAGGGTAGCCTTATCGCTCTCTACCTTCCTATCCAGCGTAGCCTGTCTGCGCCTGTCAGCCGCCCGTCTGGAATGCACAGCGATAACAGAGTAGTAGAAGCGCGAAAGATGCAGCAGGCAAGAGAACATGTCTGGGCGCGCCCAGGGGGGGACAGTGCCAGCCATGCTCTCCTGCCTGCGTTCTCAGTCAGGCGCTGCTGACCAGAATCGAGACGTTAGAGCCAGAGAGGAAGCCAGACTACCTCTGGCAAATTAGCCAGTGAACGGCTTCTGTCCGTAGACAACCTTGGAGCGTCCACAGGTCTGCAGTGCATTCCACTCCTGGCTGGCTTGCTCGATGACGGCGAGGACCTCCTGCTCTGAGCGGCCAAAGCGCGCAGCGATCGGCCCACTCACCGCTTTGGCCCCCTCTTTAAAGTCCAGGGCCACCAGCGAACCCAAACGCCCGCCCCAGTCGCCCATCGGCCCCTCAAGAGGATAGCTCTGGATATTGACCAGGCCGGCCTCCGTCAGATAGCGCTCCAGCGAGCGCATCACCACCCCCTCGGCATCCAGCCCACGCAGGGCCGCCAGTTGCCCCATCCAGCTGAGCAGCTGCTGCATCGCCGGTCCACAGGGCACAAAATCGTTCGGGCTGATGCTTGTCTCAAGCAGCTCAACCCAGCCACCCGGAGCGGTCACTCGCGCCAGCTCCTGCACCACCCCTGGCCAGGCCGCCAGCGGAATCGCCAGAAGCAGCAAGCGCTGATGCACAAAATCAAAGGTGTTCTCCTCAAACGGCAGCCCCTGCAGCACGTCCCCCCGAACAAAGCGATAGTTCGAGGGCGTGCGACTCGTACTCTTGGCCTGCTCCACATCCACCCCGATCACCTCCGCCTGCGGAAATTGCTGCGCCAGCTCTATGGCCCACCGCCCGGTCCCACAACCCACATCGAGAATGCGCCTCGGCTGCTCAATCGGCGCCAGGTAGTTCCCACGCAACGCGGCACGAAACATATAGTGCTGGAAATCGAGCCGATTGACTTCGCCGAGATCCTTGGGCAACAAGTAGGGCTGCTCCTGCAGGTAACGGCGCCGGCCCTGCAAGCGGGGCAAGGCTACGTCTCCCAGGCGCCAACTCGTTCCTGTCGACAGTGCGCTTCCACCCCGCCGACGGAAAAACCACCAGGGCATCTACTCCTCCTTTCCTCTCTCCTCGTCATATCACCCATGCTGTTATCATCCGGTGCCATAT
>NZ_JADGIA010000324.1 GCF_019683635.1 Thermogemmatispora sp. | reverse complement strand
TCTCTGTAGATTGTACACCGTGCTTCAGCAACCACTGTTTCCCCGGGCGTTGCGCGCAGTGGGGGTCTATCCCTGTTGACGGGCCGCAGCGCCTTGGCCATCGTCTCAGCGCTGAGCGGCCCTGCTGCTGTGGCCGAAGCCGCCGTGGTCGTTGAGAGTGATGCGGAGCCCTGATCTGCACCTGGGTACCCTCCCCTGAAAGGTGTGACACCGGGGCTGGCTTTCCTGCCGAGGAAGCCTGCTCCCTTCTCGTCGTCAACAGGTCGCTCACGATCAACAGGGAAACCAGGGATCGTAATAATACTCTGTTTATGATACTATACGATCCAGGCTATGGTACAGTGGGGACTTGCTGATGGGCGAGCGAATCGATTTGCCGGGCGTGTTCGCGTACTGATGCAGAACGAGTACTTGTGCGGTTCCCGCACTGACGCTGTTGTTCATGTAGCCCTAGACTGATACGCAGATGCAGCAGCGTCTGCGTATGGAGCTGGCTCACGCGCGATTGCGAGATGCCGAGAGTTCTACCGATCTCGCTCATGCTGAGTCCCTCGACGTAGTAGAGGGCGAGCAAGAGACGTTCCCGACGCGGGAGGCGCTCAATGGCCAAACTGAGTGCTTGCAGTAGCTCGCGCCGTTCGACTGCGCTGGCCGGCTCGGGGCTGCTGTGATCTTCCAGGGCGTCACCCAGTGAATAGTGTTCGCCATCGCTCTCGGGGGCGTAGAGGGGGCTATCCAGGGACAGGATGACCGTGCCCACTTCTTGCAGCATGCGACGATAGCGTCGCAGCGAGACGCCGAGGGCCGTGGCCATCTCCTCGTCGCGGGCTGGTCGCCCAAGTCGCCGCTCTAGCTCGGCCATTGTCTGTTCAACCTGTTTGATGCGCTGCAGTGCCGAGCGCGAAAACCAGTTGAGGGCACGGAGTTGGTCAATAACGGCTCCCCGAATGCGGGCGCTGGCAAAGGCTTCAAAGCTGATCCCGCGCGTAGGATCGTAGCGATCGATGGCGTTGATGAGACCAAGCATACCGTAACCGATGAGGTCCTCGGTGTCCAGCAGGCTACGCGTCGGGATGCCCAGGCGATCCACTGTGACTTTCACCAGGGGCACGTAGGCCTCGATCAGGAGGCGACGCAGTGCCTGGCTGTGTGTACGCATGAACTCGGCCCAGATCTTTTCCAGGTGCGCGGAACTGCTCATTAATGGGTCTCTCCTTGCCTGACTGAGGTCTCGCCCTGCTAACTTGCTCTCGTCTCCTTGCTCGGATTTGTCACTCTCATGCTCATCTGGCTAAACTACCCGCCTGGCTAACAAGCTCCCTCCTTCGCCGGCTGGCTACTCTGGAGCGGCGCAAGCTGGCCGGGATGAGTGGCTGCCTTCGGCTGCTCGCTTATGCGGTGGCTTCCACTGGTGACATGACCGGCTGATGATCGGCGGGAGGAGGCTGATCTCTTCTCTCTGAGCTGGCAGTGGCCTGGGCGCTTCGTGGCGCTGGTCCCTCGCTCCGGGGCTGGCTGGCGGTGCCAGGTGAACCTGCTGAGCTTGCCTGCTACCTTGTCTAGCTAGAGTGTACGGGAGCGCTTGCTGTTGAGCTACTGACAGAGGTCGCTTCCTTGTTGTGCCAAAGGTCCTGAAATTCTCTCGTATCAGTCAAAGGGCCAGGAAAGGTCTAATCACTGTCTGCTTCCTGCCGATAGAGATCTTCTATAGAAGCGATTCTGTCCAGTAGAACCCGGCAGCCGCTTGCTCGGGGGTATCTGGCGCGGGCCTGGCTGCGGGGGCTGGAGGCTCTCCTTTTTTGGTTGGCCTGGCTGACCTGACACACTGGCGGTTGGAGCGGCTCGGGCCAGATCAACATTGGCTGACGAGCCGGAGGGGAGGAGGTCGGCCAGGGTTGTGCCGCTGCCGACCCTCGTGGAGAGTTTGGTGCAAGATCGCGGCTGCCGGGAGCAAACAACAGCACAGAGAGACAAAAACCGCCAAGCAGACAGAGCCGACGGCGGCTTTTTCTCTACAGAAGGAAGCCAAGAAAAGAGAGGGAACAGAGCACAATGGATAGACGAGACGATCAGTCTGAGCATCAGCAAACATGGAAGGCAGAGTCCAATCCATCACTTTCTCCGCTGGAGCAGCTCCATCTACCTTTAGAGGACGGCGAGCAGGTGCTACTAGAAGGCGAAACCTTCAATTCGCTGCGTGAGGCTGGCTTGCGTCATGAGGAGATTCAGCGCCTGCTGCTGCTGCGCCGCCGGGTCCGGAGGAGCGGTGAGATCCCTCCTTATCTCAGCGGTGATCCCCGCCTACAGTTTGCTCGTTGGCTCTATGAGCATGGGGCCATCAGCGAATTTTCCGATGCGGAGGAAGAAGCCTCTTAACCCCCTTGTCAGCCGCCCGGGGGGTGTGATATACTATGCGCCGGAGAGATGTCAGAGTGGTTGATTGAGCCGCTCTCGAAAAGCGGTAGGGTCCGAAAGACCCTCGTGGGTTCGAATCCCACTCTCTCCGCCGCAAGCAGTGACTCGCTGGCGCTCATGGTTGCGAGGCGGGTCACTCCCATGTTAGTCTCTCTGATGGCGCTGCTCTGGCTGGTGGTAGAGGAGTGGCCTGAGTGGCTCCCTGGAGCTAGCATGGTTGTTGCTCTAATACGGAGGAGTCTCATAGTGGCCTAGTGAGCACGACTGGAAATCGTGTGGGGTTAACAGCCCCCGTGGGTTCGAATCCCACCTCCTCCGCCTCGATCCTTTGAGAAAGTGATCAGGTGTCTGTGGGATGAATGGAATCACCATTCATCCTGCTTTTTTTTGGGTCAGCGCATCCCCACTATGGCGGCCTCCCGATGATCGATCCTGCCCAGCTAGCCATTTACCTCTTCCCCGGCTGTCCCTGAGCGTTTATGGCCGAGGGATCTATCTCCGTCCGTCTGCAAGGGTGGCATCGTTGCGGTAGGTTGCTCTGTCCAGCAGTGAGCGCGATGCTGAGAGGTGGGGAGGCCTCAGGCGTCACTGGGGCTAGAGTCCCGGGAGGCGTGGGGATGACTATCGGAGCCGGTGGTGTCGCTGAGGGGATTGGCGATGGTCCGAGAGTCGGTGTAGGGAGCGGTATCGGTGTAGGGGGTGGTGTAGACGTTGGTATAGGAGTTGGTGTGAGCATTGGTGTGGGCGTTGGTGTAGGCGTTGATGTGGGCGTTGGTGTAGGCGTTGGTGTAGGCGTTGGTGTGGGCGTTGATGTGGGCGTTGGTGTAGGC
>NZ_JADGIA010000323.1 GCF_019683635.1 Thermogemmatispora sp. | reverse complement strand
CCGCTGGGGGGCTGGCCTTGGGGGTAACTATAGGGGAGGCCCTGGCGAGGTACCTGTTGATAAGCGGTATCCTCCTCACCGGAAGAGCGGATCTCCGTATCCTGGCGCGGCCCTTGATCCTGCTGGTAGCCGGACCAGCCGTTCTCTTGGTTGGGCTGAACTGCGGGGAAGGGGCCTGTGTAGCCACTCTGAGTAGTGCCTCCCACAGACCACTGGCGCTGATACGGACCTTCAGAAGCGTAGCCTGGCACTCCGAGCGCGCCTGTTGAGGGATTCCCTGGAGGATAATGAATCGTCCCAATGCGGATACGGTCACGCTGCTTGGCCGGGCAATCTACACGGTCAATCATCGCTGCAGTCAGGCTGCCCTTGAACAGCTCCGGCTGACGCGACCAGTCCGCATAAGCGCGGGCCACCATGACAGTTCCATAACGGCGGGCGACGGCAATCAGCTCCTGCGGATCAGGCTCTCGCCGCTGGATATTCAGCATACTGTAGCGAATGTTCTCAAAGTCAATGAATAAAGCGATCTCTTCTGGCACAATCTTCTCCTCTCATGGGGAGAAACCGCGCAGACCAGGATTGCTGATTGTTCAGGTGCTCGGATTGCCTGCTATGCAATCCTACAACTATGAGCATATCATACTTTATTGGCGAAGTCGAGTGGTCTGCGCTTTACTTTTCAGAACTACTTATGATATAGTCTCTCATTAAGATAGCTACCGAACAGCTTATCAGAGGGTGAAGAGCAAATACTAAGGCACCGTTGGCATGCGATCACCTCGATCTAATCGACCGGCATTGGTCGGAAGTGTTCTCGCTCCTGCTGGTTGGCCGCACCTCTTTGCTAGAGAGCCGCTCTGCTCGCCAATTCCACCGGATCAGGCGAGAGCGATCAGACAGAGGCGGTGGCTGACTTTGATACGAGCCTCCACCACTGAGCTGAGCGAGCGGCTACCTGTTAAGAGCTAGCCTGATGGCGCGGTCGGAGGCCGGAGCGGGCAAAAGGTGCTCTTCCCAAACTCTGATCGAGGCGGGAGAGGCTTGGCTTGCACTGCAAACCGCCTGCCGCTCGCTCGCCTCTGCCCATCACCAGGATGGGAAGTCAGCAAGCGGTCGATCGCCTTTGCCGACTCCGAAGCTCTGCCCCTTCTGCTTTTAGCTAGCGCCTGGCAGGGTGTTGCCCGAGCTGCTGGCAGACGAGCGAGCGCTGACCTGACCATTGACAATAGCTGCCGAGAGGTCAGGTGAAACAAGCGTACAGCAAAGCTAGCTCGCTAACCCTGTGGTCGAGATTACCTCTCGGCTCTAAGCAGCTCAGCAGCTTACAGGCCGCTGCGCGGGCGAAGCAGATTGGTATCCTTCTTCCCGCTTAGCGAGCTGACCGCGGCCTCTCTTCTCGACCAGCCTCCGCGCCTGATGGTGCGAGCTGAGTGCGGGGTATAGGCGGCAGCCAGGCCAGTTACTCCAGGCCAGCCGTCTATGGCACAGCGTAGCATCTGCTCCTGCTCAGCGGCTCTTGTGTGCTCTGCCGATCCTGACGGACAGGCTAGCCGGGGTAGGCCCGTGCGTGGAAAACCGCGAGCGACGAGGGCGTTGCGTGCCAGTACTGCCAGCCGGAGAGCGTCCTTGATACACAAGAACCGGGGACACCCCCGGTTCCTCCGGTGAACGCTATTCAGATACTAGCGAGAAATACCAACCAACTCGCGGTCATGATCTGTCAAGAAGCGGCGCAACAGCCCCTCCACCTCTGCTGTTTGCGGCAGCTCCCGCCCATTCTCTTGCTCTTCTACGCGCGTTAGCAGTTCGTAGAGGCCGGGGATATCGTAGCGCAGCTGGACCTGGAGCTGACCATTGCTATTATAGCCCTCGACGAAGAGGCCATCCTCCTCCTCGCGGAGAGCGATGCTTTTCACCCCGATCTGGTCCAGCACCTGGCCTACGGCGTAGAGAATACGCGCGTAGCTGAAAGTGGTCGGCATTGATCCCTCCCTAAGATAGTGGCAATATGGGAAACCTGTAGCGCACAGATCGACGACGCTGTCACTGTATACATCAAGACAGGTCAGAAAGTTTCTCCACTGCTCTTGGTTAGTCTATCATATCGTTGCAACGGACGTCAAGGTAGTGAGCGGAGAGGCGCCCGGCTCCCTGGCTGCCTGGTGATAAGCAAAGGGAGGGGATGGGAGCCGGGCAGTTCTCCATCGGCTATGCGGTAGCCGGAGAGAGCTAGCGTCGGCCAAGCGAGCCATTGGCGACTTCGCGTGTGGCCCAAACGCCTGTGTCGCTGACTGAGTTTTTGAGATGGTTGGCCTGTCCGGCCCCGTTCCCATTGGCATTGAGAATCTCCAGAGCCTTCAGGCGCCAGAAACGAGCACTGGCAGGGCGTTTCAGGGCGAGGTACTGGGCCAGAGCCTCATCGGTGATAGAGGGGTTCGATTTCAGGACCTCGATCGTCATTTGGAGCTTATCGGGGTTGCCCTCAGCCGAGGCGGCCAGCATAGCCGGGTTGGTATTCTGCTCGCCATTGGGGCCTTCGTTGCCCACCGCCACGATCTGGCCGGTGATCGGACGCGAAAGATCTTGACTGCTTTCGCGCACTGTCCCGTTGCCTGCGGCGCTGGCAACCGGGGCCACCTCGGTCGTGCGCTCCTGATTGACAATCGGCAAAAGGCTGGCGGCGTTCAGCCGCGAGCCGGTCGTCAGAGCGCGGCGCAGGGTCGACATGGGGAGTTGGACCTGTTTGGCAAGCTCGGAGAGCGCCGTCAGCTGCTGCTGTCGCGTATTCTTCTCCTCCGCCTCCGCCTCGCTGATGGTCTCGGCCATCATGGTATAGACGATGCCCAGCAGCGGGAAGGCACTGGCCATGAAGGGGAAAATGTTGGTCAGCCAGGGCGCCGCGTGCTCCGCCGCGCTCAGCATCTGCGGGCTATGAAACTGCTTGGCATAGGCCCAGTTTACCGCCCATGAGAAGCCTGTGCAGATAATGATGAGAAGCCAATGCTGCCAGACTGCCTTAGGGGTCCGATAGCGCCGATAACGCTGGAAGGCCGTCCAGGACAGCAGATAAATGGTAACATCAATGCTAATCGCTATAGCATAGCTTACACCCCACCACCAGATCCCCTCTGGACCCGATGATGGCTCAAACGATGCAAAAAAGTAAGCAACATGTGGAATAGAGGCCGCCAGGAATACGGCGAATGCTATCCAGAAAAAATATTTCATCAAAGAGACTCCCCTTCCGCAATGATATGGTGACCCCTCGTACTATCACGTAGCAAAGCGTACGTCAGC
>NZ_JADGIA010000099.1 GCF_019683635.1 Thermogemmatispora sp. | reverse complement strand
CGCCTGGCCTGGTCAGCCTTCCTGAGCGCTGGCCTGGTCCTGCGGATGCAGTACCTCGCGCAAGGCCCGATCGCGGTTAGCGACAAACTGCCGGGCCAGGCGCGAAGCGGGGGCAATGCCATCCCAGGCGTGGTAAGCGCGCGGATAGACCTGCAGCTCGACGGGGACACCGGCATGGGCCAGGCGCAGAGCGTAGTCAACATCCTCGTCGAGGAAGATCTCGGCTGCGCCAACGGCCATAAAGGCTGGAGGCAGTCCGCGCAGGTCCTGAGCGCGAGCCGCCGCCGCGTAGGGCGAAACCTCGGGACCACCAGCCGCCTCGCCCAGATAGGCCCGCCAGCCGCGCCGGTTATCCTCGCGGTTCCAGATCGGGGCCTCAGCGAACAGCTCCGTTGAGCGCGTCGCGTCGCGATCGTCGAGCATCGGGTAAATCAGCAGCTGGAAGATCAGCGGCACCTCACCGCGGTCGCGAGTTAGCAGGGCCAGCGCTGCAGTCAAGCCACCGCCGGCGCTGGCCCCACCGATGGCCAGGCGCGTCCGATCCACGTCTAGCTCATCGGCGTGTGTAGCCAGCCATTTGAGGGCCGCATAGCAGTCCTCTACTCCTGCCGGAAACGGATGCTCGGGGGCCAGGCGATAGTCGACCGAAGCCACCAGGCAGCCGACGCTCTCGGCCAGGTGCTGGGCCAGCAAATCATCCTGCTCGACGCTGCCGATCACGTAGCCGCCGCCATGAATCCAGAGCAGGCCGGGCAGAGGAGCTGGCTCCCCCTTGGGACGGTAGAGGCGCACCGGCACGGCGGGCGCCCCCTCTGGTCCCGGCACCTGATGATCCTCCTTGAGTATGTTGGGCGAGTCTGGGAAGCTGGCCTTAACCTGCCGCATTGCCTCCTGCAGCAGAGCGCGCGAGGCCGGCAAATTCTCCCAGTTCAATTGCTCCTGAGAGAGAAAGAGCTGCAGAGGGGGGAGCAATTCGGGGTCGTAGACGCGGGTCAGATCCATCTTTGGGTTCTCCACTTTCTTGCGATTCTCGTTGAGGTCCTCACTGGCCCTGTGCTGAACCAGCGCAGGGCGCCAACCGATATGGAGCGAAAGCCATCCTTGCTGCGTGCTCTGGGCGGCCACCGCTCATCGGACGAACGGCCTCCATTGAGAGAAGTAAAGAAGAGGGCAAGCGCCCCAGCGAGCACGGCACTGCGCTCGCCGCTCTGAATGCCCTCCTCAATTGTACATCATTGTCCGGGCTGGCTTGCGTACTCGTCCCGCTTAGCCGGGCTGCGTGCCCAGGATGGTCGTCGAGTGATACTGCAGGATGCCACCGTTGCCGCTGACCAGGATCAGATCGTGTTTGGGTACCTGGCGCTCGCCGCCCTGGCCGCGAGCCTGGATGATGGCCTCCGAGAGCGGAGTGAAGCCCCACATATAGTAGGCCGAGAGCTGGCCGCCGCCCGTATTCGTCGGCAGCGAACCGCCAGGCCCCAGCTTGCCATCGGCCACAAAGGCCCCGCCTTCGCCCTTGGCGCAGAAGCCGTAGTCTTCCAGTGTCACCAGCACCGTATAGGTGTAGCAATCGTAGATCTCGCAGATATCAATATCCTTCAGCTCAATGCCGGCCATGTGCAGAGCTGTCTCGCCCGACTGCCTGGCCCCCGTGTAGATGCCAGGCTCGCGGTCGGCCCGCTCATCTCCCCCAGGAGCAGCCTGGCCCAGACCGAGAATATAGACCGGAGGCTGACGTAGATGGCGAGCGCGTTCGGCAGAGGTGATCACCACCGCGATGCCTCCATTGGAGACCAGGCAGCAGTCGTAGAGGCGCAACGGCTCCACAACGTAGCGCGAGGCCAGATACTCTTCCATCGTCAGCGGCGTCCGCATCTGGGCCGCCGGATTGAGCTGCGCCCAGCGCCGTTGCGCGATAGCGATGGCCCCGAGCTGCTCGCTTGTGGTGCCGAAGAGATGCATATGGCGCCGCGCGGCCAGGGCGTAGCCAGGGATGGGGCCAAAGATACCATAGGCGGCTTGCAAACCCTCCATGCCCCTCAGCGAGAGCAGGTCGGCCCCATAGGCGGCACCAGCGCCCCGCGTTGGCTTGAGAGGCGCGTCGGCAAAGACCAGGACGACGACATTGGCCAGTCCGTGGATGATGGCCATCGTCGCATACTGGATCATGGTGCCCGCCGTTGCTCCGTAGGCGTTCATCACGTTGAGCAGGCGCAGATTCTCCAGACCCAGAGCGCTCTGTAGCCCAAGATGCATCTCGCGCGAGAGATTGGCGTTGATCAGGAGGCCGTCAACATCGGCCTTTGTCAGGCCGGCGTCCTGCAGGGCCAGCTCAACGGCTTCAACGGCGAAGTCGCTGGCGCTGCGCCCGTAGATTTTGCCCATTGCCGTCATACCCAGTCCAACAATGGCGCATTTGCCTTTGATACTCATAAAAGATGTGCTCCAGCTCTTTCTGCTTGTGTGACGAAGATGAGGCACTCTCTGCGGGTCTTCACCGCTGCTCTCCTAGCGTCCCTTCCATTGCGGCTTGCGCTTCTCAACGAAGGCGCGCGGCCCCTCACGGAAATCCTCTGAAGCCAGCAGGAGGCGCAATCGTTCCTGGTCGGCGGCCATTGCCTCCTCGATCGGGCGCCCCAGGCCGGCTAGCACGGACTCCTTAGTCAGGCGCACGCTCAGGGGAGAGCACTCCAGGATCTCGGCGGCCCAGCGCTCCGCCGTCTCGCGCAGCCGTTCCAAGGGGACCACCTCGTTGACCAGGCCGTAGTGAGCGGCCTCTTGAGCGGAGAGCCACTTGCCCGTCAGGAGGAGGCCCATCGCAATCTTCAGCGGAAGCTGCTGCGGCAGGCGATGCATCCCGCCGGCGGCGGCGATCAGGCCGACGCGCGGCTCCGGCAGGGCAAAGCGGGCGTGCTCGGCGGCGATGATCAGGTCGCAGGCCAGAGCCAGCTCGAAGCCGCCTCCAGCGGCCACGCCGTTGACTGCGGCGATGATCGGCTTCGGGCAATGCAGCCCAATCAGGCCACCGAAGTAGACTGGCTCCCCGTCCTGATTTTGACGGCTCGTCAGGGGCGCCTCGCCGCGGGCGGTGGCCTCCGCCGTCGCCTTCAGGTCGTTGCCCGCGCAGAAAGCGCGCTCGCCTGCCCCGGTCAGGATGGCCACCCAGGCCCCTTCATCGGCCACAAAGTCGCGGAAAACCGCCGTCAGCTCCTGGTTGGCCTCGGCGTGCAAGGCATTCATTACCGCTGGGCGGTTGATGGTGATGTAGGCAATATGATCTTTCTTCTCATAGAGCACGTGTTGATAACTTGTCACTGGTGCCTCCTCGCTTCACAAAGGGTCGACTGGCCTGCGAAACGGCTCGCTGGTCTAATGATCGCCATGCGGTCTGGCAGCGGGCCGGAACTTGGGGAGCGTGATCTCTGCGTTGAGCTGCTCAAAGGTGACCTCCAGGGGCATACCGATCCACAACTCGTCGGGCTGGCAGCCGACGATCGTGCTGGTGATGCGCACGCCTTCGACCAGGTCGATGGCGGCGATGATGTAAGGCAGCTCGCCGGCGAAAGCGGGATGATAGAGCTGGTGCATGAGAACGAAGCTGTAGAGGGTGCCTTGTCCGCTGGCCGGGGTCCAGGTCAGGGTGGGACTCCAGCACTCGGGGCAGCGACTCTTGACGGGCCAGAACCAGCGTCCACAGGCCGTGCAGCGCTGCAGCATGAGTTGATGCTCTCTGGCTCCGGCAAAGAAGGGGCGCGAAGCTTCGTCAGGGATGGGAAGAGGCTTGGATGAAGTAGGGGAGGGACTGCTCTCTCCCTTTGTCTGTTGCCGTTCTGTCATCGATCATGGCTCCTTTGCATCAAATCCTCTTTTCCCCTTTGAAGGAGAAGCTGAGTGGGGCCGGCCAGGTAGGCGTGCTGTCTGGTGCACTAGCGCCAGCTCAGCAGCGCGTCGAGAACCTCGATCTCCCCTCCCTGCACGCGCAGCGGGTTGATTTCTAAGGCCTCCAGCTGGCTGCCCAGGGTCTGAGCAAGCTGGCAGAGACGATAGATCACCTCCACAAGCTGCTCCAGATCTGCTGGTACGGTGCCGCGGGCTCCCATGAGTAGGGCCTGTCCCTGTAACTCGGTCAGCAGCAGGCGAATATCCTCGCGTGAAACTGGGAGAACGCGCAGGCTGGTATCCTTCAGGACCTCGACCCAGAGGCCGCCAAGACCTACAGCTAACACCTGGCCCCAAATAGAATCATGCACGATTCCTACGAGGAGTTCTAGCCCACCGCTGCGCATCGGGCTGACAAGGACGCCTTCGATACGGGCTGCGGGAGCGGCACTATGAACCAGGTGCGTTTCTCTCGAATGACAGGGTAGCCACGGCTCACCCTCACGCGACAGAGGCTGAGGGCCGCCAGAGCTGAGGATAGACCGACAGGACAGCCAGAGCTGCTCTGCTGAGTCGTGCGCAGATCGCCCTGGTAATGTTCCTTCCGGTAGAATACTGACAGAAAACCAGGAGCGCTTCGGCAATGCCCTCCACTCCCTGGGAAAAGGCCCTAGGGCCTCCCGTTGCCAGGAATAGAGCCGATTCCCAATACACAAGCGTCCCCCTTTGCTCTATGCTCTTCTCTGTCGATGCCCAGAGACAGCAGGTAACCGCCACTCCCCTCCTCAATCGTGAGTGAGAGCGGGCACTATACCAAACCGCTCGCCGTCTCAGGCCGGGCAAAGGTAAGGCTCCGGTGGCGGCCAGACGGGAGAAGCTCACACGGTCTGGCTAGCTCACTCGCCATCTGCCTGCTGAATCTGGCACCATCCTGGCATCAATGCGGATGCCATTTAGAGGCTTGCTCTGGGTGAGCAGGCTGATTGATGAGCCTGGCAGAGAAGGAAGGAATATCGCCCAATGGCTTTCGTCGCTAGATTGATGCGCACAGGGGCGCTGGCCCTGGGCCTGGCCCTCGTCTGTTTGCTTCTAACCACGGGCGTGGCCACAGCCCACGAGCGCCGTCACGTTGGTCCCTATACTTTCATCGTCGGTTTCCTGAACGAGCCGGCCTACGCGCAGCAGCAGAATAGTCTTGATCTGACCATCTGTAAGGGGAACGACTGTACCTATACCACCAGCCAGCAGAACGGCATGGGGAACATGAGTATGAGCAGTGGCCCGACGCTGGCCAACCCGGTTGTTGGAGCAGAGAAGACCCTCAAATTCGAGGTGCGCTTTGGCTCTGCCGGCCCGCTCAGCGTTCCCATTCAAGCGCGCTGGGGCCAGCCGGGCAAATACGTGGCCTATTTTATGCCCAGCCGTCCCGGCACCTACACCTTCCATATCTTTGGGACGCTGGAGGGCCTCAAGATTGACGAAACCTTTACCAGCGGCCCCAACACCTTCAGCGACGTCAAGGTCATTCCCACCTACCCGGCGCAAACCAGCAGCACTGCCACACCAGCGGCAGCCAGCACTGACCAGCTCGGTGCGGTAGAGAGCCGCGCCACGCTGGCGACCGGCCTGGGAGTGGCCGGGACACTTCTGGGGCTAGGGGGTCTCCTGTTCGCACTCCTGGCCTGGCGCCGCGCCGTCCCTTCTGTAAGCGCGGGTCGCAGCGGCGAGGCGTCCCCGGCAGTAGAGGAGCGCCTGCGCGGCTAAGCCAGGCCGGGCTTATGATCCACGCACTTTCCCTTTCTGGCCTGACATGGTCGGTCAGGCGCTCCAACGCTGGCTCAGCGGAGGTAACGCTGCCAGGGCTGGGGCGCCTGATCCTCCTCTCGCAGTCAAGACGGTCGGTCCACAAGACTATGGATATCCAACGGCAATCTCACTGCCCAAGCAGGATGATTCCCCCCTGGCGAGTGCAGCCGCAGCCAGGTCGCCTTCTCTTCTGGTGGGGGGTGCTCTGCGCGCTGAGCCTGGGGCTGGCCCTCGCTCCACGCAGCGCTCAAGCAGCACCACTGCGGCCTTTGCACGCCCAGTATGACCACAGTATTCCCGCCGCCAATGCGCGCCTGCCCTCCGGGCAAGCACCGCGCCGGGTGACAGTCTGGTTTACCGAGCGCATCGAAGCGGCTTTCAGCGAGCTGCAGGTCTGGAACCAGCGGCGGCAGCGCGTCGATCTCCGCAACAGCCGGGCTGTGCCGGGCGATCCCTACGCTCTGGTCGTTGATCTTCCCCCGCACCTGCCCGACGGCGCTTACACTGTCCTCTTTCACAACGTCTCCGCCGAAGACGGTCACGAGGTCACAGGCAGCTTCGGCTTTGTTGTTGGGGCTGGCCCGCTGCCCTCCAATACTGATGCCCTGCTCAGCCAGTTCGCGCCCACCAGCGCCAACCTCAATGCCTGGAGCGTGAGCGCGCGCTGGCTCAATATTCTCGGTCTCTGCGCCCTGGCTGGCCTGCCCCTTTTTCTCCTCTACGTCTGGCGTCCCGGCGTAGCCCGGATCAGACAACAGGTCGGTGGCCCAGAACTGGCAGCAGCCGAGCGACTGCTGCAACGTCTCAGCAAAGCCTATCTGTTGGCCATTCTGCTGGCCCTCAGCCTTGGCTGGCTGGCCTTCTGGGGCTATCAGAGCTGGATCTTCAGCGGCCTGACCCCCTGGCAACTGCTCAGCAGCCAGAACATGCTCGGCGAGATCGTTCGCAGTCGCTTCGGTATCATCTGGCTTGCTCGCCTGGCCCTGCTGCTGCTGGCCTGGTGCTGCTGGGGCCTGGTGCTGCGCCGCCGACATGGCTGGTGGCAGAGCTGGCCGCTCAAAGGACTGCTACCGCTGATTGGCCTGCTCATGCTCGCCGAGGTCCTCAACTCGCATGCCGCTGCCAGTCGCCAGGCTCTGCTCTTACTGCCGCTTGATCTGCTTCATCTGCTGGCAAGCGCTGCCTGGATCGGCACGCTGCTGGCCCTGATAGTCCTGCTGCCCCCGGCTCTGAGCAAGCTCAGACCGGGCACAGGCGACCGCACCCGGCTGCTGGCCAGCCTGATCAGACGCTTCACCAGGCTGGCGGTGCCATCAGTGTTGCTGCTGGCTCTGGCCGGTGGGCTGGAGGCGCTCTTGCTCCTGCCCTCATTGGCGTCGCTGATCAGCAGCGACTACGGGCGGGCTTTGCTGGGCAAGACTCTGGCTTTTGCCCTGCTCCTCCTGCTGGGGGCCATCAATGGCTTCCTCATCGGGCCGCGTCTGCGACAGCTCGCCCGTCAGCCTGATCGCGAGCGCGGCGCTGCCTCCTTCACCGCCGGACGCCTGCAACGCCTCTTTGTGCGGGCCGTGCGCGGGGAAGGCGTGGTGGCCCTGCTCCTCCTGGTCATCGTGGGGGTCCTGACCTCCCTCAGCCCTCCTGTTTCCAGCGCCAGCGTGACCACCGGAGCCAGCCAAGGCCCTCTACTCTATCAAGGGCGTATGGGCGACCTCAGCTACAGCTTCATCATCAATCCCGGCCAGGTGGGAACCAACACCTTCGCCGTCGATCTGCATGACAGCACAGGGCGCCCGCTCAGCCTTGGACCGAACGATAGCATCCTCCTCCGCTGCACTATGACCGACATGGTAATGGGTATCCAGGAGATCACCCTCAGTCCAGTCGCCGGCCAGCCGGGCCGCTACCGCGCCATTGCCAGCTCCATCAGCATGGGCGGCCACTGGCGGCTCACGCTGATCGTCAGGCGCCTTGGCTTCGACGATGTCAGCGCGACCTTCAATCTGACCATCGCGGCCCCAGCAGCATCTGGCTCCGCTCCCGCTTACGAGGACTTGTCTCGCTGGCCAGGTCTGGCCTCGACCCTTGAAGATGGTGTAGCCTGCTCGGCTGCGGCTCTGGAGGCTGGCGACCTGGGCTGCTGCTGTCCTGCTGTGCGTGGCTGGCCAGTAGAGCGCCTGGCCCGCGGCTGGCGCTGATGCCACCAGCGCCGTACGGCCAGGCAGCCCTCGCCCAGCCAGGTGCCGAGCCATACCGCTGCTAGGCCTCCGCCCAGGCTCAGGAGCAAGTACAGCCCTGCCTCCAGCCAACGCCCGGCAGCCAGAAGCAGGACATCCCCCAGCGCCAGGCTGCTGAAAGTCGTATAGGCGCCCAGGAAGCCGACTGTGATCAGCAGACGGCGGGTCGGCCCGATCAGAAAAGTGGCCTCTGCCAGCATCGTTGCCAGCGCCAGGGCGAGAGCGCCGCTCAGGTTGATCAGCAAAATATCGTACGGCCAACTCTTGCCAAACCAGCCTTGCAAGAGCGGACTGAGCCAGGCTCGTGCCAGCGTTCCACAGAAGCCTCCCAGCACAACCGCTCCCAGGCGCCGGCGAGCCGAAAGCACTTGAGCCACTAGAGCCACCTCCCCACGGCCAGGCCGAGGGCCGCAGCCAGCAGGCCCAGCAAGACACTGCCAACCAGATAGAGCAGGCCCAGCCAGCCGCTGCCGCCACGTAGCAGCTCAACCCCTTCCCAGCTCATCGTACTGAAGGTGGTGTAGCCTCCCAGAAAGCCAGTAGCCAGCACACTCTGCAGGGCCGTACTGATCACATGTTCAGCCGCCAGCCCGAATACCAGCCCAATAGCAAAAGCTCCCGTCAGGTTAATCACCAGCGTTCCCAGCGGAAAAGCCGTCGCCACCCGCTCGGCAATAAAGCGCCCAAGCACGTAACGGCTCAGCGCTCCCAAAGCTCCCGCCAGTCCTGTGGTCACCAACTGCCCAAAGACTGCCAGGGTCATCGTGGCCGCTCCTGCTCCTGCCAGGCCGGCGGAAAGACCATCGTCACCGGCGTCAGCGTCATCAGACCACGGGCCACCATGTCCTGGAGCACAGGCAAGAAGCGCTCGATCTGCTCCTCACTGTCCACCAGCTCTATCAAGAGGGGCAGATTATCGGCGATATCGGGCAGGCGCTCGCTGACCAGGTGATGATCCGGTCCAAAGCCTTCAATTCCGCGTAAGACGGTAGCCCCAGCCAGCTGATGACGCTGGGCCGCTTCCAGGATGGCTCGATAGAGAGGCCGGCCCTGCCACTCCTCGGCCTCACCCACAAAGATCCGCAGCCGTTTCCCTGCCCTGGAGAGCGGCTGCTCATGGACTATTCCGAAACCAGAACCGTTATGCAACATCGTCACCATCTTCCAGCAGGACACGCAGCAGATCAGAGCGACCCACGATCCCGACAAGGCGCCCGTCGTCTTCCACAACCGGAAGCACCTTCCGACCTGTTCGCATCATCAAAGCAATGGCCTCCGAGACAGTGGCCGTAGCAGGCACGGTGACCACGGTGCGATTCATGACATCCCCCGCGCGCCCGCTACGAGGCATCTGAGGACCCAAAGGAGCACCAGAGGCCTGCTGCTCTCGGCCTCGTGCCAGTCCGCTCAGCCAGACCAGGAGGCGGGGACGCAGCTCTTCCTGCAGGTGTGCCAAGACATCGACATCGCTGATGATCCCCCGGACGTGGTTCCCATCGTCAACGACCACTACGCGCTTAAGCGGAGACTGCAGGAGGGCCTCAAGTACCTCCGCCAGCGAGGCATCTTCGTGCACGGTGGCCACGGCAGGCCGCAGATAGTCCCTGACCAGCGCCGAGACCGCTGATCTATCCTCTGCCGTTGCTAGCTTGTCCCTGGGCACTGGCTCCCTCTCCTCGGCGTCGCTCGCCAGGGGACTGGGAGTCACCGCGCGCAGCAAGTCTGTGCGCGAGAGCATGCCAACCAGATGCTGATCGCGGTCCACGACTGGCAAGCGACGCAAGCCTGTCTCCACCATGAGGCGCGCCGCCTCACGCAGCGATTGCTCAGGGCGCACCGTACGCACCTGGCGATTCATGACATCTGCTGCCGTGCGCGCGCTCTGCTCCGCCTGCGTCAAAGGGGTGCGCATCTGCTGGGCAGTTGCCTCATCGAGGGCGAGCGCCGTGCGTACCAGGCCGCGGCGCAGCGGCAGGGCACCCGACCTGATCAGGTCACCGGTGGTAATGAGGCCGAGGAGATGCCGCTCACGGTCGACTACTGGCAGGGCGCGGAAAGGCGCCCTCAATAGGAGCGCGAGCACCTGGGCCAATGGCGTTTCCGGTTCGACGGTAATCAGACTGGTGACCATCGCCTGGCGCACCGGGCGATGGGCTGGTAAGCCCGCTAGCAGGGTTGGCGTCGCCTGAATCACCTCGGTCTCGTGCAGGGTGATCAGCCCGCCGCGCAGCATGGCGCTCAGGCGTGGGAGAAGGCGCTCAAGGCGCGCTGGTTGATCGATTACCTGGATCACGATCGTGGCATCCGAGGACCAGCGTAGACCCTGACCGGCATGCAGACGCGCACTGGCACCATAGCCAGCCACCGCGCGCATGGCCGTGGCACCGGCACAGCCCTCCTCGCGCAACAGCTGCAGCATGGCAACATAGAGCGGCTGCCCGTGCCACTGATCCGATTCGCCAAGATAAATGGTAAGAACATGGGCTTTTCCCGGGCGCACAGTTTTTCCTCTCTGGTCTTGCTCTGCTCTTCCTGCGTATCCTCTCGATGATCGTCGTTTCTCTCAACAGCCTGGGATGAAGAAGCAATAAGCGCTAATCTTAGCGCATCGCCAGGTCTTGTTTACAGGATAGCATAGAGCGAGGGTCGGAGGCAACGCCATCTCACCCTGGGAGCCTCAACAGCCTGTCTGGCCTGATGTATCCTTTCCACCTGGAGGAGAATGGACAAGAATAGTCTCAGAGAGAGGAAAAAGCGGAGGGTCTTGTCGCTCAATGACTGCCCCCATCCTGAATCGGCGCCAGCTCAATCGCGCCACGCTGGCTTGTCAGTGGCTACTGGAGCGGGTAGCGGTTTCGCCGTTGGAGGCCAGTGAGCATCTGATTGGCCTGCAGGCGCAGCTGCCTGCGCCGCCTTTTATAGGACTCTGGACGCGTCTACGTCATTTTCGTCAGCGAGAGCTGCTTGATCTCCTCCAACGGAGGAAGATCGTCCGTGCCACCCTGATGCGTGCCACCCTGCATCTAGTGAGTGCTGCCGACTATGTACGCTTCCGTCCGGCTTTGCAGCCAGCCCTCACACGCTCGTTGCAGTCCTTCTTTCGTCGTGGAGGCGATCCAGCGGTCCAGAGCGCTGTCCTGGAGGCGGCGCGCAGCCTTCTGCAAGAAGGCCCCTCTACCTTCGCGGCGCTCCGTCAGCGTCTGGCCGAGCGTTTCCCTGAGCTGGCGCCTGCCTACATTGCCTATCTGGTGCGCATGCAACTTCCGCTTGTTCAGGTACCTGATCAAGAGCCGTGGGGCTTCAGCACTAACCCGCGCTATGCGGACGCCTCCGACTGGCTCCGCGAAGAAGGAGAGCCGTGGCCTCCTGAAGAAGGAATGAGCCTGCTTGTGCGGCGTTACCTGGCGGCCTTTGGGCCAGCCAGCCTCAAAGACCTGCAGACCTGGTCGGGTCTGACGGGCCTGGCCTCGCTGGTCCGCTCACTACGCGCTGATCTCTGCCTCTACCGCGATGAGCAGGGCCAGGAACTCTTTGATCTCCCAAACCAGCCATTGCCGCCGGAGGACCTGCCCGCCCCGCTACGCTTCCTGCCTGAATTCGATAATCTGCTGCTCGCTCATGCCGATCGCGAGCGTATCCTGCCCGCTGCCTATCGCCGGGCTGTTCTCTTACCACCCGGGCGCGTTTTGCCTACTATTCTTGTCGACGGCTTCGTCGCCGGCACCTGGACCGTTCAACGCCAGCGTGACCGGCACAAGCTCCTCATCACGCCGTTTGTCTCGTTAGCGGCAGGTCAGCGCGATGAACTTGTAGCCGAAGGTGAGCGCCTGCTGGCCTTTCTCTCCCCTGAAGCTGAAGCTGAGCGGGCTGAGGTAGAGATCCTATAGCCTTCCTGACTGGCTAGCCCAGCCAGATCGGCTCAGGCCAGGCCGACCCGGCTCTCCGTTGCCTGCTCGGAGTGAGAGGCCCTTATTGTGAGAAGCGGGCCCGCAGCAGCAGCTGAACCAGCCGGTAGGACCCTGCTGCCAGCACTATCAGGCTGCTGATAAGGGTCAGATAGGCGCCTGGTCCGGCCACAATTGCTAACTCTGCATTCGCTGGGGAGGTCCCAAGCAAATCTTCAAAGGAGAGCAACCCCTCCAGGCGGAAACAGATGCCAAGCGTATAGACAGCGATCGCCAGAGCGAATGCGCCCGTGATCAGGGGAAGCGCCGGCAACCAGACAATCAAGCGCGGATTATTCTTCAGCAGCCACGGCTCGCCGACGAGGAGCGTCGCCTGCAATATCAGCGCCAGGAATGGCAACCAGGTCATAAGCCCAATCTGTGCGCCACTAACGGCAAACTGCGATGGCAAGAGAGGCTCAAACCCTTGCAGCTCAATCCAGGGCAAGAAAAAGCCGAGCAGGCAGGCCGCACAGCCCCCAATCATCACCATACTCGCCTGATCACGCCGCAAGGGCATGATACCGTGGGCGACCAGAGTCCTGAGTGGCCACTCGGGCTGCGTACGGGCAGGACCAGAAACCATCTGGCTCCTGGCGGTAGTTGCTGACCCGGCTGGCGGCCTGGGGGTACCAGTGCCGGTGCCACTCGTGAGCGAAGCAGGGGGCTGCGACTGACGAGAGGGCGTTGCCTCTGAGGGCAGTTTCCGATCTGCCCGATTCGCAACCTCCTGGATGGCGGATGATGATGGGGTTTGCTCGCTCTCGCTGGCCACAGCGGTAGGGGGAGTAGTGGTTGAGGCTGGTGTGGCAGCAGGCAGGGGCTGACCACACTGCTGACAGTAAGATGCCTCCTCGATATTAGCGGTGCCGCAGTGAGTACACAACATGGTTACACTTCCTTGGTAAGCATTTTCTGCATCTCTCTATTCCAGCAACCTGTCAGCTAAAGAAGGAAAGCTAGAAAGACATGTAAATCGTATTTTGTCGATCTAAAGTGCATATGACGCGCTCTGGCTGTGGACGGGGGAGCAAAGTGAGCGTGGAGAGACAATAGAGATACCTTCCCCACGACGACAAGACAGCCGGGCGATCTGCCACAAAGGCTCAAGACACTACCCGTTCCGCTCTGAGCAGCTCGCTGGCGTCTGCCCTTCCATCGCGGTAAGCATCAGTAGTGTTTTTTGATAATATCATCTGCTTGCTGCTTTGTCAATGCAGTGAAGAGAAAGAGCGCTTTCGAAGCTAGGAGTGCAAAATCTCCGAATCATTCTTTGCTAACAGGCGTTGCTGGCCAGACCCTCGCCAGGCGATAGCATTCTCCATCTTCAATGGCAGCGGAAGACGACAGAGAAGATCGCCGAGTTCTTCTAGCTATCCGCGTTGAGCCAGGAAAAACTCGGCGATAGAGGAATCGTCTTAGAGAAATAGCGAGTCGGAAGGCATCATACTACCCTAGAAACCTATGTCGAGGGTGGCAGACATGTCCTGGCGAAGAGCTGAAGAGACTCAGGATTGGTGGCGGCATCGACGAAGCGAATAATCAGTTCCTGCACTCCCAAGGCTTCGTACTCTGCAATGCGTGCGCGGATAGTCTCCGGTGTCCCAATCAGCTGTGTGCGGCGCAGGTGCTCCAGATTGGCGCGCTGCTCGGGGCGCAGCTTGGCCACCGCCTCCGCCTCGCTCTCAGCAATGGCGCACTCATCGATAATGACCGTGCGCCAGATACTCTCATAATCGCGTCCCACGGCCTCACAGTGCTGACGCAGCACCGCGAGCTTATGACGGACCGTCTCCACATCGCCACCCAGATTGCAGGCATCGCCGTAGAGGGCCACCAGGCGCAGCGTCACCTTCTCACCGCTGCCGCCGATCAAGATTGGAATATGGGGCTGCTGCACGCCTTTAGGCTGATTAATGGCCCCGCGCACCTGATAGTAGCGGCCCTCGAAAGAGGCCTCTTCCTGGGTCCACATAGCCAGGAGCACCTGGAGCGCCTCGCCCAGGCGAGCCAGGCGCTCGGCAGTGGGAGGGAACTCATAGCCGTAGGCGTGATACTCCTGCTCATACCAGCCGGCCCCAAGCCCCAGAATCAGGCGCCCGTGACTCAGCACATCAACCGTGCTGGCCATCTTGGCCAGCAGGGCTGGATGGCGATAGCTATTGCAGGTCACAATCTGTCCAATACGGACACGCTGCGTATCGCGCGCCAGGGCGGCGGTAGACATCCACGCTTCGAAGGTTACTTCTTGTGTGGGAACAGGGACCGTGTGAAAATGGTCGTAGAGCCAGATCGAGCGGAAGCCGAGGGCCTCCGCCTCACGAGCGACTCGTGTCATGGCCTCATAGGCGTCCACGGGATCGGGAAAATCCACCAGATCCAGGCGCCAACCTTGCGGGACAATTACCCCGAACTGCATGACCTTCTTGCCTCTCCTTTCTTTCTCATAGCACTCACGATTATGGCGCGCACAGCAGCAGGTCCGCTCTCGGGTGAAGGGCGGACCTGCCTGAGAAGATCTCTCAAGTTTGGTTGAAGTGGGGACCAGTCGATGGCTCTGGGCCTTGTCCATCCTCGCCCTCGGGCGCGGGTGCAGGGGACGCCTGGCCTGTAGTCGGGGCCGCGCCCGAGCCTGGGGTGGCCGGCGTAGCCGTTTGGGCAGGCGGGGCAGGCGGAGGCTCCTCGCTAATGGTCACGCCCTGCAATAGCAGAGCGTTGGGCAAAGCGATCAGGCGGCGGCTGCCATCCTCGGCCTGGACCTCTAGCGTCGTATAGGCCCCGCTCGTCGTCTGCAGCGTGCCGCTATAGTCGCCCAGCGTCAGCCGCTGGCCGCGTCGAAACTGCTGCCGCACATAGTAGCCGGCGATCACATGACGGGCCACCTCGCGCGTTCCCAAAGCGAACGTCAGCGCAATGGCCAGGCCCGCCGCGGCCACAATGATCGTCAGGCTTGTAGTGAGCAGCGTCGTCTCAACACCGAGCGTCGCCAGAGCCAGCACACAAAGGAAGGCTACGACCGTATACTCGATCAGCCTGCCCAGCGCGCTCGCGTAAGTAATATTCACATTGCGCGCCACCGCTGTCACTGTATTCCCCAGCAAGCGGGCCAGGAGCGAGCCGAGCAAGAGCAAGAGGGCGGCACTGATAGCCCGGGGCAAGAAGAGCAGGACGGCCTGGAGGAGGGCCGCCACCGGGGTCAGTCCCATCAGCTCCACAGCCTGGATCGAGAAGCTCAGCAACAAAAAGAAAAAGACCAGCTGGGCCAGCAGCTCGCTCAGAGGAATGCGGATGCCAAGTGCTGCCAGCGAGCGCCTCAGCCCGATACGTTCAAAGAGCGCCTCCAGCCGCATCTGACGGAACAGAAAGCGCAGGAGCCAGCGCACCAGCCAGCTCAGCAGATAGCCAACCAGCAAGACAATGAGACCGTTCACCAGGCGAGGAATGAAGGCCAGCAGGCTGGTCCCCACGCTCAGCAGTGACTGCAATAACGGTTGCAAGCTCATAGAAAACCACCGCCTCCGCTGGGCACCATCACGAGGGATGCGTCTGCAGGCGCAGAACGCCTGTGGTTGGATCGAGCAAGGCCCCGAGCAAGTTGATCAAGTCGATCAGCCATTGTAGTAGCGTCTGAGAAGAGAGATCGAGCAATTCCAGCCCGCTCTGCTCCGTGTGAATACGCGCCAACAGGCGCCGCTCGAAATCTGGCGGGAGGCGCAGACCAGCATATTCAGCCTGAAGTGCGCTCAGTAAGGTTCTCACCTGACGCACAAGCTCTAGCTCGCGCTGGCACTCTGGACAGTCAGGCAGCGCGGCCTCGGCCTCGGCTTGCAGCGCCGGCGGCAGCGTCCCCTCCGCGAGGTCCGGCAGCAGCCGCGACAGCTCTTCACAGTTCATAACAGGTGTTACTCCTCTCGCTTTTGGTGACGATTCTTCTGCTTCTGGGTTGAAGATAGGACCTGATAGATCTTTCCGCAAAATTCGCCGAAGAGTTCTTTGAAAGCCAGGCGCGCGCGGTGAACACGCATTTTCACCGCACTCAACTTGGCCTGCAGGACCTGAGCCAGCTCCTCATAGCTCATATCTTCCAGATCGCGCAGCAGCAGGACTCGCACCTGCTCGCGATCAAGGCGACGCAGAACGCGGTTGATGCAGTCGCGCAGCTCGCGCCGCAGGACCAGCTCCTCGGGCGCTGGCCCCGGTGCCGGCAGCTCGCTGAGATTGATCTCGCCAGCCTCTCCTGATGCCTGGGAGCGAGTGCGAGCGCGACTGATCTGGATCGTCTGCTGTCGCTGCCGCTGAGTACGCTCCAGCGCATCCAGGGCGGTATTCGTGGCAATGCGGTAGAGCCAGGTTGTAAAGGCACATTGCATATCGAAGCGCGGCAGCGCACGGTAGACCTTGAGAAAGACCTCCTGGGTCAGGTCCTCGGCCTCCTCATTGTTGTTGACAATCTTATAGACGAGCGTATAGACGCGCTGCATATGGCGAGCCACCAGCACTTCAAAGCTGCTGGTGATCTGGGGAAGCTCCTCCTTGCAGCGCCGCACCAGCGCCTCATCCGAGAGCGTTGTCTCTCGTTCCAAAACATCGATTGGCATTGTTCGGCACTCAAGCAAAGGCAGACTAATAAAGGCTTACCTTACCAGGCGAGATCGAGCGAATTGACGAAGCGGCCCCTCCCCCTTCTGGCATGCAGTAGGGCCACTGCCGGTTTCATCTCCCGTACCACTCTCTCATCCTCACAAAGCAGCTGAGGCCGGTCGGTCACTCTTCCCTGGCTTATCACCTTCCCCAGCTCAGGCTGTTTACTCTGCAGCCAGGCGTGCTTCATTATAGAGAGCTGCCACCCTCCTGTCCAGTAATGGCGGTCGGGCGCGGCTGGTCAGCTCAGCCAGGTCCGCTTTGACCTGGCTCTGATAGCACTCGCTGTGAGCTGACGACTCAGGATCTGAAGTGAAAGCCGAAAATCACCCCTTCTCTACCCTCATCGTTATCTCATCATCACCCTAGACTGCTATACCTTAAGATAGCCGCGTGTAGAGCGCGTCACTCGCGTGGTCAGAGTGTCCCTGAAGAGAGGCGTTGAAAGGTGTTTGGGTATGCAGCGCTTGCGCCGTGTGGTCTATAATACCCTGATCTCGCTGGGGGGCCAGGTCATCACCTGGACCTCGACTCTGCTGCTGACGATCGCTTACGGGCGCTTCCTGGGCGACGTCAAGTTCGGAGAGCTGTATTTCGCGACGACGCTCGCCCTCCTGGTCGGCTTCCCGATGGAACAGGGCTTTAACCAGCAGCTGACGCGCGATGTTGCCCAGGAGCCGGGGCGGGCTGTGCGCTATCTGGCGAATACTCTGCTCATCAAGGCCGTTGCCTGGGGCTTGCTCTATGCCTTGCTCCTGCTCATCCCCTGGCTGCTAGACTACGATCGCGAGGTGCGCCTGCTCGTGATGATCAGCGGGTTGACGTTGCTCTGGACCGGCATGGGAACGGCCTTTGCTGCCGCGCACTATGCCTTTGAGCGCAATGTGGCTCCGGTGGTGGGCACGATCCTGGAGAAGGCTTCTTCGGCCCTTCTTGGCTACCTCCTGCTCAAAAATGGGGCCGGGGTAATGGCGATGGCCTGGGTCCTCTGCGGTGGCTCGCTGCTAAATATGCTCTGGCAGGCCCTCTGCTTCTTTCGCTGGATTGGCTTCCGTCCCCTCTGGGATGGGGCAACGATCCGCCTGCTGTTGCGTTCCAGCCTGCCTTTCCTGATCTACGGCGTGCTGGGGGTCCTCTACTATCGCCTCGACGTGGTCCTGCTCTCCTTCTTGGGTAACGACGCTATGGTCGGCTGGTATGGGGCTGGCTATCGTCTCTTCGATACCCTGAATTTCCTGCCCAGTCTGGTGATCGCCGCCATTATGTACCCCGTTTTTTCGAAGTTGGCCGTGCAATCGCAGGATTCTCTGCGCCTGGCGATCGAAAAGTCCCTGAATTTCTTGCTCTTTTGTAGCATTCCAACTGCAACGCTGATGGTGGTGGCCGCCCCTAACATTATCGGCTTTCTCTACCATCGCCCTGAGTTTGTGCATACCTTCACGGTCCTGGAGTTACTGGCCCCCGGCCTGGTCTTTCTCTATGTGAATATGGTCCTCAGCACGATCCTGGTAAGCATTCATCAGGAGCGCAAAATGACGCTGATGGCTGGGGTGGCTCTGGTCTTTAACCTGTCCCTCAATCTGGTGCTGATCCCGCTCTACCAGCAGAATGGGGCGGCCCTGGTGACCTCGCTGACGGAACTCCTCTTTATTGGGCCATTTCTGGCCTTTATCCCCCGCGCCTTGTGGCCACGGGCAAGCCTGAAGGTGGCTCTGAAAGCCCTGGGGGCCAGCTTGGTCATGGCTCTGGTGATCTGGCTCTTGCGCCAATGGTCGATTCTGGCCCTCTTACCGGTAGCGATAGTTGTCTATCTGGCAGCGGCGACTGTGCTGCGGACGATCCCGCGCTCCGATTTAGGGGCGCTCGTTGAGGCGGTGCTCCGTCGTCGCAGCAAGGGCGGGGAAGAGCCGGTGGCGGAGGGGCTGCTGGCTCCAGAGGCTCTGGTAAGGGCAGAGAGTGAACAGAGGAATGAGGCAGGGGCCGGTGAGGCTCTTGTTCCGGCTGAGGATGACGAAGAGACTGAGCGGCTGCCAGTGGTCCGGCGCCTG
>NZ_JADGIA010000322.1 GCF_019683635.1 Thermogemmatispora sp. | reverse complement strand
CCTTAATACTCTCATTTTTATGGATATATTCATGATCAGAGTTCAAAAAATCTCCATGACATATTACAAAATCAAGAAGCGGATAACTTTCCTGAGCAGTATTTTGCGGATAGCGTCCAAAGACATAGTAAATAGTTCTTCCCTGATGCCATCCCGTTGGCACCTGACTGTTACTGTCAAAGTCTCGGTCGCGACCAGGATAAGCCAGAGCCTTCAATTCATATCCTTCCGGAGCATTGGCAAGCCAAAAATCAGGATAGCGATTGCGGCCTCCAGACACGCAGGCTACTCCCGCCTCACGAAGACACTCCTCAAACCAGCTCTGAAAGTGGTACTCCTTATCCGTCGCACTCACTCTCCGCACCAGCTTCCCTGCTCGAATAGCTTTCACACAGGACTTGAAGATGTGAAGAACGGGATAACCCATGTTGCTTCTCCCTTCTGGCCGAAGGCCTGACCAATTGATCAGGCCATTACAATGTCCAGGTAAAACAACCTTCCTTTCTAATCAGCAGCATACCTGGCCCGGCAGCTGGCGGCAAGTCGATAGCAAACAAGCAGGAGTAGCCAGGAAGATCAGACATCGGAGGGGCCTTCACAAGAACCCAGAGGTCCCACTATAATCAAGGTCACGACCACGCGAACACCTGGTCTTCCCTTTGAGAGCGTCACGCATGAGCCAGAGCAAAAGGGCAAGTTCAGAGAGGTAGATCCACCAGACAGCAGTACCAACGATTAAGGGCAATGAGGATATGGCAGCGATTGAACAGCAGTTTCCCTCCGAGCAGCTGAGTCTCCTGGCCGAACTGGAGAGTTGGCGCAAGGAAATCAATCGTCCAACTTACCACATGCACAAATGGTGGGCAACACGGTTGGGATCGGTTTTCCGCGCCATCCTGATCGGAGCTTTGAGCGAAAACGACCAGGATATCTGGGAGGGCTTTTATCAAGCGCTGCGTTTCCCCGGTAAGGTGATCTTTGATCCTTTCATGGGAGCAGGCACGATCATCGGCGAGGCGCTCAAGCTTGGCTGCTATGCCATCGGGGCCGACATCAATCCCGTCAGTGTTTTTCAGGTGCGCAAAGCTCTTGAGCCAGTCTCTTTTGAGGATCTGCTAGCCGCCTTCGAGCGGGTAGCAGCCAAAGTAGCGCAGCCCATCACTCAACTCTACCAAACCATTGATCCAGAGAGCGAACTCCCTCTTCCGCTTCTCTACGCCTTCTGGGTCATGAGTGTCCCCTGCCCGGCCTGTGGTTCTCAGGTTCATCTCTTCGATACGACGATTTTCGCCAAGCACGCCTACCCTCAGCGCGTTCCTGTTTGCCAATCGATCTGCCTTGACTGTGGAGCGATCAACGAGATACGTTACGACGCCAGCGTTGTTCGCTGCAGAGGCTGCCAGACGATATATGATCCTCATAGGGGGCCAGCGCGACATAGCCAGGCCACTTGCCCCTCTTGTCAGCACACCTTCGCGATTGTGCACGCCGTAGCCCAGGGAGGCCACTCTCCAACTTACCACCTCTATGCTCTCCTGGCGCTGCGTCCCGACGGCAGCAAGGTTTACCTTCCAGCTACCGAAGACGACCGAC
Source organism: Thermogemmatispora sp. (assembly GCF_019683635.1). GTDB lineage: Bacteria > Chloroflexota > Ktedonobacteria > Ktedonobacterales > Ktedonobacteraceae > Thermogemmatispora. The sequence continues at coordinate 1,729 of NZ_JADGIA010000322.1, read as the reverse complement.
AAAAGGTAGCTCTCGCAGGGGAGCTACTGCGCTCGCACTCAGGTCCTCTTCCAGCAACACCTATCTTGGCGGGACACAATACTGATCAGATCCGACGGTACCAGTTCACCTCATGGCGACAGCTCTTCAATGAGCGACAGCTGTACTGCCTCTCCCTGCTCCTTGAAGCTATTCTGGCAGAGCCTGATGAGCCTTGCCGTGAGCTGCTGCTGTTGCTTTTTTCCGGCACCCTTGAATTTAATAATATGCTGTGTTCGTATAAGGGTGAGGGCACGGGGGCTGTGCGCCATCTGTTCTACCATCATATTCTGAAGCCAGAACGGATGGCCCTGGAAAACTCGGTCTGGGGCACGCCGAAAAGCTCGGGCTGCTTTTCAACGCTTTTCCACTCGCGGCTGCTGCCTGCTCTGCGCTACCGCCAGCAACCTTTTGAGTTGGCGCTCTGCGAAGAAAAAGGGAAACTGGTGGGCAAAAAGATCTACGGCTTGAGCGACTCGCCCATGACCTCTCTTGCCTCCCACTTTACTGAGCTGAGCGAGCAACGGCGCGCCCTCCTCTTATGCACTGATTCCAGCCAGGTTCCTTTACCTGACGGCTCAGTCGATGCTATCATTACCGATCCCCCCTATTTCGATTTCGTGCATTACTCTGAATTGGCCGATTTCTTCTATGCCTGGCTGCGCCCAGCGCTACAGGAGCGCTACCCCGAGTTTGCTCCTGAGACCACACGCTCGCCGCAGGAGGTGCAGCAGAGGAAAGCAGAGGCATTTTCAGCAGCACTCTGCCGGGTCTTTCGAGAATGCCGACGAGTGCTCAAAGCTGAGGGGGTGCTCGTCTTTAGTTTTCATCATTCGCGTACCGAGGGCTGGCTGGCCGTCGGCGAGGCCCTTCTCCAAGCTGGCCTGGCGATCACAGCGGTGCATCCGATCAAGGCAGAGCTGGCTCTGGCAACCCCGAAAAGCCAGGCACGCTCACCCATTAATTACGATGCGATCCTGGTCTGTAAACATCAGGCTCCAGCCAGAGGGCCGCTGTCTTACACAGCGGCCCTGGCCACAGTGGTGCAAGAGACTGTCACCCGCCTGCGCTCCTTGCAAGTGGCCTCTGAACAGCGCCTGCCAGCTCTCTCACGCAATGATTGCTTTGTTCTGGCTCAGGCCCAGGCGCTGCGTGTCTTTTCTCTCTCCCGCTGCCTGCTCAGAACAGACTCAGTCGCAGAGCAAGGAACTGCCCAGGAGCTGAGCCTGGCTTCCTTCCTTGATCTGGTGGCCCAGGAAGTCGACTCAATCTGGCAACAAGTCAGGGCGGGCAGGCCAGAGACCATCACCGTCCCCGCCATCTCATCGGCAGCTCCTGCCACAACTCCACTCGCTGCCGGTCACTCCCACCCACGTCGCTCTTACCCTCAACAGCCAGGCGCTCAGCCCCAACCTCTTCCCTGGCCTCTCCAGGATATTTTCGATAGTCAGGACGGCAAAGCGGGAAATTCCTGACCGCAAAGTGATATCAAACGGGGTTCTCGTTCGTTCTATATATAGACCCGAAAGGAAGCGGGGGTGGCCGCGAGCAAGCAGATCCACCTCGACGAGCAGCTTGTAGCGCTACCCGTTTCCTGTGCAGCCTTCTCCCCATGAGGCTGCACCCGCCCTTTCAGGGATCTCCCGGTAGCAGAAGCTTCTGGGTAATAAGGGGGAGACGAGCTGGCACCCCGTCTTCCCCTTATTCTTTT
>NZ_JADGIA010000098.1 GCF_019683635.1 Thermogemmatispora sp. | reverse complement strand
GAGGCAGGCGTCGAGGGTGGGGTCGGTGATTGGGGTGAAGTCGTAACAAGGTAGCCGTACCGGAAGGTGCGGCTGGATCACCTCCTTTCTAGGGAGTCGACTGGAGGATACTACAGCAGGCAGTAAGAACGCGGAGCCGTCACGATAGAGGCTAAGACCTCTCCTGTGAATCTTGTTGAGATGCAGATGCATCCGCTCGATTGCTCTGGCTCCGTCCCTGCCGTGCTCGTACCTCCTCTCCCAGGTCGATCCTGTCACTCGATTCAATGCTCCGGCTTCTCCTCTCTGCGAAGTCGGAAAGCCGCTGAAAAACCCTCTTGTCAGAAACACTGACAGGTGGTAAAATAATAAGCGGTGATCGGGTGGCAGCAGTGCAGAGAGTACCACTTGCCATAAGGCTGATGCCTGGCAGGTCGGTCGTCACAAACTCGCCTTATCACTCTCCAGGTGTTCGGGTCACCCGGCACCCGTCAATGTGACCTCACCAATCCTTAACCGTAACTGTGGGCTATTAGCTCAGGTGGTTAGAGCGCAGTCCTGATAAGACTGAGGTCCCTGGTTCGAGTCCAGGATGGCCCACCCACCCGCACAGGGGGATGTAGCTTAGTTGGTAGAGCGCTGCCTTTGCACGGCAGAGGTCAGGGGTTCGAATCCCCTCATCTCCACCTGAGGGGATGTCAGTTCCCTGTCGGATGAACTGACTCGCTCAATTGCTCGCCTGTCCATGCAGGTGGGGCGGTGACTATAGCGGAAGGGAAACACCCGTTCCCATCCCGAACACGGAAGTTAAGCCTTCCAGCCCCGATGATACTGCGGGGGAAGCCCCGTGGGAAAGTAGGACGTTGCCGCCCCACCTGCCTGGATGGGCGCTTTTTTTATGTCCCCCTCCTGCTCCTTGACTTCCCCACCATCAGGCAAAAGACAATGATAGACACCTACGCTGCGCTTCGCCTATAATAGATTCTGAACCCATGATGAAGGCGTTCTCTCTGCCGCCCCAGCTTGTGACTGCTGCGAAGTCGCTGGCGCTGGTTGGTGGCAGATCGCCTGGCTCGCTATTCTCTCGCCTGGGAGCTTGTTTAACTGGGGGACTCGTGTGATGAAGCCCTGGAAGCTGTTGACACGCCTCGCTGTGGCGATCTTCCTCGTGTTAGTCATTGTGGCTATCTTCGGCCCCAACCTGGCCGATTTTGCCAAGGGCCTCCTTGGAAATGTGGGCAAGCCTTTCTCTAACACTCTGTCGTTGCCCTCCTCCAACATCCAGGCCCACCTGGTCCATTCTCCTGACCCGACAGATGCCTCGGCTCCCTCCCCTTCTCATCTGCAAATCGCTGTCCAGGGCCTTAAACCTGCTACCACTTACTATCTGACCATTGATGAGGGCAGCTGTGGCGGCCCCACTCTGCTTTTAGTCGGCTCGCTGACGACTGACGACATGGGAACCGCCCTCAAAGATTTCTCGCTCAATCTCAGCGATCCTGCAGGTCTGGCCTCGCGCAAGCTCTGGCTCAATTTCCATCGCGGCGACTTCAACGGTACGAGCAGCGCCTGCTCGCCTATCGATACCTCTCTGCTGCGTTAGAGGCTCACCGGCTTCAGCTGCAGTTGGCCACGGTCAGCGCTGCTAGCGGGACGCGGCTCTGCGCCTCATAATGAGCACCTTGAAGTTGCCCAGTCCCGCGGGATCGGTCAGGGCCAGGACTTGTTGACGCAGGTTATACCAGCGCAGCAGGGCAATCTGCCCCTGATCCGTGGCTCGCTCTTGATCTGCTGCCCCGAAGTGGGTGCGACGGAGCTGTTCGAGTTCCTCGAAGATGCCCATGCGTTCTAGCCAGGCGCGCTGCGTAGTGAAGAGACGGAGACGAAGACCGTGACGACGCCCTTCGTCAATCAGTGCACTGAAATTAACGTGGGCTGTAATGTCCTGCTCTCCGGGCCTTGCCAGGGGCTGCTCGTTGATGCGGTGTTTGTGGTAGCAGAGCAGGGTCCCTCGGAGCCGTGCACGGTTGTAGAGGCGGGACGCCCGGTCTCCGTAGTCGATCACAAGCAGGAAGCCTTGCCGCAGCAGCAGGGCTTGCAGCTCTATCCAGCGCAGGGCCTCCAGGTTGATCTCTGCCCGCCAACCATCAGGAAAGCCTCGCCAGCGAAGGCAATAGTGGTCAAGATAGGTAACCACTTCTGGAGCTGACGGGACAGCGATCTCCCGCAATCTGCCTTTATCGAGGCCCACATAGATCTCGTAAAGCTGCCCCTGGTGTACTTCGACGAGATGGACCGGGAAAGCGTCGACTAACTCGTTGGCCAGGATAACATGAGGGGCCCCGTCTTTCTCACAGAGCTGCCGCAGCGCCGCGGCAGACAGTACGTCTTCCCCACGATGAAGATCCAGGCTTCGATAGCTAAGGGCCGCGGCAAACGCCGGCTGCTCTTGTTCGGCCCAGTCGTGAACTCCTGCCTCTAACTCGCCTCGCCCGGCTCCTTGCTCCCAGACGCGGAAGGGCTGCGGATGGCCCAGCTCCTCCCACATCTGGAAGAGTTGACGCCCCAAACAGTGGGCGAAGAAGTGCCCGAGGTCGCCGCTCGTGAAGTAATCCCCAGACCAGCCGATACGCGAAGCGCCGGCTGTATAGTAACCGCTCTCTGGATCGTAGAGCGCCATGCGCATATATTCGGCGAAGGGCAGCGGCCCCTCGCGCTCGATGCGGGCGATCAGTCTCTGTTCAAGGAGAGAACTCGTGGCCATCGGTGCATTCCTGGGAACAGCTTGATTAAGGGTTGGTGGGTTGCGTCTGGGAGGAGGCTGAACAGGCGCTTGTCGCTGTCAATAGACTGACGCACGGATCTGTGGCTGATGGGCCAGGCCAGCCGCCGCTAGGGACGAGCGGGGGTGGTGAAGAAGTGCATGAGCAGCAAATCAAAGGCGACCTCGGGGCTGAGGCGACTGCGCTTCAAGGCCGCGTCTGTTTCGACCAGCTGGCGATAGATGAACTCAAGCTGAGCCAGACTGAACTGCCGCACTTGCTGAGCAGCTCGCTCGGCGATGAAGGGGGCAATGCCCAGTGTCGAGGCGATCTCTGCAGCACGCAATCCCTTTTGCGTAAGCTCTTTGACGAGCAGAAGTGTGCGAACCTGCGAGAGCATGAAGCCAAGTAACAGCAACGGCGGCTGCCCCTCGGACAGCAAGCTATGAAGGATGTCAAGAGCTTGCTGCTGCCTCCGCTGGGCCAGAGCATCGGTCAGATCGAAGATGCGTGTCTCCTGCACCTGGGCAGAGAGGACTCGCACCTGAGGAACATCGATGGTGCCACCTTCGCCGACGTAAGTGGCAAGCTTCTCCAGCTCGTTGGCCAGCATGCGCGTCTGGCTGCCGATGAAATTCGCCAGCAGCGTCACCGCCTCGCGCGTAATACGGACTTTAAGCCGCCCAGCGCGCTCCTCGATCCAACGTTCGAGGGCCGCCCCTTTGGGAAGCATGCTTTTGATCTCCTGGCCGTAGCGGCGAGCCGCTTCCACCAGAGGGTGACGCGCCTCAAGTGCCTCATCAACCAGGAGGATCAAGGTTGTCGAAGCCGGCATCACAGGCACAAAATTGGCCAGACCTTGCTCAAAGTCAGCGCGCGACGTGCCCCCAGCTTTCTTGCTTCCCTTACGCGTACGGCTGCGCTTGCGCTCCTCAGTACCCTCTCCTGCTGCTGAGGCAGCCCCCTGATCGCTCTCGGTAGAGGTGCTAACCGCCTCCCGCTCCTGAGCGATCGAGGAACTGCTCCGACGCTTACGGGGCAGCCCCTCGACAATTACCAGCCGGCCCTCGCTCAGGAAGGGCAACGTACTACACGTTGCCACGATGGTCGCCAGCTCGGTTTCATCGCCGTGGTAGGTATCCTGGTTGTAGCCAAAATCCCCCTGCTGACGAAGGCTTCTCAGCGCTTCGCGGCTGCTGAACTCGTCATCGCCGTGCAGCAAATAGAACATAACCCACTCATTCACTTACTCACTTGCCATCAGTGAAAAGAAACACCCCCGGCGACCTTGCTGGCTGGCTACAGCCGCGTCTCACTCGGGCAGGAGCGTCGTTTGCCGGCGCGAGCGGCGGCTCTCTGAGCGTGCGGCGAGCCAGTCAGCCAGCATACCGCCGGCTAGACCCAGGACGCTGCACAGGAACAGCGAGCCGAAGAAGGTCGCCCCAACCTGGGCATTGGGCAAAGGTGTATCGAAAATCAGCGTATCGACCCAGCCCAGAATCGCCAGCAAGCCGATAAACGCCCCGATGAAAGCTCCCAGCAACACAATCCAGCGCCGTCTGACCAGCACCACGCTGACCCAGAAGATCACAAAGAGTGAAAGGGGCAGCGACAGTAAGAAGCCGAAGAGGCTGGCCAGGAAAAGCCCATCGCTGGGATTAATGATAAGTGCTGGTCCTCCCATAGACCTTGCATTGCCTCCCGCTAGCTAGCTTTTGCGTTCGTATTATACTGCAGCTCCAGGGGGCTGACAATAGCGGCTCCTCCTGCCCCTCTTCGCTGACGAGGAGGAGACCGCCCCGCTTGTCAGAGGTCAGGGTGGCGCCAGAGGGCTGAAATCCTGCCGCTGAGGGTCAAAGGCTACCTTCTGGCTCTGCAACACCTCCCAGCGCTCTGCGTATATATAGGCAGTCAAACCCTGGAAATAACCTTGCATCTCAACCGGACGAATTCGAGGAAAAGGCCATGATGAATCGCATGACAACTCTGGGCTTGGACGAGCGTCTAGAACGGGTGCTTGCTTACGCGCTCTTCTGGATCTCGGGCCTGATCCTCCTCTTTGTTGAGAAGAACCGCAATGTTCGCTGGCACGCTGCCCAATCGCTGGTGACCTTCGGCGCACTCTCACTGGCGGTTCTGCTGCTTCAGTTCCTTCACGGGCTGTTGAGCCTGCTGCCCCTCTTGGGCTGGCTCATTGGTTTTGGTCTGAGCCTGCTGATCAATCTGCTCGGCTGGCTGACGCTACTGCTCTGGTTGTGGCTCATGTTGATGGCCTGGCTCAGGCCGGACTATCGGCTGCCCTTCTTCAGCCGGCTGGCGGACAGCCTCGTGTAGCCCTGGTCAGGTCCGCGCTGGCGGTACAAGGCAACGGCTGAGGGCAGCGGCGATCAGGCTGCCGCTCAGAGTAGCCAGAAAATTCACTACATCGTTGTTGACTCCTGGCCAACCGCGCACACGCTGGGTAAGGCTACCACAGCGTAGGTGGCGACGCTGCTCGGTCTCCTGCCCACAGCGCGGACAGCGATAGACAGCCTGCAGGGTGGCGCCAAGGAGACTGTCGACCAGACAGCCTGCAAAACCGCTGAGCCAGGTGATGGCGGCTAGGAGTAGAGGTCGGCCAGGACCTGGCTCTCTGGTGGCGCCGGGGAGCAGGCGAGCCAGGGCGAGCAAGCCCTGCAGCACTATCCCTAGCGCCAGAGCGCCCGCCGCTGCGGCCAGCGTGCCCGGCCAGGAGACTGCCCCCGAGATGCCTGGCGCTACCGGGCGTCCACTTGTGATCAGGCGTGGAGGGCGACGGATCAACATGCCCACTTCGGTGGCCCAGGTATCAGCTGTAGCGGTAGCCAGAGCACCTCCAAAGGCGGCCAGCCAGGGATCACAGGGTGTGGCCCCGGCCTGGCCCGAGGAGATCCTGGAGCGCCGACGTAGCCCATAGCGCAGCGCACACCAGGTGGCTACACCACCGTTAGCCGCCACTTGCAACATGTCGCGGGCGCTGCCCTTGTTGGACTGCTCCGCCGCGATACGGGCCTTCTGCTGCCGGCGGAAGCGGGAAAGCAGGCTGGAGGAGACAAAGAAGAAGATAAGGGAGAGACCCAACTCCCAGCCACCTGCCCCGGCGGTCATCGTGCCAGTCACGATAGCTGCTGGCACTCCACTGCGACTGAGAGCGCCGCGGCGCTGAGCTAGCAGGCTGATCCCGCTGCTCACCAGTAGCCAGAGTAGGAGCCGCCACCACCACGGGCGCCGGCTGGCCCTCCTTTTCTCCATCGCCGTTTCTCCTCCTTTGTCTGGCGAATGATAAGCATCTGTCCTATCTTTTGTTACAGAATGCCGACAGTGCCAGTTCTATTGTAAAAAGGGCCTTGCTCGCCTGCAAGGGGCAGAGAGCGGAGTCTGCAGCGGAGAGAAGTAAGTAGTACTTTTGGCTGGGAATTATGGATCTATAGTATCATATCAGTGAGCCTGGTCATGTTTATCATCAGGTAGATATAGCAATCGAGGCAGGCAGCCAGCGCAGTGCGTTGCGTGCCAGCAAAAAGCATGCTACACTGCGAGCGAGCCAGATCCAGGAGCGAAGGTGACGGCCTGGTGAAAGTGAGGAGCAACAGTGATTAGGTGTAGCAACTGTGGAGAGCCAGTCGCTGCCGGCATGGCAACGTGCCGGCGCTGCGGCTTGCCTTTATCTGGCGGAGTTGGAAGTGCTGCAAGTGCTGCAGATGCGCAGAAAGGGGTATCTCAGCGGTCAGAGTTGCCGGCATGGCTGCAATCGTTACGGGCAGGTGAGGGCCTGCCCGCGGGTGCTACCGGCCCCATTCCTCTTTCTGCCGCTGATTTGATCGACGAGGAGAGCCTCCCGAGCTGGATGCGCGCGGAGCAAAAGGAAGATACAGCGGAATATCAGTTTCCTGGCGGTTCCCAGTTTGGCGGCCCAGCGAACTACGCGGCAACCCCGCCAGCGCGAGGGATTGCTGCTCGCTCTCTCATCGATGAGCAGGCTCTGCCTTCCTGGATGCGTGAGGGGCAGGGGCAGGAGGGAGCGGGAGCGCGCGAGGGCGGGCTGAGCGGTCAGAAGGATATTCCCGCCTCTAGCCTGGTAGAGCCGGAGGCCCTGCCAGAATGGATGAAGTCTTTAGGGCCGTCAACGGTTGGCCCGGCTGGTACGGAGCCTTCTGCCAGGGAGTCTTCGCGGCCCGCTTCGTCAGAGTGGGGTCAGGCGGCGGGCGCACAGCCAGGGCTAGCTCCAGCGCCCGGGCAGCCTCTGCAGGCCCACGACCTGATTGATCCGCAGCAGTTACCGGATTGGCTCCGGGGCCAGAACTCGCCTACAGAGGCTGCCACAAAACTGGGTGCTCCTGGAGCCGGCGGCGCTACCCGGCTGGAAGCAGCTTCTCTGATCGATATGAATGCTTTGCCTGCCTGGCTGCGTGAGGGTCAGCTAGAGAATGCAGGCCCACGACCTGCGTCGCCATCGCCAGGGGGACAAGGTGGCCCGGTGGCCCCTCCTCCTTCGCCGTCTCTGCCTGCCGGTGGCCTGACGGCGGCCTCGCTCATCGATATGAATGCTTTACCCGAATGGCTACGCTCCTCAATGGAAACGCCTGCTCCCGCTGGCTCTAGTGGACAGAATCCAATGGCCATGCAAGAGCCTGGGCGAACGCTGCCCGATCCTATGCAACCGCGCGTGGAGAATATGCGCGTGCCCAGCCGACCCCGCACGGAGCTAGGCGTCAGTGAGCAGAGTGAGGCGGCAGCCAATGTTTTTGCTTCTCTGCTGGGGGTGGCCTCGGCTGCGCCTTCGTTGCCTGCTCAAGGCGCTGACCCCCGCTATGGGCAGGTGGCGCCAACCTCGCCTCCGGCTGCTCCCGCTGCTGGTGGGGTGATGCCTGCGGCGCCGGCGGCTCCTCCGGGGTATCCCGCGACGTATATCGGCGCCAGCGCCAGCGCGAATCCGGCGCCGGCGGCCTCCGCATATGCGGCGCCGCCTCCATCTGCACCCCCTCCAGGGCCAGGCGCCGAGGCTCACGCGCAGTCCCGGGCACAGGCTCAGGCCCGGCCTGCTAAGCGTAGCTTCCTCGATGTGATTCGTAGCTGGTTCCCGCATTAGGTGAGAGAAGAGGGGTGTTCTGGAGATGCAGACGCAGTTGAATCAGCAGGAGGGTCAGGCAACCGCTCATAGAAAAGATGCCGCTGCCGCCAATTCTATTTTGGTTGCCGACTGCGGCAGCGTGCTGACCAAGGTTTCGTTACTGGGCCTGGTCGAAGGGCAGTATCGCCTGATGGCGCGTGGCGAAGCTCCAACAACGCTGGCGGCCCCCCAGGAGGATATTACGCGGGGCATCGTGCAGGCCATCAACGAGATTGAACTGGTCACGGGACGGCAGATTATTGTCGATGGCCGTTTGCTGGCACCGGAGCAGCCGGATGGCAATGGCGTGGATGTCTTCGTGACAACTATTAGCGCCGGTGGCCCGCTTCGTTTACTGGTCCTGGGCGCGGCCAGCCCCACACTAACAGACCTGGTCAGCCAGGCGGTCTCGGGCCTCTATGCTGAGACCCATGCCTTGCCTTCTCCAACGTTTACCGCGAGTATGGCCGCCGGTCAGCTCTCACAGCCGGGCGCGACACCGCTACCTGGTGTAGGCCCCGTACCCTGGACTCCCGAACGCCTGGCCCTGGAATGGCGCCGGCAGATCGATCGACTGCGCGAGCTGCAGCCGCACGCGGCTATCATTGTTGGCATGGCCGATGGGCCGACAGGGGCAACTCCTATTCAGGAAGCCTGCCAGCTCCTGGTGAATGCAGCCCAGGAGCAGCGCGAGAAGACGCGGCTTTTCCCTTTGCCGGTACTCTATGCCGCCGCTCCTCAATATGTGGAGGCCTCTCGGCGCCTCATCAACGGCGCCGGCGAGGTGGTGCGTCTGGACCCCCTGGTCTCGGCCTCCAATCTCAGCCCGATCAGTCTGGCCGTCAGTTCGCTCTACGAGCGCTCGATTCTGCGTCGTTTACCGGGCAGCGAGACCCTCTGGTCCTGGTCTTCGGCGACCCCTGTGGCGACAGCAACCTCCCTCAGCAGCCTGGTGCGCTTTCTGGCTCACCACTATACAATGAATGTGATGGCGGTTGATGCAGGAGGGGCTAACACGACGTTGCTGCTGGCTGGTGAGCGCGGGGAGTTTATCCCGATGGTCAACGCGGGCATCGGCGTCGGCTCCGGCCTGGGTGAGTTGTTGAAGCGCGTCGGTTCCCAGCGTATTAGCCGCTGGCTGCCCTTTGATGTCTCCGATGAGGAGCTGCGCCAGTTCGTGCTCAATACGATGCTGCACCCCCACGTGGTCCCCAGCAACCAGCGGGAGCTGCAGATCAGCCAGGCGTTTGCGCGTGAGGCGATCCTGCTGACCGCCGAAGCGCTGAAAACTGGGGCCCTTAGCAATTTCTCGCCTGATCTGGTCCTGGCCACTGGCGGCGTGCTGGCCCATGCCCCGCGCCCCGCTCAGGCTGCCTTGATGCTGCTCGATGCCTTGCAGCCGCGCGGCGTGACCTCGCTGGTGCTGGATCGCACCTTGCTCTTCCAGCAGTTGGGGGCAATTGCCACGGTGAACCCGGTGGCTGCCGTGCAGGTCAATGAGAACGATGCCGTGACCCATCGCCTGGGAACCTGTGTGATCCCCTATGGAACTCTGCCGCCCGACCAGATTGCGCTGCGGGTCGTTGTGGAGTATAGTAATGGGCGACAGGTCCAGGTCGAGGTCATGAGCGGCTCGATTGAGGTAATCCCTCTGCGTCTGAATGAGCAGGCACTGCTAACGCTCTATCCTGCCCCGACGGTCGATGTGGGGCTGGGTCCGGGCGAGCGCGCCCGCGCTGCCGAGGAGATCGATGGTGGCCTGGTGGGCCTGATTATCGATGCCCGCGGTCGCCCCTTGGTGCTGCCAGCGGATAAGGCCGAACGCCACGCCCGCTTGTTGCAATGGTCTCAGGCCATTGGCGCCTAGTCGGACACTGGCCGCCAACCGGCTGGTGAGCAGCACCCGCTACCGCTCAGACCTGATCTTGTTTATGTGTATTGGAATTGTCGTTGTTGCTGTTCAAACGGTTCTCTGAGGTCTACTGTCGTCGATGATGCTCTTGTGATCTGGCGCGTGCATGGGAGGCGCCGTTACGATGGCCTATCCCCTGGGGTGGTCTGTACGCTTGCAGGTTGTGGTGCGCAGAGAGCGCTGGCCCGGTGGCTCGCGCGCTGGAGCGGTGGCGCTGGTCTATCCCGGCCAGATGGTCGAGCCGGACCAGCCGGTGATCCGGCTGAAGCGTGAGGAGCACGGCGAGGAGCTAGCTGGTCTTCCTCGCCTCTCGCTACCAGCGGTGACGCGGAAGCTACCGGCAATTCATCCAACGGCGCTGGCCCTGCCTGCTTTGGGTGAGGAGACAGTGCCGGCTGGCCTGCGGGGGCGTGTTGTCGATGTGACGGCTCGTGGTGGGGTGGTGATCGAAAGTCAGGTGGTGGCTATCCAGGGAGTGCTCGGCGCCGGCCCCCAGGTGGCTGGTGTACTGACGCTCTGGCAGGCTCTGGGCAACGACGGCTCACGTTCGGTGCAGCCTATTCCTCCCGGCGCTATTCTGGTAGTACCTGGCCCGCTGAGCTTTCTTCTGTTGCGCCATGCCCTCAATTCCGGTGTCGTTGGCATTATCGCCAGTAGCATCGTTCTGCGCGATCTTGAAGGCTTCCTTCACGCCGACCTGCTGGAGTTGGTGAACAGTCCGGGTGGCGAGGATCTGCAATCTCGCTTGCCGCCCCTGACGATTATGTTAACAGAGGGCCTGGGGAGTTTGGCGATGCCCGCACGCCTGCTGCAGCTGCTGAGTTGCTATCAGGGACGGGTGGCCCTCCTCTCGGGTTTTACATCAGTTCGACGGCATGCGCTGCCGGAGCTGCTGATCTCCCTCACCGCTGCCGAGGCTGAGGCCCTCCCCAGCCAGGAGCCAGATCTGGCGCTGGTGCCCGGGGCGCGAGTGCGTGTCTGCTCTGGCGACTACTGCGGCAGAACGGGCGAGGTGCTCTCGCTCTTCCTCCATCGTCAGCGCCTCCCCTCTGGGGTACGTGCTCAAGCGGCTCGTGTGCTTCTAGAGGAGGGCGAGGTGATCGTAGCGGCCCTTTCCTGCCTCGATCGCATCGGGTAGATCCGCGGTGGCTCTCTCCTGTTGGAAGTGCACTCATTCTCGCTAACCGTTGCTCGTCCGTTTTTCTTTTTTTGTGTTGGTCGAGCAAGCTATCTGCAAGAAGCTGAGGTGTTGTCTTGGCTGCCAGCGATTGGAATGCGGCCCTCTATGATGCGAAGCATGCCTTTGTTTTTGCCTATGGCAGCAGCCTGGTAGAGCTGCTGGCGCCGCGCCCGGGCGAGCTAATCCTCGATGTAGGTTGTGGAACGGGCCATCTGACGGCCACCATTGCGCGCAGTGGCGCTCAGGTGGTGGGCCTCGATCGCTCGCCGGCGATGATCGAGGTTGCTCGCCAGCGCTATCCAGACCTCGAATGGCGCTTAGGCGATATTCGCTCTTTTCTCTACCCGCGTCCCTTTGATGCCATCTTCTCCAATGCCACCCTGCACTGGATACCCGAGGCCGAGGCCGTAGCCGAGGCTTTGGCGCGCTTGCTCAAGCCGGGCGGGCGCCTGGTGCTGGAGATGGGAGGGCGCGGCAACGTAGCGGCCCTCTACGCTGCCGTGCAGGAGGTGCTGCATGAGCGGCTGGCAGTGACGCCACCCAACCCCTGGTATTTTCCGGCCCTGGGGGAATATGCTGCCTTGCTGGAGGCTCATGGCTTCGAAGTCCAGGCTGCCTGGCTCTTTGAGCGCCCAACTGTGCTAGAGGAGGGTGAGCGCGGGCTGCGCCTCTGGCTGGAGATGTTTGGCTCTGCCCTGCTAGAGGCGGTGCCGGTAGAACGTAAGGAGGAGATCCTGGCCGCCATCGAGGCCAAGGCCCGCCCTGTGCTCTTTAGAGAAACAGAAGAACACTGGGAGCTGGATTATCGCCGTTTGCGGCTCCTGGCCCGTCGTCTTTGAGGGGGACCGTTCTCCCCTCAGAGTTATCCACACCGGTGGAGAGTTATCCACATATGTCACCACAAGATGTGGATAACTCTCCCGATTCCACCACAAAATGTGGATAACTCTGTCTACTGCTGAGGTAGGAGCAAGGAGCGACCTGTCATCTCGCGCGGTTGGGGCAGCCCCATAATCTGCAGAATGGTTGGCGCGATGTCGGCCAGAATGCCATCGCTGCGCAGTCTGGCATCGGCAAGTTGGGGCACAACCAGGTAGAGCGGCACCGGGTTGGTCGTGTGGGCCGTCATGGGCTTGCCGCTGTCGTAGTAGATCATCTGCTCGGCATTGCCATGATCAGCAGTGATCAGCAGGCCGCCTCCCACCGCCAGGGTGGCCTCTACGACACGCCCAACGCCGGCATCGACAGCCTCGACAGCCTTAATGGCCGCCTCCAGCACGCCGGTGTGGCCGACCATGTCGGCGTTGGCATAGTTCATGATCACAAGATCATACTGACCACTGCGGATGCGCTCAATGGCTGTCTCGGTGACGCCCGGGGCGCTCATCTCAGGCTGCAGGTCGTAGGTTGGCACCTTGGGCGAGGGAACAAGCAGACGATCCTCGCCGGGGAAAGGGGTCTCGCGGCGCCCATTGATGAAGTAGGTCACGTGGGCATATTTTTCGGTTTCCGCCGTATGGAACTGGCGCAGGCCGTGCTCGGAGATGACGCGGGCCAGAGGCATCTCTACCTCGTCGGCGCGGAAGGCTACCTCTGCCGGCAGCCCTGCCTCGTACTCAGTCATCATGACGAAAACCAGGTCGCGCAGACGCGGGCCACGCTCGAATTTGCCAGCGGCCTGGGGCGGCAGTTCTTCCAGCACAAAGGCTTTGGTCAGCTGGCGGGCACGGTCGGGGCGGAAGTTATAATGGATGAGGGCGTCGCCTTCCTGGACAAGGGCCAGCGGATGCTCCTCCTCCATGATGACAGTGGGGACGATGAATTCGTCGGTGATGTTGCGTTCGTAGGACTGCTGGATAGCGGCTACCGCCGATGAGGCACGCTCGCCCTCACCGCGCGTCATGGCCAGGTAGGTTTTGGCAGTGCGCTCCCAGCGATTATCACGATCCATAGCATAGTAGCGCCCACTGACCGTGGCCACACGCGCCGGGTGATCGCCACCGATCTCGCGCGCGCGCGCCTCCAGGCGCTTCATGAATTCGATGCCGGCGGTGGGCGATGTATCGCGCCCATCGGTGAAGGAGTGAATATAGACGTGCTCGATCTCATGCTGGCGGGCCAGCCGCAGCAGGGCCTCCAGGTGATCCTCGTGGGCGTGCACTCCGCCGTTGCCAAGTAGGCCGCAGATGTGCAACTGCGAGTGATTGCGTTTGACGTGTTCGATGGCCTTGAGCAGGGCTGGATTCCGGTAAAAGCTGCCGTCCTGGATAGACTCGCTGATGCGGGTGAAATCTTGCAGGACGCGTTTGCCTGCTCCGATGTTCTGATGGCCAACCTCGGAGTTGCCCATCTGGCCGGGGGGCAGACCAACAGCCTCGCCCGAAGTCCTGACGAGGGTATGTGGCCACCGGCGCTCTAGCTCGTCGATGTGTGGCGTACGTGCCAGAGCGATGGCGTTGCCCTCTTTGCGCGGGTTGAAGCCCCAGCCGTCCATCACGATCAGCACGAACGGGCGTGGTCGCCCAGTAGATGCCTTACTCATCGTTCCTCGTTCTGCTCCAGTCAAAAAGTTAAGGCGTGTGTCCTATTGTATCATGGCCACCGCTGACCTTCAGCAGGCTGCGGCCAGAAAGCTGCAGGATGGGAGAGAGAGCTGACCACAGCAACTGGGCAGGATGGGGTGGGACCGTGCAAGGAGGCCGGGTCTCTGGTGAAGAGGAGTGGAGAGCGAGGAAGATAGCGATCGCCGATCAGCGGACCAGATCAGCCAGCGCAATAGGCTGCACGGCCACTTTTCCAGAAGGGGCGGGCCGGTCTGGTCGAGCAGGCCAAGCTGGCTATCGCCTGTGGCCAGAGGCCATGATATAATAAATCCGTTGCACTTGCTGTGACCTGTCCTGGATCAGGCAGAGAGGCAGATCGCTTCCAGCAATTCCCCCGCCAACATCGCTAAAGCTCGAAGAAGGAGAAAACCAATCGTAGCGAACCAGCAAAGGAACGACTCTATTAGGGAAGGGAAGCGAATATACACATATTCGATGCGAGATATCATTTTAGAACTGGCCCGGATTTTTCGCGCACATAACAAGCAGCTGTACATGGTGGGGGGGACGGTGCGCGATGTGCTGCTGGGGCGCAGTGAGTCAAGCGATGCCGACCTGGCGACAGATGCACGCCCGGACGAGATCAAGCGCCTGGTAGCGCCGACAAAGCCGACGGCCATTGTCCTGGTAGGGGAGCGTTTTGGCACGGTGCGCCTCCACTACGGCGAGCATATTATTGAGATTACAACCTTCCGCGATGAGCGCTACAACCCGGAGTCGCGCAAGCCGGAGGTCTGCTTTGGCACCGTACTGGAGGAGGATCTGCGCCGGCGTGATTTTACGATCAATGCTATGGCCTATGATCCCCTGACAGGCCAGCTCTATGATCCGTTCGGCGGGCGCCTTGATCTAGCGCGACGTCTCTTGCGCGCCGTCGGCAACGAGCCTGATAAGCGCTTCGATGAGGACCCGCTGCGCCTCCTGCGCGCTGTGCGCCTGGCGGCCCAGCTCAATTTTACCATCGAGGAGGAGACGCGCCGCGCTATCACCCGTCAGGCGAGCAAGCTGCAAAAGATTAGCCGCGAGCGTATTCGAGACGAGATGCATAAGCTGCTGCTCTCGCCTCATCCGGCGCGTGGCCTGGATCTGCTGGTCGAGCTGGGATTGATGCAGTGGATTATTCCCGAAGTGCTGGAGCTGCGCGGCGTGAGCCAGCAGCAGAGTCAGCGGAGCGTCCCTTCGAAAGATGTCTATGCGCACGTGCTGCGCGTCGTGGAGCGCACTTCGCCGCGCCCGGTAGCTCGATGGAGCGCGCTGCTGCACGATATCGCCAAGCCGCGTACACGCACGGTCGAGGATGGCAAGGTGCATTTCTTCGGCCATGAGGAGGTTGGGGCGACGATGGCCCGCGATATCTTGCGTCGCCTCCACTTCGATCGCGATTTCTGCGAGCGCGTTGCGCGTGTGGTTCGGCTGCATATGCGCGCCAATGCCTATAGCTCTGATTGGACCGATGGGGCGGTACGTCGCCTGATGCTGGAGGCCAACGATGATCTGGAAGATTTGCTGGATCTCTCTCGGGCCGATATTACCAGCTACCGCGCCGATAAGGTTTCACGCGCCGCCGCTCGCGTTCTGGAACTGGCCGAGCGCTGCCGCCGCTTGAAGGAGGAAGCCGAGCGCGTGCCGCTGAAAAGCCCGCTGGATGGCCATGAGCTGATGGCGATGTTTGGGCGCGGCCCCGGTCCCTGGCTGCGACCCCTGAAGGACTATCTGCTCAGTCTGGTTATCGATGGAGTGCTGGCCCCCGACGATAAGGAGCGCGCCGCTCAGTTCGCCAGGGAGTTCGTAGCTCAGCAAGAGCGACAGAACCAAGTGCAGCAACAACAGCAACATGATCAACAACAAGAGAAACAAGAGCAGAGACAGCGAGAAGAGCAACATGAGGGTGTGAGCCATGCCAAAGAATAAGCCAGGAGCGCAAACGCAGTCGCAGGCGCAGGCTGCTGCCTCGCCCCCATCTCCCTCTTCGTCTGCCTCCCAGAAGCTAAAGGCTGGTGAGCAGCCCGCCGAGGCGCGCAAGGGACGGCAGGAGCAGAAGCCCCGCATCGGCGGCCCTGCAGTGCCAGGGGCGAAGTCCACACTACCACGCACGGCCACTGCGACTGATCCCCAACAGCAGCAGTATGAGAACATGAATCGGGAGATGCGCCGTCGCCTGCGTCAGATGAAGGCCGGTCCCTATAGCGAGGCCCCTTCTGCCGCCGAGAAGTATCGTAAGAAACTGGAGAAGCAAAAGCGGAGAAAAGAGCAGCAAAAGAAAGCCGTTGAAAGAATTGCCGAGACGGCTCCGCATCAGATCCACCTGGGGCGCCGCCTGATCTATTTCGTGGTCGCCATTGTGCTGGTCCTGGTCGTGGTGATTGTTCTGGCCGTACTGCATCACTTCGGCGTCTTCTAGCATGTACTCATGCGTATATCGCTTGAGCTGAGGCGCTAAGGCCCGCTGTGCCCTGCCGTGCCTGTCTTCTCTACTGGTGTGCGTTGTCTTGCACAGTCTTAGTCTCAGAGTAGCTTACGGTGGAGAATGGAGATCAGCGTATCGGTCAGAGTGAGAATTTCCTCGAACTGACGCGCCTGTTCCTCCAGAGGGAGACCACGGCTCTGCCACCGGGGAAGCAGGGATTGCTCGAAGGTGGCGATCTCGCTGCGCACCAGCTGGCGCAGGTGAAAGCGAATGAGGGTTACCAGGGCCAGCGGCAGGCCCAGCTCCATCAGCCGGCGATAGAGTTCGACCAGCAGGAGATCGTCGCCGCTAAATAGAACCTGTTCGCTCTCCTGCACGGGAAAAAGCAGCTCCAGCCGTAGCAGCTCATCGAGCAGCCCGGGCGAGATTCCTGTCTGCTCAAGCAGCAATTCGCGGCTGAAGCGCGTCTCCTGACTGCTTGCTGCCAGAGGTCGCAGGAGCCTCTGCTTCAGGGCCAGATTCATCTGGACTTCACCATGTTGGGCGCGGATCTCCAGCAACTGTCTGATCAGCTCAAGTGGCAGGTTATGCTTCTCTTTCAGCTCTTTGATCAGGGCCAGAACGCGCACGTGTTCCCCGCTGTAGTAGGCGACGCGGCCTCGCTTGTGGGGCGGTGGCAGCAGACCCTGCGTATTGTAGAAGCGGATGGTGCGGCTGGGAATGCCTGTCACCTGTGATAATTCATCTATACTCAGCTCTCGCTCGGTATCTTCTTGCTGCAAGGAAAGCGGACCTCGGCACGTGTGAGATAGTTGCTGTTACATATAACGTGCCGCTGGCCCGCTTTCAAGACTCGCCGGACCACAGGCGAGTGAGTGCTTTGCGGCTAGCCAGCGCTCGCTCAGGCTGAGGCGCTACTGCCGCCGGCGGCATCGCTGGCAGGATTCACGCCCTCGGACGAGCCGATGACCTCGGCCAGAATTTCTTCGTCGGAGACATCTCGTCGCATGGTCGCCTGGCCGATAAAGTAGATCACGGCCCCGGCCACCAGGGAGATGGCAGCAAAACCTACTAGCGAGAGATCCCAGGCCAGGGTAGTGATCAGCGTCGTCCAGGGCGAGATAAAGATGACGGCTACCCCGAAGGCGCTGGCGATGCAGCCGATGACTGCGCACAGGTAGAAAACCCAGTCTGGTGCCAGCTGCACGCGCTGGAAGCTCTCGCGGTACTTGTAGCGGATATAGATCACATCGATGAAGAGGAAGACCATTGAGATGCACCAGATGATAGTGACCGCGGCCTGGAGGACATCGTAAACAACCGTTGACAGGTCCGAGGGCTTAAGCGCCTGGATAACGAAGGGGGCGATGATGAAGGTGATGACCGTCAGAACGCCCGATATGATGCTCTGGACCAGCACCGCCACCCAGGGCACACGGTTACGGTTGACCCTGCTCATCACGGTGGGCAGGCGTCGGTCAAGGCCAGAGACGAAGAGCAGGCGCCCGAAGGAGTAGTTATAGACGACGGTGTTGAAGAGGAAGAAGCCGATAAAGATGAGGTTGACGATAGTGGCCAGCACGTTGCCCGCCGGGCCAAAGCCGTATTTGACCGCTGCGGCTACGACGGAGGGGTTGCCCTGGCTCTGGATAGCTGGGGGGACGGCCATCATGACGCCGAAGGTGCCGAGCAGATAGGCCAGCATGACGACGACCGAACCCCAGAGAAGATAGCGCGTGATGGCGCGTGTGTTCTGGACCTCTACCCCCATGTTAAGAGGGACCTCGATGCCGAGCAGGGCCAGAATCACCAGGCCGTAGAAGGTGTAGTTCGTGTTGTTGAGCTGCCAGTGGGCGGCGGAAAAATCGGCCTGGGCCGGGTGACCACTTAAGAGCCAGATCAGGCCGGCGAGGCCAACCAGCAGAATGGCGCCGCCGTAGGCGACAAAGATGACGTTGACGAGGTTCTGTGTTACGCGAAAGCGCAGCACCGAGAGCAGGCAAGAAAGGGCAATGACCAGGAGAATCAGCAGGCCCTGCTGCCAAGGCTCCGCGAGCAGGCTGAGACCGTACTGGCTGCCGAGCTGCTGAATGAGGGAAACAACGGCGTCGCCGGTGGCGATCATCACGAGTACGCCAGGCCACCAGGCGCAGAAGCCGGCGAAGAAGCCCATGAAGGCCCCGAAGGCGCGCGTGGTCCAGACGTAGATCGATCCCTCACCAGGGAACATCAGGCCAAGCTGGCCAGTGACAATGGCACCGGGAATGAGAAAGGTCAGAAAACCTAAGATCCAGTAAATAAAGGCTGCTGCCCCGGCTCCTGTGACAACGCTGGAGTTGCTGATGAAGAGGACGATGGCTACGAAAATCGCGACCATGTCGAAGGAGTTGAGGACTTTGGGGAGAATGCCGCCAGCGATACGCTCGGAGCGCAAGACTGTGCCGCTGTTCTCTGCTGCTGTCTCCATAAGTGCTTGCCTCCCGGCTGAAAAGCTGGTCGCTGGTTCGTTCGCCGGCTTCCTATTCTCCTCTCTGTGACCTATGTACCTTGCTGCTTGCCATCTCGTCTGGACTGGACAAGAAGGGTGTGGCCGAGTAGGAGGAGAAGGCTGGCGAAAGTCCGGACGACCCTGACGACGGTT
>NZ_JADGIA010000097.1 GCF_019683635.1 Thermogemmatispora sp. | reverse complement strand
GGGTGGGACTGCTGGCCACTGTGGGGGATGGAGTTGCAGTTGCGCTGCCCGCTGGCCCGCTTAGGCTGACGTCATCGACGTAGACGCTTCCCTGCAGATACCAGCCGTGCACATAGATGGTGACGCTGGTGGTCGAGGCGCCGGTGGTAAAGGAAACGCTCAGCTGAGTGTAACTGCTGCTGCTGGTCCAGTTGCTGGCTCCTCCGTTAATGCCGAGATAGGCGTAGGGTCCGTCAACGTAGGCGCTGAGAGTATAGCTACTGTTGGGTTGTACGCTGATGGTCTGGGTACATTGCCCGGTGGTGGAGGCGGTGGGATTCATTTGTAAGGCATAGTGGCCGCTGTGTACTGGCGCCGTCACGACAGTGTCACCGGGGTCACAACTCCAACCGCTCAGATCGCCGCTCTCGAAGCCCGGATTGGTAACAAGGTTGCTGCCTGCTGCAAAGGCTCCGCCTGTCCAGCGCAGAAAAAGGGCCGCCGCCAGACCGCTGACAATGAGAAGCGCTGAGAGCAGTATGAGCAGGAAGCGAGGCCGCAGAGGAGGTAGTGACCTGGTCTTGGGCAGACTGCTGGGCATGGTGATGGCTTTCCTCCTTGCCTTGAAATGCTCAAACAGCCACAGGCTGTTCGCCGCTACGGCAGGGCATGCTGGCTTCATGCCTGCGGCCTGCCTTCTAATGAGAGAGGCTGACCGTGCCCTGCCGGCAGATCCTTCACCATCAATAATAGCTGCGTGTAATCATATCGTCAAGATGTCTAGACCACTCTGGCCAGGGCTGGCCGCAGAACCAGACCCGCAGACGGTCTACCCTCTCCCTGGTGAGTAGGTGAGATGGGGAGCGCAGGGGAGAGAGCTACAAGTGAGACCGACAGAGGTTCGGGCATGCAGGTCTCCGACCGGGTCTGGGTGCGGGTGTACAGCCGGGCTAGAGCGGTATCAGGAATCATGCGAAGCGATAGCGCAGGAAGAGGTAGCTACCAGCCCGTTTGAGACTGAGCAATTCTCCCCAGCGTGGATCGGACGGCAGGAAGAGCTGGCCTGAGATAAAGCCGGGGCGTGACTCGCTGGCATCGCGTCCGGCTAGCTGTGGGGCCAGGGTGAGGAACAGCTCGTCGATCAGCCGCTCGGCCATGAAACGGCCCATCAGCTGGGGGCCGCCTTCGACGAGAAGACGCTGGCAGCGCTGCCAGCGGCTCAGCGTCTCCACAATGGCCCGAGCCTGGAGCGGCCCATGCTCGCTGGCGACAAGCAGGTGCACGTTAGGAGGAAGGGGCTGTTGCTGCAGACGGGCCTTTCCTTGAGCGGTGGTAATCAGCACTGAGCTGATGGTAGCGTCGTGGAAGAGGGGTAGGCTAAGATCGACATTGCCACTGCTACTGACGATCACATTCAGCGGCTGGGCGGTTTGGCCCAACTGCCGGCGCAGCTGACCATATTCAGAGGCTAGCGGAGGATAGATATAGTCGGGGGTCCAGCGGTGCTCGGGGGCGTCGCGTAATGTGCCCGCTCCAACAATCACAGCATCGACACAGGCGCGCAGCAGACCCATGAGCATATGATCATGCTCGTTGCTGCCGCTGATATCCAGACTTTTTCCGTTGGCATGGGCGACGGCCACGCCGTCAAGCGTCTCGACAAAGTTGCTGACAATATAGGGGCGCTCCTCCGGTGCGGGTGGAAAGGCCAGCCTTCCGTAGAGGTGGGCTAGCCTTGGAGGAAGTGGCAGCATCTGGCCTCCAGGCTCTAGCTGCTCAAAGGCGGTCGCCAAAGGGGATACTGTTTGCATGGCTTGTGTACCATCCTCTTTCTGCTCATGGACTTATCCTTACTGTTAGTTATTGTATAAGGCAGACTGCTCCTGGTGTGCATTGTCCTCTCTTGCTGAGAACTTGGGAGGGAAGGCCGCACGAGCGTTTTGGCCTCCCTCTCTATCACGCTGCTTACCCTGGTTGGGGAACTAGCCAGCGCTCGCTCACGGTAATCTCATTCAGCCGTAGTTAAATCCTGCCAGCGAGCGCCGCTGTTGGCAATCATGCTGCCGATAGCGGCGGCGCCCAGACAGATCAGGGCCAGGCCACCGACGAGATACCACCAGGAGCCGACGCTGATCTGAGGAATCCAGGGGTAGACGACGGTTGCGATCATAGCTGTCAGACAAGAGAGGAGTCCTGGCAGACAGCATAACCAGAGGACAGGCTTGGTCCAAGGTTTCGGGAAGAGGCAGCGACTGTTCAGCAGGTGCGGATAACGGAATATGCAGACCAATATGTCGATGAATAGGAACATCACAGAGAGCGCCCAGACGAGTGTAGCTGCTGCAATCAGCACGTTGTAGGCTTCGGTCGCAAACTCGCCCGGCGATGCGGGCGCGATCAGATAGGGAATAATCAAGAAGACAACGGCGGCAAAGATCAGGCTGACGCAGGTCTGGAAGATAATGGCGTTGCCCGGCACACGATTCCGGTTGAGAAGGCCAACCTGCCGAGGCAGGTGCTTATCGATGGCTCCCACCATGAGCAGGCGCGCAAAGGTAGAATTGAAAAATACAGGTACAATGAGAAAATAGGCTAATATGCAGACGAGGATCAGGTTGCCGGCCCACTTGCCAAACACCATGTCCAGGAGTAGGACCGGAGCGAAGCCATTATATGCGGCCTGTCCTCCCTGAACGATGAGCATCGCCAGGGTGGTGATGAGATAGCTGGCGAAGACGATGGGAGTGCCCCAGAGGAGATGGCGCGTGATGATCTCGCGCTTGGGGGCCATCTCTCCTGCAAGAATCAGAGGGACCTCGGTGCTAAGGTAGGCAAAGGTGGCATAGCCAAAGGTAATGAAGTTGGCCGGCCTCATAGCCCAGTCGGAAGGATGGGCGAAACTGGTAGCCAGCGGGTGCCCTTCCAGCAGCCAGATCAGGGTAGCGAATCCCATGAGAGGGACTGCCAGAAAGTAAATGATTGTCAAGATATTGATCACATTCTGGACGAGGCGAAGGCGCTGTTGAGCGATCAGGCAAGAGAGTATGAGCAACCCGCTGATCACCAGCCCTTGCTGCCAGGGTTCGCTCAGCCAGCCGCTGTGCAAGTTTTGTAGATAAGTGACGAGCAGCTCGGGGCCGCCAATGATGAGGAGGGCTCCAGAGAGCCAGGCGCAGAAGCCCGAAAAGAAGCTCCAGTACTGTCCCAATGCCTTATGGCTCCAGTTGTAGAGTGCTCCCTCGTGAGGAAACATCAACGCCAGCTGGGCGGTGACAATGGCGCAGGGGAAAAAGAAGACCAGACCGCCCACCAGCAGATAGCTGACCCCTGCGGCTCCGCTGCCAACGAGTAGCGTGGAGATAGTGATATTGAAGAGCAGAAGCATGTAGTTGGCTGTCATGTCGAAGGCATTGAGCTGTACAGGCATGGTACGCGGGACATATGACTCCGAGGTCAGCTTGCTCTTTTCAAGTGGCTCTGAGGCCATAGAATTTTTCTCCTTTTCCTCATTGAGAATAACTTTTTGTGCGTAGAGCTATGAAATGGTCAAAATAGCAATCTGGCCGCGCTCAGAAGGAACCCTGGGCAGAGAGCAGAGCGCTTGTCAGACCCTCCTGGGAAGGCTGAGCTTGTCCTGCTCTCTAGCCTACTGTCGGTTAAGATATTTGATAAATCTCAGATACAGTCTTCTCGTTTAATCCGTGAGCTGCTACGTGTTGAGCTATCCATCTATTGATCGCTGCCGCTGCAGCGATTGACCAGCTCGCAAATAGCCTGTCGGGCCTCCTCGGCCTTCTGCTCAACATAGGGCATGTGACCAACGCCCGGCTGATACAAGTGCGCCTTGTCGGAGCTGGCGACAGCGGAGAGGAAGCGGTTGGTATCTTCAAGGGAGGCAAAAGGATCTTGATCGCCGGTCACCACCAAGATGGGGCTGCTAATCCGGCTAGGGTTTTGCACGTGGGGAAGCCGGGCTGCTTCGAAATAGGGGCCGACGGGATAGGCATAGGCTGTTCCGAAGTGGGCCTGGTGCCACTTCAACACGCCTGGCTCAGCTGATGGCGCGAACATCTCCCACTCTTCTTCTGTAGTGAAGGCATAGCCGCAGGGAGCTTGCTCCAGCTCTGTGAGCATGTCATCGATTGGTGTGGCCAGAGTGGCGTAGATGAGGCCAAGCAAGACCAGGCCGGCGACGCGCTCGGGATAGCGCTCAGCGACCACCGGCGCCACCATCGTTCCGTAGCTTTCGCCAATCAAAATAGCTCGTTCCTGGCCGGTGACATACCGCACAAAGTCGAGCACGGCCACTGTATCGGCTACCGAACTCTCGACAGTAACGCTCTTGCCGTCTGCTACGCGACTGGAGCGACCATGTCCGCGAAAGTCGAAGGCGAAGGTGCGCGAGCCATGCTGCGCTAGCGCGTTGACCAGAGAGGTGTTACTCTCAGGCACATCATAGCCGCTGCTATCCATGCCGGCTCCGTGCAGCAGCACAACTGGGAGCTTGGTATCGTGTCCTGCAATCCATTTCTCGCGGATGTACAGGTCGACAGTCGGCTCGATCCGCAAAAGCGTTTCGCAGATAGTATAGGTATCCTCCTCACGTAATGCTTTCCCGATTCGAGATTTCTCAAGCTGCATCAGACTATCTCTCCTAAGAGCGTGTTATAATGATTCTATCTAGAGTTGCTCAATTCATTGAGTTGAGCAACTCTAGTAAGGTTCTGCCTTTAGTGATTGGCCTTGCATCAGGCTTGGGACTCGGGACGATGGAGGGCGGTGATATCTGACTCTTCTTCTGGAGCCACGCTTGCTGCTGGGCTGCTAATAGCGACGGCCTCGGCTTCGGCCAGGCCCTCTGGCCCGAAGGCACCGATGCGCCCTGGTAGGGCAGGGTCAGAGCGTACGCGCCACCAGGAGTAGAGCAGGGCGGCGATCAGCAGCGCCAGGATGATCCAGGGGAAGAAGCTGTATGGCGGCTGCTGGCCGGGTTGCACCAAGGCCCAGAGTGGAACGGCGATGCTTGCGGTCCCGAGTAGCGGAAGGACATAGCGTCGCAGAGGCGAGAGACCCAGGCCGTTGTTAAAAATAACGGCGACATTGACAGCGCCGTAGATGAGGATCAGCGGGATAGTGCCCAATGTTGACAGGTAGCCAAAGGCCGAAAGCCAGTCACTGCCGGCTAAGCCGACCGCCAGGGCTAAGACCAGGGCCAGAGCGAAAGGAAGTGTCAGGGCCAGGATCGGGGTGCCGAAGCGATCTGAAACCTGGGCCAGAGCGTAGGGGAAGAGCCGTTCGCGGGCCGAGTTGAAAATCACGCGCGACAGGTTGTTCGTGCCGGCAAGCATGGTCCCCGCAACGCTGGTAAAACCGGCCAGCGCGGCAAGAATAGCCAGAGGACCAAGGTAGCGCTGGGCCAGGTCTATGAAGGGGATAGTGCTCTGCGCCAGGCGGCTGGCGCTATTGCCGAAGCCGGTCACTGTCGCGTAGCTCACAATGAGATAAAGAGCTGCCATGAAGACCAAACTGAGCATGACAGCCCGCGGGATATTCCTCCGAGGGTGCTCGCTCTCTTCGGCCAGAGCCGCAGCATTTTCAAAGCCGATGAAGAGAAAGACAGCCAATGGAAAAGCCTGGCCCAGGCCGGTGAGGCCATTTTGTAGCGCCGAAGGCAGTAAGGGGGTTAGTGAGAGTGGTGCTGGAGGATGAAGGAAGGCCAGGAACGCGACCACTAGCAGTACAGCCACTTCGATAATCATCGATGCAGTGGCGACAGCTGTCGAGCGATTGATGCCGCTGACGGTCAAAAGCCAGCAGAGGAGGGCTAGCACGATCGTCAGAGGAAGCCAGGGAACGCTCAGGCCGTAAAAGGTCTGGAGCGAGAAGCTGACCCAACCACCAATAGCCAGCATGACCGAGGCCAAGAGAAGAATGTAGGCAACGCTAAAGAGGACTGCGGTAGCGGTGCCAATGACGCCGCCAAAGGTCAGCCCGAGGAAGGTCACCAGGGAACCGTTGGAAGGATGGCGCTGGGCGAAGGCGGCTACGCTCGAACCGACAATGAAGATGGCGATCGCTGCCAGCAAAATGGTGAAAGGTGCTCCCTCTCCTGCGCCTTGCGTGATGACTGCCATCCCTAAATAGAATGAGAAAGCGGGGGCAATCTGGGCCATGGTAGAGCCAGCAATAGCAAATGCCGTCAGTGG
This sequence comes from Thermogemmatispora sp., assembly GCF_019683635.1. Taxonomy (GTDB): domain Bacteria; phylum Chloroflexota; class Ktedonobacteria; order Ktedonobacterales; family Ktedonobacteraceae; genus Thermogemmatispora. The sequence goes on along the minus strand of NZ_JADGIA010000097.1, from coordinate 12,502 downwards.
TTTGTGAGGCCGTAGCTGAGGAATAGTTGTCAAAGGGCGCTCCTCCTTTCATCTATGCCTTTTGCAAGCTGTTGGACTCTATGCCTGCGGTGCCAACTGCTCTGGCTCTCCTTGCCTAAGAGAAGATGGCGGCGCCATAAGGGCCTGCCCCTGTGCTCACCCGCTGCAACAGCGCTATCGACAACGGGAGCAGAACCGAGAACTGTCACTTCACTCTCCGTTGCCTGGCTTTGGCTCATGCCTGCTCAAAAACAACTGGCTGCTTCTGCCTCCCTGACCTCTCCTTAGCATCTACCTTCCTCGTCTCCAGTAGCTCCTTTCTTGATTCTGTACAAGACTCGCAACTTGGTCTCAGTGAGAGTCTTGTATAATACCAAGTGTTGAAGAGCCAGCAAAGCCTCAGCATTATAACATGGAGGCATTCTCGTAATCAAGCCTGATCTATCATGCCTTGCATAATTCTATCATGATAGTGCGAGCCTAAAGTGCTCCAATGGGCCGCGGAAGAACAGGGCTTAGGCTGAGCGGTATTTACAGATGATGCCAGGCGTGCTATCCTCTCTGACTGGATGGCGATGCCGGCTTGAGCCTGGTACCTCTGAGCTGATCACGAGTATCAGACCCTGATGCTCTCTGGCTGTGGTGCGGTCAAACGGCTAAGGTGTGATTGAGGGAGAGAAAGGGACAGGCGCCTATGGCCTATTTTCTGGTGAAGACCGAGCCTGCGGACTATAGTTTGGAAGACCTTGCACGTGAGCAGCGCACTGTCTGGGATGGGGTGCGCAATCCCCAGGCGGTGCGCTTCATCGCGCAGATGCGTCCTGGAGATCGACTGCTGATTTACCATAGCGGGACCCAGGCGGCACTGGTTGGTCTGGCCCGTGTTGTTTCCTGGCCGCGTCCTGATCCTGCCGACAGCCGCAGTCAGGTGGTCGAGATCGAGTTTGTGCGTCGGCTGGCGCGCCCGGTAAGCTTACGCGAGATCAAGGAGAGCAAACTCTTTGCCGACTGGAGTCTGGTACGGCAGCCGCGTCTCTCCGTCATGGCTGTTCCAGAGCGCTTTCTGCACTGGTTGCGTGGCCAAGGGTTGCTTGATCCAGAAGAGGAAGAGGAATAACTATGGAGCAGCAGGCTAACTGGTACGTTGGTGGACGGTGGGTCCATCCAGACGAGGCCTCTATCCCTCTGACCGATGTGGCCGTCTTGCGAGGCTACAGCGTCTTCGAATCCCTACGTACCTACGATCGTCGTCCATTTCGTCTTGAAGATCATCTTGATCGACTGTATCACTCTGCGGAGCTAATTGATCTAGCTATTCCCTACACGCGCGAAGAGATTCGGGCTGTTCTGGAGGAGACTATCCGGCGCAATCCCTTTCGCCATGCCTCCCTGCGTATTCTAGTGACCGGTGGCACAAGCGAAGACGGCATTCTCCCATCCGGGAAGCCGCTACTGGCGGTCTTGATTACGCCCTTACCCGAACGCGATCTGGGGGCCTTCAAGCGCGGGCTGCGCCTGATTACCTGTCGCTTGCAACGGGAGGCGCCGGAAGCCAAAACGACCAGCTACATAGCGGCGGTGCGGGCTTTCAAGGAAGCGGTGCGGCGTGGAGCTGCCGATGCTCTCTTTGTCAATGAGCAGGGGCAGCTCCTGGAGGCGACGCGCAGCAATTTCTTCGTCTTCCGGGGCGACACCCTGGTGACACCGCGGGAAGGTATTCTTCCAGGAGTAACGCGCGCAGTAGTTCTGGAGCTGGCTCGGGAGCGCTTCCCAATCGAGGAGCGACCAATTGCGCTATCCGAGCTGCCTTCGGTTGATGAAGCCTTCCTGACTGCCTCGTCCAAGGAGATTATGCCGGTGGTGCAGATCGACGACCTGGTGATTGGCTCAGGCCAGCCGGGACCACGTACCTGGGAGCTGGAGCAGCGCTTTATTGCCCTGGTTGAGCAAGGCCGTTTCTAGTCGACGGGCCTGGGACTGGTGGTGAACAGCGCAGCAAGGCCATTCATGCCACACCTCCCAGGCTGGCTGGCGGCTCCGGCTCCTGCCGTTGAAGGGCGCGCGCGGCGGCTTGCTTCAGGCGCTCCTCGCTGCGAGGGCCAAAGCCGGGCAAGCGACGCAGGCGTTGCTCATTGGCGGCCTGCCATAACTTCTCAGCGGAGTCAATGCCCAACTCTTCATAGAGTCGCAGGGCTGTACGCGGGCCGATATGCTCGATCGTCAGGAGGTGACGCGCTCCTACTGGCAAGCTCTGGGGGAGAAGGTCGTGGGAGAAGGTCAGGGTCCCCCGCTGCAGTAGCTCAGCGATATGGGCCTGCATGCGACGACCCAGGCCCGCAATGGGCAGCGGCTCACCCCGCGCGATGATCTCTGTAACTGGCTCATGAAGATCAAGGATCGCCCGCGCCGCGTTGCGGTAGGCCTGAATCCGATAAGGGTTGCCGTGCTGTAGCTCAAGCAGCTCGGCCACGCTCGCCAGTACTTCGGCAAGCTGACGATTGCTGCGGACAGGCCGGGGTTCCTCTAAAGGCTCTGGCTCCAACCCAGGAAGCATCGGCTGCTGCACCGCGCGCCGCTGGTAGACGGATTGGCTCGGCAGCACCTGAATGGTCTGGGTAAGTTTGAGAATAGGATACATAGTTATGCCCCCCGTCGATGCTGGGCTACTCTACTGATCTTATCGTGGTTAATGGTACGGTACTGCGTACGTTCTCCCTTTCTTTCCGTCTGGCCATCCTCTGAGCGGCAAAGCTGCAGACAGCCACGGTTGAACGCACTGCTCTCTCCTCTGCTACCTTCGCTGTCTCAGAGTAACTAGAAAATTTGTTCAATGTAGTATAGCACAACGGGAGTAGAGTTGCAAGGAGCGTGCAAGAGGGCAAAAAAACGAAGGCCGGATCAAGAGAGATCCGGCCTTCAGTCACTTATCTTCTGACAAATGGCCCTTACGGGCCAAGTCTGTCCACCTGAAACACCATCCCTAGTAAGCGGACAGGCAACTTCAGCATAGGCATCGCCTCCTTTCCGGGCTTCGCCTATCGGAAGGCTGTCGCCTGAGATAGGCTTCAGGATATCCCTCTGCGGGACACAGTCATTATAGCATGTCACTGGGGGATGTTGTCAAACTCAGCCGTGCTCTAGAGAGGGTTGAGAGAAGATTAGTGCTCCTCGTCCCCGGTAGTGAGATCGACTCTCTCTGGAGAGGTGAGCAGGTCCTGCACCAGGCTCGTCAGCGAGCTGCTCAGCTTTGCATTGGAGACCACCCGCTGGGCGCCGGCTTCCAAAGCCCTGGCGCGGGCCTCCACATCGACATGGGGGCCAAAGGCGAGCACTGGCAGCCCATACTGGCGGGCCTGGCGGATGGCCTCATCCCAGGCCACACCTGGTGTTGAGATATTCACAATCGCCAGCGCCAGCTGCTCGCGCGGCTGCCCAGATATCGAGCTGTTGCCGGACAGCGCTCGCGAGAAGGCAGCCAGATCGCGCACAACGATCGTCTCCAAGGCCAGATGACGCAGCGTATCGCGTATCTTCACCGCGAAGAAGAGATCCCGCTCTAGAGCAAGTACTGATCGTGACACAGGCTAGCACTCCTGCTGATTGGTTAACTGACGACGCTAGCAGCCCGGACCTGTTCGCTCTGGTCCAGAAGCGCTGGCGTCCGCGCGCGTCTCGCCCCTGTCCCATCTCATCTTAGTCGTCGGTTGGCTCCTGAACGGGACGGCGGAACAGCTCGGCCAGCTCCTGATTGATCAGATCGAGATTTGTATACTGCTCGCGGCTGAGCACATGATGAGTGCCAGTGCAGTAGGGCTTACTACACTTGCGCATGTGGCTCGTCTCGAAGAGCAGGTTCCCGTTCTCCACGCTCACCCAGATATGCTTGCGCGAGTAGCCATCGCCCCACTTCAGCAGCAGGCCGCTTTCGTACTCATCAAAACGGCCCTGTCCGTAGAGGTAGTCGCGGTTAAACATCTGCAGAATCTCGCGTACCCGACTGGCAGCCACCACCTCGGCCACTTCTGGGCGCATGCGGGTGGTCGCCTCCTGAGCCAAGTCCTCCTTGGGAATCTCCAGCGCGCGCGAAGAATGCTGTTCCTCGCGAATCATGCGCTGAATCATAGCCGCCTCGTAATCGGAGAGGCTGCGGGACTGGCCCAGAATCAAGGGTTTCCCATTGGATGCACGGAGACTGCGCTGATTGTTAGGGTTGTTCTGTTCAGGCACCATTGTGCTCCTTAGCTACAATCGCTTCCAGCAGAAAGCAGCGCTTCTGATAGGCTAGCTGACCTGCCCTGCTCGGCCCCAGGCGCGCAGGGGGTCGGTGGCTCACGCCGCCGAATCGATCAGCCCGTTAACCTCTTTCTTGACTTCTTCTGTCAATGCACTTGTTGTGGTTGTTTGTTGGTTCGCTCTCTGTCATAGCTTACAACGCCACTGCCCTTTTTCACAAGGGGGGCGTTCAGGGGACGCGGGCAGGATACTGGCCAGGGACAGCCCTGGCTCAACGGCCCAGAGGGCACTGCGTTCAGGCCGATCTTGCCCACTCTGGAGATCGTGAATATGGGCAGGGGCAGCGAGAAAGTTGCTCTACCGGATCTCGCGCCTGCGCTGGACCTGACTGGCTAGGCGGGATAGTTACGTTGGGCGACCGCTTCAATGGCCTTGAGAATCGTGTCAAGCTGATCTGGTTCCCGGATAAAGGCCAGCATGCCTTTCCAAAAAGCGTGCTGGACCACTGGTGGCATTAAATCGCCTGCCCCAAAGCAGAAGAAGGGGGCCTGGCTGAGCATTTGGGCCGAGGCCCGGGCGACCGGGTTGGGATAGGCACTGAGGGAAATCGACTTATTGACCGAGGTAAAGCCGCCGCGCCGAACCCAGATCTCCTGCGCTTGTGCGCTGGCGAGGTATTGCACCAGAGCCCGCACCTCTGCTGTATCCTGCAGCGCAACCACAGCATCGGCTCCCCCAGTGACAGCGCCAGCATAGCGTGGGTTGATCTCCGGGAATGGAAAGAAGTTGATCTCCTCGCCAGGGACAATGGTGGGGAAGCGGCTCGTGACAAAGCCAAGCACGAAGTCGCCCGAATAGTAAAAGTAGGCGCGCGGCGGTTGTTCGAAGGGAGCGTAGCTGGCGTCCTGAAAGTTCGTCAGCAAGATCGAGGTCGGAGCATTGGAGATATAGTGCTTGCCAGTGAGAATAGAGCCGAAGCGGCGAAAGGTCTGTTTAATGGTTGGGTCGGTCCAGGCAATGGTGTGGTTTACCCAGCGCTGGTACATCTCTGGTCCCCACTCTTTCAAATACAGCTCGGCGATCCAATCGGCAGCAGGCCAGCCACTAGAGGCTGCACTTTCGACGCCGATGGCCCAGGGATAGCGTCCCTGGGCGGCAATGGCGTTAGAGACCGCGATCAGCTCATCCCAGGTATGAGGGACGCTCAGGCCGAGTGCCTGCAGTTGCCGAGGGTTATACCAGATGATTCCCTTATTAGCCGCCTTGTAGAAGAGTGCATAGAGCGCTCCCTTGTAGCTCCCGAGATCGATCCAGGTACGGCTATAGTCACGCTTGACTATCTCCATATCCAGGAAGCTGTCCAGAGGGAGTAGCTTCCCCTGTGCGGCCAATTGCTGCATCCCACCCGGATTGGGCAGGATGGCAACCCCTGGAGGTGTGTTCGCTCGTAGCAGCGTGGTCAGGAGTGTGTCCTGATCGCGAGTAGAGACAACCTGCACCTTGATCTGAGTCTGTCGTTCGAAAGGGGCAACCACTGCCCGGAAAGAGTCCTGCTCCTCGCTGCTCCAGACGGTCAAAACATCGACCGAGGCGGACTGGCTGTCGCAGGCTGCTAGCAAGGCGAGTGCTGAGTGGGCGGCCAGGCCCAAGGTCACAGCACGCTGCAAGAAGACGCGACGGCGGAGGCGCTCCTGCTTGCACTGCTTCCGCTGATCCTGAGCCTGCCAGCCCGGCTGTTCATCGCGCCGTTGGTGATGATGGTGTGGCGCGGGCATGCGTTCCTCCCAGGCTCACAGCGCACTGAGCTTCCAGCGATAGGGGCGTGAGTTAGCTACCTCACAGTATAGTTCTTTCGGGCTGTCTGTGCAATATGGTGGCTGCCAGAGAGACGCAGTGCTAACTGATAATGCCAGAAGAACCTGACATGTTTCTGATTCTTCGGCAGCTGTAAGGATAATTGCGGTAGATCAGGAGGCGAGGCAGAAAGATAGAGAGGGAGACGGCTCCCCCGGCCCCGACTGGTTGGCCAGGGACTCCCAATCGGGTCGGGACCAGGGGCAGGAGCCTGACGTGAGAGTGGGATGGGATCGGTATGAGGTGGCCGCTCTCTCTCTTGGAGGTAGAACCGCAAGCCGTTCAGCAGCTGTACCTGGAGTGGTCAGGGAGCACGCCAGACCTGTACCGTATGGTCCCAGCCCGCGGAGGCCAGATAGTGATCGTTCGGAGACCAGGCGACAGCTGTGACTTCATCACTGTGCTGTCGATAGATCAGGGCCACCTCGCCGTTGAAGGGGTTCCAGACTTGCACAGTAGCATCGGCTCCCGCAGAGGCGATGAAGCGTCCGTCGTGCGACCAGGCAACGGCATCGACGCTACCGTGGTGGCCGGTGTAGACCCGCAGGGTGCTGCCGTTTTTGGCGTTCCAGACGCGCACCGTGCCATCCTTGCTGGCTGAGGCGATATAGCGACCGTCCGGTGACCAGCTCAGGGAGGTAATGGTATCGCTGTGGGCTGTATAGGAGAGGAGCGGCGTCTCTGGATTGCTGGTGTGCACGTTCCAGATGCGGACAATGTCGCCGGCGTCGCCTGCTGCCAGGTAGTTTCCGTCCGGGGACCAAGCCAGCGTTGTCACGGGAAAGATGCCATTATAGACAACGGCATTGGCTCCTGTGGTGGCATCCCAAACCCAGATGCGATTGTCGCCTCCTCCAGAGGCCAATCTCCGGCTGTCTGGCGACCAGGCCAGCGCATAGACGATATCTGTGTGGCGAGTGAAGCGATAGAGACGCTGGCCCGTTTCGGTGTTCCAGACCTCGACGGTATGATTCTCAAAGGCGGCGGCCAGATAGCGCCCGTTGGGGGACCAGGCCACGGCGTAGGCAATACCGGCGCTAGTCTCATAGCGATAGCGCAGCGTGCCAGTCAGAGCGCTCCAGACTTCGATGGTGCCTTTGAGGTCGCTGGAGGCCAGCGAGCCGCCGTCCGGCGACCAGGTTAAAGAGCTGATAGCGCTGCTATGTCCACGGTAGGTCACCAGCAGTGTGCCCGGGCTGCTGGCTCCGCTCTCTGTGAGCAGGTGCATCAATGGCAGGCCCATGACCAGCATGAGGCAAGCCGCCACCAGGGCGACCACGGCTGTCCAGACAGGCTGACGCGACCGCGACCAGCGGGCCGGCCTGGGTCGCGCGTAAAGGCTGCTTGCCGGGCGAGTCCGGCCTGCGAACGGTGGTGCTGAATGCTCCTCTTCCTCGCTGGCGAATTTGCTCATGAGGGCGGCCAGACGTGGCACAGGCTTCAGCACCGGGTCGGGCAGTGCTCGCAGGCGGGCATCGAGCAGCTCATAGTCGGCCCGGGCAGCTGCGCAGACGGGGCAGTGCTCCAGATGAGCCTGTAGCGCCTCACGATCGGCAGGTGACAGGTCCTCCGGACGCAGAGCGAGCTTCTCAGCCCAGGATGGGCAAGGAGGACGCGGCGGCTGCTTCATTTCCGCTTACCTCCTCTCTGCCTGGTCGGAAGCCCTTCACTCTCCAGGCGCTGGTAGATCTGGCGCATCTCCTCTTTGCCTCGACTGAGATATTTACTCACGCATGATTCTTTCATGCCCAGCAGTTCAGCTACCTTGCGCTGTGGCAGTCCTTCAATCACGTATAGAATGAGGCAGGCGCGGTAAGTGGGCGAGACGTGGGCAAGCGCGATCTGGGTCAACTCGCGCTCTTCGATATGCTGTTCCATCCCTAGCGTGCTCAGCTCGCGACTGTCCTCATGGCAGTCTTCCCAGGGGACGTACTGCATGCGCCTGGCCTGTTCCAGATAGTTATGAGCAAGATTAGTGGCGATGCGATACAGCCAGCTGGCGAAACGTTGCGGATCGCGTAGACCTGGTAGTCCTTGCCAGGCGCGGAAAAACGTATCCTGGGTCAGATCGCAGCTCACCCCATCGTTGCCGACCATGTGTTTCAGGTAGCGAGCGATCCTATGCTCGTAGCGCTCGAACAGCGTATTAAAGGCAGCCTCGTCGCCGCGTTGCGCTCGTTGCACAAGAGCTAGCTCATCAGGCGAGCCATTTGTCTCCGATGAAGACGTATCCTCTATCCTGTAGGCCATAGGTGAGGTTCCTTAACGAGCTGCCGAAGACAACTGCAGAGAGACCCCGGCGTCTGCTCTGGGTCTGCTGCCTTGCGCTAGTGCTCTCTCAAGCAGGTGAGCCAGAGAGCGCGCGAGGTGGCAGTCTGGACCCCCTGGGAGGCAGCTCAGGGAGAGAGCGCCAGGGGATTAGCATGAGCCGGCTGCTGATGGTCCTGGTGATGGAGCGCAGGCAGCGACGGCTGAGATCTCTCCCCTCCATGATACACCATCGGCGCTAGATCTGGGCAGCGGGCAGGACGTTCGGGAGAGCCGAGGCTCGCGGCGCGAGGGCGCTCTGCCAGCGGGACAGACGCGGCGACGGGTCGGGAAACAGATGGAGTGAGATCCTGCTCCTGGAGGTGAGAGTAGCTACGTGCGTACTCGGCGATCACTGGATGCAACGTATAGCTGTCCGGGCCGGCGCTTTCTAGCAAACCGGCATCCAGCAGCTCATCGAGCGTTTGAGCTGAGACCTGCTGGCCCAGCGATGTTTCATGAAAGGTCTGCGGCTTCGGTGGTAGAGCTGCCAGGCAAGTCAACGCCTGGCGAGCCTCACGGCTCAAACGGCGATAGCTGATTGCAAGTGCAGCTGCCAGCGATGGTGGAGCGGCCTGGGCGTGGTAGTGGTGAGGTTCCACGGTGGCGTCGCAGCCCTCCAGTGAGAGGCGCAGCTGCGGATTCTGGAGGCGCTCCAGGGCTGAGCGCAAGCGGCGGATCTGGCCGCTGTAGGTCTGGGCCTGCAGGTAGCGCCCGATCAGGGTCAGCGCCAAGGGTAAGCCGCCGACGGCCTGTACCAAAGCGCGGCTGGCCTCCGGTTCCAGACGAGTGGCCAGGGGAGCAAAGCGCTCCAGAAGAGCCAGCGCCTGCTCCTGCTCCAGCTCAGGAACGCGGAAAGCCCGCTCATTGGCGAAGTGGAGGGCCACCACCGGCAAGCGTGTTGTCAGCAGATAAGCGCACTGTGGCCCTCCGACCATCAGCAGCAAGGATTCAGCATATGACCAGGCATCGTCAATAACCAACAGCATGCGTCGATGCTGAATGGCGGCGCGCAGCGCCTGAATCCAGCTTTCAAGGCTTTCCAGGCGGAGCTGAATGTGGGGTGGAATCTCTAGCAGCGCTGCCCAGTGGCGTAGCAGAGCAGGAAGATGAGGTTCGCTGCTGAGCCGGCCCCAGAGGATACCCCCATTGAAATGGGCCTGCACCTCTGGATCGTGTACCAGGGCCAGAGCCAGCGTCGTCTTGCCAACTCCAGGCAGACCGTAGAGGGCCACCGTGTTGCCGCTTCGTTCTTGCATCAATTGCGATTTTAGCTGGGATAAGATCCGGTCACGCCCAATCGGGGCAAGACTCTCTGGCGTTACGAGAGGCATGGCAGGATCAAAGATGCTCTTGTTAATCCCCGGCTGCTCAGGCGACTCGTGGCTGCTTTCCTCATGTGTTCGGGCTGATCCACAAGCGGACGACTCGCTGGTCGGCGGAACGACGTGGGCAGGCTCCTGATAGAGGCCCAGCTCCTGGGCCGACAGGCCGAAGAAGCTGCAGAGCTTCTGGCGGAAGTAGGCGCTGGGAATGGCGTCCCCACGCTCCCAACGACCAATTGTCTTCGGATCAGCCACTCCGATCTGGGCCGCCACATACTCGCGCGACCAGCCCCGACGGAGTCGCTCGCTGCGGAGCCGGTCATTGGCAGGCATTTTTCTGGCCTTGCTCACGGCTGTATCCTTTCTGCGCTTGTTGTCCCTCTGCCTATACTGTATGACAGGAGAGCCATGAAAAATCTGACAGAGAAACGCTTAAGATTGCCGTTACCATCGGGAAATGAGAGAAAGATTGCTGTCTCGGAGCCGCGCGATCAGTCTGCTTGGAGGACCAGAGGCTGACCAGGTCGGCTGAGTGGGCCGTGCTATCTGCTGTAGCTGGCTGCGGCGACGCTGTCAGCAAGCTTGTGTTGGGAGCAAACAAAGGAAGGAGGGAGGACTGGCCAGATCAAGCCGTCTATGAGCCGTCACGCTGTCCCTATGAGGACGTTGCCAGTTTGGGGCTGCCTGGCTACACTCTCTCTGTCTGCACAGACATCTTTCTGCTCCGTTCCCTGTTTGTCTGTGACAGTTGCAAGCTGCACGCAACTGTAGTGAGCCGAGCAACATCAGCCCAAAGGAGGAGCTTATGTTTATTTATGATCGGCAACAGCGCGAGGCGCTAGATCGGCTCGTAGAAGATCTGAGTGAGCATCGGATCGGGAGACGGGTCTTTCTACAACGCGCGATGGCGCTTGGGTTGACGGCCAGCGCTGCCGCCTCAGTACTGGCGGCCTGTGGTACGCCCAGCACTACTGGGGGCAGCAGTACGCCTGCAACCGTCAGCTCGATCGATGTGCTCAATGTCTGGAGCGGCGAGGAGCAGCAATCGTTTGACGCCGTAGTGACTCCCTTCGAGAGTCAGTCGAAGATCACGGTCAAGATCGAGGCGACACGCGATCTTGATGCGGTGCTCACCTCGCGCTTGCGCGGCGGCAACCCGCCAGATATTGCCGTGCTGCCCAATCCGGGCAAGATGCAACAGCTGGCGAGCCAGGGCAAGCTAATCCCCCTCGATTCCTTCCTGGATATGAACAAGGTCAAGAGCGATTACGCTTCGACCTGGATCGATCTGGGTTCCTACAACGGTCGGCTCTACGCGCTCTTCTACAAGGCGGCCAACAAGGGTACTATCTGGTATAATCCTACGCAGTTTCAGGCGATCGGCGGTACGATTCCCAAGACCTGGGACGACCTGATCAAGCTCTCCGATATGATTGCTGGCAAGGGAAAGTTCCCCTGGTCGATGGGGGTCGAGAGCGGCTCGGCCAGCGGCTGGCCGGCTGCCGACTGGGTCGATGAGATCTTCCTGCTGCAGTCGGGGCCTGATCTCTACGATCAATGGGTCAATCACAAGATCCCCTGGACCCATAGTAGTGTCAAGCAGGCTTTCCAGACCTTCGCCCAGATCGTCACTGGCAAACACTATATCAATGGCGCGCCTCAGTCGATCCTGGCCACCAACTTCCAGGACGCCAGCTATGCCCCCTTCAAGAATCCTCCTGAGGCCTACCTCTACTACCTCGGCGACTTCACTGCCGGCTTCATTACGGCGCAGTTCAAGAGCGCCCAGCCTGGCAAGGATTTCAATTTCTTCCCCTTCCCGACGATTAATCCCCAGTATCAGGGGGCTGTGACTGGGGGTGCTGATGTGATCGTAGCCTTAAGGGATAACAATGGTGTGCGCGAGCTGGTGAAGTACCTGGAGACGGCCCAGGCACAAGAAATCTGGGTCAAGCGCGGCGGCTTCACTTCGCCGAGCAAGGCGGTTTCCTTGTCAGCCTATCCTAATGATGTCGCGCGCGCTTCGGCGCAGATGCTGACCAGTGCTACGATCTTCCGCTTCGGGGCCGATGACCTGATGCCTCCGGCGATGGAGACGGCTTACTGGAAAGCCATGCTGGATTTCATCAAGGACCCGACTAAGCTCGATAGTGTCCTGAGTTCGCTGGAGTCAACAGCTCAGCAGGCTTACGCTTCCGCGTAGGAAAGCGAGGCGCCTCTCGTTCGGGTGAGATCGCTTGCTGGCTTGTCCGCTGGCTCCTCTCCGCCTGAGTAGAACCTGGCAGTTCAGCCGCGCGTCTGCGAGGACTTCGGAAGGGACAGGGCTACTGAGGCGGAGGGGCAAGCTGAGGGGCAAGAGGGGGAGAGGAAGGGCTATCTCCGCCTCGCCCTCAAGCTACGCGATGGCTGGCGGACAGGCCGGCCCGACTCACTGGATGACCCGCGATGAGGCGTACTGACGTCTCTCTTGTGGGGCTGTTGGGGACTCCTTCGGGATGCCAGTCGGACTCTTACCTTTTGCAAATGTAGGCAGGTCTCGCTGGATAGATGGAGCTTCTTCGCCTATTTTTACGTGGTACTGGTGTCAGGTCCGTAGGCACAGGCCGGTAGGCACAGGCCGATAGGCACAGGTTGGCAGTCGCGGGCCAGCAGCTGTGGTACTACCGTGTCATGGCATGGACACAATTGTTCCCAGGGGATGTGTGCTTATGATCAAAGCCATCGAAGAGCAGCGGAGCCTTCCGACGAAGACAACGGCGCGCAGAAAGCGCTTCAGCCTAACC
>NZ_JADGIA010000321.1 GCF_019683635.1 Thermogemmatispora sp. | reverse complement strand
CACTGGAGCCGTTTGGTTAACCCAATCCCAGCCGGTGTAGCTCAGCGGTAGAGCAGCGCCCTCGTAATGCGCAGGCCGTCGGTTCGAGTCCGACCACCGGCTCTTTCTTTTTAGCTTTTCCTGGCTTCTCCCTCTATTGTCGCTACTCCTCGTTCTACAGCGTAATTGTCCCTGACCTGCTCCTTCGCTGGAAACCTGTCTCCCCTGATCGCTGCAGCTCATAGCCAGCCAGATCGGTGTGTGGAGACATCTGCTGGCTTCAGAGGTGCTCAGGTCCTTCTTCTTGACGGTTGCACCTCGCGCTCCTTTCAATAATTGACCTTTGCTTTGTCCTTCCACCACTGGCCCTTTCTTCTCCCCAGGCGGCCAATCACTCACCGCTCAAGCCCTGCCAGTCGGCCTCACTGGCTGCGAACATGCTGCCGATAGCAGCGATAATGAGGCAGAAGCAGGTCACTCCTCCAATAATGTACCACCAGCTGCCATTGGGAATAAGCGTCGGAATCCAGGAGAAAATAAGAGAATCGACAACAGCAAAAAGCGATGAGAGTAGACCGAGCACCACGCTTCCCCAGAGGACCGGCGCCGGGAAGATCAGTTGAGCGTGGAAGGCCTCGCGATTGCGCAAGGCCAGCATGATCAGGTTGGCAAAGAGAAATGAGGCAGAGGTGGCCCAGACCAGGGTCGAAGAGGCCAGCATCACATTGTAGACTTCAGTGGTCAGGTCGGCAGGAGAGCCGACATGCACCACCAACGGGGCCACAATGAAGATAAGGGCGGCGAGCATGATAGCCATGAGTGTCTGGAAGAGAATGGCCCTGGCCGGAATCCGGTTGCGGCTGAGGCGCCCCACTCCAGCAGGAAGCCGCTGATCAATCCCCGCAACCAGCAGTAGGCGAGCATAGCTGCAGTTGTAGGCCACAATGGCAGTGAAAAAAAAGATGATCAGGCAAACAGCCATGAGATTGCCAGCGATCTTGCCAAGGCTGAGATCAACAGTAGCCACCAACGCCGGCAGCAGGGCGCCACTGGTCGGCCCCTCGACGACGAGCAGGGCCGCCGTAGCAATCAGATAGCCGAGCAGCACGACAAGCGGCCCCCAGCAGAGATGGCGCGTTATCACCCGCCGGCGCTTTAGTTCTCCGGCCATGTTGAGCGGCGTCTCGGCCCCGAGATAGGCCAGTATGACCAGGCCAAAGGTGGCAATGTTCCCTCCATGAGGAGCAAGGGTCGGCAGCCAGGCCTCCACTTCCCCAAAGTCACTCAGGGGAGCATGTCCACTGAGCAGCCACCAGGTCGCCGCTCCCCCCAGGATGACCAGCGCCCCTACAATAGCACTCGCCGCTACCAGGATAACATTCGCTACCGTCCGAAAACGCTGGAGCGCTAGAAGGCCGGCCAGCGCCAGCGTGCCGATGATGATCAGTCCTTGCTGCCAGGGCTGCATCACCCACTGACGATTAAGTCCCTGAATAAAGGCCAGCACATTATCTGCCGCGCTGACCATCACCAGAACGCCCGGAAACCAGGCACAAAAAGCCGCGAAGAAGCTCCAATAGCCCCCAAAAGCTTTGTGGGTCCAGTTGTAAAGTGACCCTTCGTACGGGAACATCACTCCCAGCTGAGCAGTGGCGATAACGCTGGGTAGAAAGAAGACAATAGCTCCAACCACCAGATAGGTGAGTGCCGCTGGCCCCGCCGTACTCGCCGTGTTGGCGTTGGTAATGAAGAAGACAATAACGATAAAAAAGGCGGTCATTTCAATGGTGCCTAACACCGCCGGCATGGCCTTGACTACGTATTCTTCTGAGGCCAGCGGCTCTTGGGCACTGTGCCACTTGCTCCTCTCTGAGTAGAGCGCCATGAGTTTCCTCCCCCTGACCTGAACCTTCCCACCTGCGCCGCAGCGACTCCGCTGCCCCTGATCCGCTTTTCTTCCTCTCGCCCGGCTAACTGGTGATGGGTCCGCTGTTCTCTATGCTGAGTTTACTGCTTTATCTGCTTTTTGCAAGAAAAATAACACAAGATTGGCCACATTTAGCTATAAATAGAAGATATTATATTTATCGAGATTGAAGTGTAAGAGAGAGGGCCAGGAGAGTCTGTTAGTTTGGGCGCAATCGCAGGCTCTCCTGGCCCTGAAGAGACGGCGCAGGACAGGTCAAGGTTGGTAGATGTAGGAAGGGACGCCTCTCAGGTCCACCTGCGGATTAGACGACATCGCCGCGCACGATTCGCCCCATCTTCTCGTAGCGCTCCGGGTCGCTGCGCGCCAGATAATTGGCATAAAGCAAGCCACAGATGATCCAAGCCAGCACGAACAGGGGCAGGATATTGGTCGGAAAGGGAGTGGGAGCAAAACCCAGCATTGTGAAAAAGGAGCCGATGGGACCTGGGATAGCAGGCATGATAAAGGAGGCCAGCGGGATCAGTAGCACCATCGAGCTGAGCAGGGGAGCCACGACATGGCGCATGATCCCAAAGCTGGAGCGGTCAAAACGCCAGGCGAAGAGAGGGGCCGCCAGGTTAACCATGATGTAGACGATAATGAAGGCAATGGTCCCAGCCGTCGCGAGCCAGGCATAAGGGGCCAGCCCGTCTACCTGTTGATAGCCATTGCCCGGCAGGCCAAAGCCATAGCTACCCGTCCCTGGTTTCTGCGTCACCAGGGCGAAAAAGGCAACTAGCAGACAGGTAAAGAGCGACTGAGCCACAATGGCCATATGGGGACTGCGATAGCGGGGGTGAGTCTTACCAAAGAGCGGTGGCAGGATGCCCTCCCGTCCCATAGCGTAGAGGTAGCGAACCATGCCATTGTGGAAGGCGAGGCCGCAGGCCAGGGCACTGGTGCTGATGGCAATGATCATGAGAGCCTGCAACCAACCGCCCACGTACCCGGTGGCCAGGGTGTAATAGGCAGTGCTGGGATTGGCAGCAAACTGATCAACAGCGTGTTGCCAGCCGTAGCCGATGGTAGCTGAATAGGACGTCCAGACATAAAGGATGATCAGGAAAGCTACCACACTGAAGATCGCCACCGGTACCGCCAGGCGCGGGTTGCGGGCTTCTTCCCCGTAGACAGCCCCAGCCTCGAAGCCCACCCAGGACCAGACCCCCAACGCCATGCCGATACCAATGCCGAGCACGCCACCTGGTGCCGCTCCTTTAAGATCTGCTCCCGCCGCGCTGAAGGTATGTAGCAGGTCATGCCCGCTCGCTCCTCCACGCAGGCAGATCACCAGGTCGAGGATCACGAGCACGCTGATCTCCAGAATCAGGAAAGGCGCCATAGCAAAGACCGACCACTTAACGTCAAAGTAGGAGAGGAGAAAAATGAGGAGCGTCCCGATGAGCGCCCAGCTAACC